>JAUHZF010000205.1 GCA_030426145.1 Polyangia bacterium
GGCAGGCCTTCTTTCACGACGCCGTCGCCACCAACAGCCGCTTCGTGGGCTGCAAGCTGAAGGAGGCCGACTTCTCGCGCGCCGACATCTCCGGCAGCGACTTCTCCGGCGCCTCCACCTTCCGCACGCGGTTTCACCGCACCAAGGAAGACGGAACCATCTTCACCGGTCGCACCACCGCATTGGGTGACGACCGCGACCTCGCCGAAGCCGAAACCTTCAACGCCGCGACCCGCGGCGAGCTCTGAGCCCCCGTCCATAGCCCCAAGGAGCCCCTGATGCAGAACAACGTCCGCGCCCTGCGCCCCAGCGAAATGGTCCAAGAAGCCGCCCGCGTCCTGTCGGTGACCCCCGATGGCACGATGGTGCAGAGCGAAGCCGGCGTGTACCGCGCCCAGCGCGCGGTGAGCTGCCTCGTCGCCCCCGAGGTCGACGACGTGGTGCTGCTCGCGACCAGCGAGCGCGGCACCTGCTACGTGCTCGCGGTGCTAGAGCGCGAAGCCATGGCGACGCGCCTGTCGGTGGAGGGGGACCTCGAGCTCTCGTCCACCGGGCAGGTTCGAATCGCAGCTCCCGAGGGCGTCGACCTCGTGTCGCAGAAGCGCGTGGGCGTGGTCTCGGCCGAAGTGAAGGTCAACGCGGTCGAGGCCAAGGTCGCGACCCAGAAGGCGACCGTGGTGGGCCGCTTCCTGCAGACCGAGTTCGAGCGGGTCAAATCCTTCGCGAACGCGATCGACGGGGTGTTCGGGCGGTTCAGCCAACGGGCGAAGAGCTCGATTCGCCGCGTCGAGGGCCTCGAGCAGCTCAAGGCAGAGCACATCGACCACTCGGCCCAGAAGACCATGACCCTGCACGGTGAGAACGCCGTCGTCACCGCGCGTCAGCTCGTCAAGGTCGACGGCGAGCAGATCCACGTCGGCTGAAAGGAGCACCTGACATGTTTGCCAACTCACAGATGATGGGCATGGACCTCGGCTTCCCCGACGTGTGCCTCACGCCCACGCCCGCCGGCCCCGTCCCCATCCCCTACCCCAACATCGGCCTGGGCCCGACCGCGGTCGGCTTCTACCCGAAGGTGCTCTGGATGTGCACCCCGGCCCACAACATGGCCACCACGGTGGTGATGACCAATGGCGACAACGCGGGCGTCGCCACCGGCGTCGCCTCAGGCACGGTGATGGGTCCCGACCGGCACCTGACCGGGGCCTTCACCTTCCTGGTCGGCGGCATGCCGGCCACCCGCATGACGAGCGTCGCCCTCCAGAACAACACCAACTGCCCCGGCATGCGCATCGTGCCCAGTCAGCCCAAGGTCCTGGTCCTCGCTCCCTGACGCGTCGGCGTTTGAACGACGGCGGTCGTGGCTCGGCCCCATCGATCGGGTCGCCACCCCCGCTTCCATGGCCCGCGAGCGATGGGATCGGGCGAGGGAAGATCCCCAGCCCCCGCTCCGTACCATGCGCACGATGAAGCCTCTCCAGAGCCTCCTCCTGGCGGTGGTCCTTCTCACCCCCGGCTTCTTCCTGCTCAAGCCGGTGAACAACGACCCCAAGGTCAAGCCGGTGATGCCCAAGGCGGCCAGCAGCGACCCGGGCATGGAGCAGACCGGGACCGACCGCGTCAGCCTGCTCGACCAGCAGCTCGACTGCCCCGAGGACATGTCGGTGCAACCAGGTGCGCGCCGCCTCGACACGCGCAGGGCCCCCAGCGGCCGTGGCCGCCGTCAGTTGGCGGCCTACCACGGCACCCCGCCCACCCGTGAGTTCTTCGTCTCCGCGAAGGAGACGGTCGACAAGATCGTGGCGATGGAGAAGAAGCAGCCGACGCTGCTCCCTGCGGGTTTCCGACAGCGGCTGCTCGACGAGCCGCGCAACGCCGAGCTTCGCCTTCACGTGGCCCGCTGCGAGCTCGACGACGACCTGACCCGGCGCCGCGCGAGCTACGATGCCGCGATGGCGTTGCTGCTCGGCGCCAACGAGGACGACGCGATGGACCTACTGCTGGAGTCGACCAAGAACGGCAGCAAGCAGCGCTACATCACCACCTGCCGACCCGGCAGCAAGTGCCCCCAGGACCAGTCGTGTGACCCCGTGCATCGCGAGTGCATCTCCGAGACGAAGAAGATGGTCATCATGGTCTCGGCCACCGAGTTCGAGATGGAGCACCAGCTGTCGCGCGGCCTCCTGCGTTCGGTCTTCGCCCGCCGCAACTACGACGACAACGACCTCGTCTGGTGGGCCTACACCCGTGTTCACCGCTGCGGCGGCGCGGTCCCCATCATGTGCAAGTTCAGCAAGTACAACCGCGACGGTCGCACGGAGATGGTCCACTGGGACCTCCGCAACGGCGGCGGCTGACGAGGCATCGAGGGGGGCTGTTACGACCCTCACCCCTACGCCTGCAAGCTCTCCTGGGCCGTCCACACGAGGTCGGACTGCGCGACCAGGAAGGGCGCAGACACGAAGCGGCCGGAACGGCAACCTCGGTTTCTATCTCACGGGCGACCACCGCGAGACGCCAGACGGACGCCGCGTGAGTGCATGGGAGAACGAGCTCCTCGACGGGCGAGACGCATCGATCACCTTCGGCTTCGAGCTCGGCCTCCGCGCGAGCTTCATCGCCTCGGACTGGGCCCGTCCTTACGTCGGCGCGCACTACTTCGGCACCGTCGGCTACGACGCCTACGTGCGTGACGACTACGACGGCGTCACCTTCGCAGCGGGGATCCAGCTCGGCCGCTTCCGCTGATCGAAGTCCCCCACCCGTCCATCGCAGACCGGAGGTCGCGTGCTCTTGCTAGCGTGGGAGCTGCATCACGAAGCGAGCTCCCCCGCCCGTCGCACAGAAGTCGAGACGGCCCCCTTGGTTCTCGATGAGGTTTCGCGCGGTGCAGAGGCCGAGCCCGCTGCCTTCGGCCTTGGACGTGATGAGCGGCTCGAAGAGCAGGTCGCGGCGCGACTCCGGCACACCGGGTCCAGTGTCCTGCACCGAGAGCTCGACCGCTTTGCCGGTATCGTGGCCGTGCCATTCGATGCGACCGCCCTCCGGCATCGCCTCGCGCGCATTGCGAACCAGATTGCCCAGGGCCATCTGGACCTGCGTGACGTCGACATCGACCTCGAGCTCCGGGTCGAGTTGCACTTCGACGGTGATGCTGTCGGGCAGACCCTCGAGGTCGATGACCTCCGCCAGCAGGTCGACGACCGGGACGCGGCGACGTGCCGGGGGCGCGATGCGCGCGTAGTCGAGCAGCGCCGTGATGATGTGGTCGGCGCGGGCCACCTCCTCTTGGATGACCCGCACCGCGTCGAGCTGTTTTTTGCCGAGGGTCTCGTGCAACACGAGCGCGATCGCGTTCTGGATCGCGCCGAGGGGGTTTCTCAACTGATGCGCCATGCCCCCCGCGAGCTGCCCGAGCACGGCCAAGCGCTCCTTTCGCAGGAGCTCGCCATGTGCCGCGGCGAGCGCCGTCGAGCGCTCGGCGACGCGGCGCTCGAGCTCCTGATTGGCGTCGCGCAGGGCGTCTTCGGCCTCTTTGATGCGGGTGATGTCGCTGATGATGCCGACGAGGTGGGTCACCTCACCCGAGGCGTCCCGGTAGGGCACCTTGGTCGTAGACAGAACGTGCTTGTGCCCCGCGCCGTCGGTGAGCGGCTCCTCCTCCACCACGACGGTCGACCCCTGCTCGAACATCTCCAAGTCTTTGCGTCGGAAGAAGTCGGCCTCGGCTTCGGGAAAGAAGTCGTGATCCGTCTTGCCGAGCATGGCTTCCCGAGGATGGCCCGCCATCTCGCAGAAGGCCCGGTTGAGAAGCACCCACTCGCTCCGTGGGTTCTTCACGAAGATGGGATGGCCGACGTGCTCGATGATGGCCGCCAGGAACTCGACGGAGGGATCCTCCCCCACCCAGAAGCGCTGGTCCTTCTCGTCCCCCACAGCCCAGTATTGTGGCACGCCCGTGCACGAGACCGATCGACTTGTTGGCGCCGGGCCCGGCTCACTCCGCGGAGTAGGCCTGTCCGGGCGTGCCCCCGAGGGCGAGCAGCGCCACGCTGTGGTTGTGGGTCACCCACTTGCGGCGCACGTCGGCCGGGAGCCGCACCATCTGCCCGCGCCGCAGGGTGTGTCGCTCCTCCCCCACCTGAAGCTCCGCTTCTCCTTCGAGCACCACGTAGACCTCTTCTTGCCCGTCCTCGGCGTGGTCGTGCTCGGGATAGCCCGTGCAGTTTGGGTCGAGCTCGATCACGTTCATGCCCCAGGCCGAGACGCCGAGGGCCGCCCGCGCGGGACGAAAGCGGATCCCCTCGATCTCGTTGGGGCCGCGGTAAGCTTCGATGTCGGAGATGGCTGAGATGGTGATGGTCATGTTCGTCGTCCCTTCGTAACCAGGTCATAGCGATGTCCGACCGCCTCGAGCTTGAACAAACGCGACCCACGGGTCATGGCCGTGCGCGTGGGCTGGTGTCGAGTCGTCAGAGTGGGTCACGCATCGACGCGACCACCTTCGCGGCCCCAGAGCCCCTCGATGACGTCGTGGCGGCGCTGTGGCGCGGGCGCTGGGACCTGTCGGGTCAACCGGCACACGAGACGGAGATCTTGGGCGACCCCTGTGTGCACATCGTCTTCGAGTCGGGCGATCGCCGCGAGCGACGGCTCGTCGGCGTCTGGTCGCGGCGGTGGGTCCGCCGCCTCGAAGGGCGTGGCCGTGTGCGCGGCGTCAAGGTCCGCGCCGGCGGCCTCAAGGCCTTCGTCGATCGTCCGGCGCGCGACGTGGCCGACAAGATCCTCCCCCTCGAAGAGCTCTTCGGCGACCTCGGGCCCTGGGCGGAAGAGGTCCTCGACGTCGAGGACGACCCCCTCGCATTCGCCCGCATCACCACCTGGCTCCAGGAGCTCAGGCGCGACGAAGACGTCAGCCTGCCCATCGCCATCGTGGACCGCATCACCCGCGACACGAGCATCCTCACCGTCGAGCGCCTCGCAGAAGTGGCCGGCCTCGGCCCGCGTGCCCTGCAACGTCTCTTTCGCGAGCACGTCGGCGTCTCCCCCAAGTGGGTCATCCGCCGCCACCGCCTTCAGGAGGCCGCCCTCCGCCTCGAGCAGGGCACCGTCTCACTCGCCGAGCTCGCCGCGGAGCTCGGCTACAGCGACCAAGCTCACCTCACCCGCGACTTCCGCGCCGCCGTGGGCAAGAGCCCCCGCAAGTTCTCGCGCGACGTACACGACTGACGCAGTGGTTCGTCGTGGCCGAGGCGAAGCGCAAGCAGCGCAAACGCCTCGAGCATGGTGCGAAGGGGGGGACTTGAACCCCCACAGCCTTGCGGCCACTGGTACCTGAAACCAGCGCGTCTACCAATTCCGCCACCTTCGCGGGTAGGGACCGAGGTAGCTACCCGAGCGGTGTGGGGTGGTCAAGGCGCAATTGTCACGGGTTCGGCTCGTCCCGTCGGCAGCGCTCAGCGCCGTTCGGCTGGGGCGCCATCCTCTGGCGCAACTCGACACCACGCCACGGCCCGACAGAGCCGCTCGTCCTCGCTCACGTCGACGTTCTCCATCTCACTCTCGTCGACGTTCTCGCTCTTTTGCGATGTGAGGAGTCCATCCGCGGGTCGCCTTCGTGCAGCGTCGTGGGCCTCGCAGAACGGTGACCGATACAGCCGTAGCGGCGACTGACCGAGGGTGCTAGCAACGGCCGCATGGTCGATTGGTCGAAGGCGTCATCCTCCGGTCGAGGAGGCCGCGACCCCCAGTTGGTGGTGTTCTCCGCGGTGCGAGCGGTCGATCCCGTGGTCGAGCTCGATGACACGGTGGACATCGTGGTCGAGGACGGGCGGATCACCCGAGTGGGTCCCGGCGCCGCAACGGCGGAGATGAAGAGCTCCGAGCGCGCGGTGGTCATCGAAGGCGGAGGCCGCTGGGCCCTCCCCGCCTTCGTCGACATCCACGTGCACTTCCGCGAGCCGGGCCACGAATACAAAGAGGACATCAAGTCCGGCCTCGATGCAGCGGCTGCGGGCGGTTTCGCCCACGTGTGCTGCATGCCGAACACCAAGCCGGTCAACGACCGCCGTTCGATCACGGAGGCGATGGTCGCGCGAGCGCGCGAGGTCGGTGGCCCTGCCCTGCACCCCATCGGCGCCATCACCCGCGGCCTGAAAGGCCAAGAGCTCACCGAGATGGCCGACCTCAAGGAGGCCGGCGCGGTCGGCGTCAGCGACGACGGGCGCTGTGTCACCGACAGCGCCATCATGCGCAGCGCCCTCGAGTACGCCAAGACCTTCGATCTGCCGGTCATTCAGCACGCCGAAGACCACGCGCTCACGGCGGGAAGCCACATGCACGAGGGTGCCGTGTCCACGCGCCTCGGCCTGCGTGGCTGGCCGCGGGTCGCCGAGGACATCATCGTCGCCCGCGACATCCTCCTCGCCGAAGCCGTCGGGGCTCGCTACCACGTGGCCCACATCTCGACCGAAGGCGCCGTTCGCCTGGTGCGCGAAGCCAAGCAGCGGGGCTTGAAGGTGACGGCCGAGGTCACGCCGCATCACCTCCTGCTCACCGACGAAGCGGTGGCGCAGGGCCACAACGGTCTCGGGTACGACACCTTCTGCAAGGTGAACCCGCCACTCCGCGAGCAGCGCGACATCGACGCCTGCGTGGCCGGGCTTGCCGACGGCACCATCGACGCCATCGCGACCGACCACGCCCCCCACTCCAGCCTGGAGAAGGAGTGCGAGTTCCAGGCGGCCAGCCCCGGCCTCATCGGCCTCGAGCTGGTCGTGCCCACCCTCTTGCAGCTGGTGCGCGACGGAAAGCTCTCCCTCGGCCGATTCGTGGCCGCCCTCACCTCGGCGCCGAGCGGCGTGGTCGGGATCGAAGCCCCCACCCTACGGGTCGGGGCCAAGGCCGACATCGTGCTCGTCGACCCCGAGCGCACCCACACCGTGGAAGGCGCCCAGCTGCGAAGCAAGTGCCACAACAGCCCCTTCGTGGGCCAGACCTTCACCGGCTCGGTCGAGCTCACCACGCTCCGTGGGCAGCCGGTCTACGTCCGGGAGGGCGCCTTCTCATGAGCGTACGTGACGGATGGATCGTACTCGCCGACGGCACGCGTTTTCCCGGCGTGGTCTTCGGTCACGACGGCATCGCCGCTGGTGAGGCCGTCTTCACCACCGGCATGACCGGCTACCAAGAGGTCCTCACCGACCCTTCCTACACCGGTCAGCTGGTCACCATGACCGCCCCCCAGATCGGCAATACGGGCGTGAACCGGGCCGATGAAGAGAGCCGCGGAGACCGCCCTCACGCCAAGGGCTTCGTCGTTCGCGACGCTTCCACGGTGGTGTCGAACTGGCGCGCCGACGAGTCGCTCGACGCCTACCTCGACCGCCATGGGGTGGTCGCCCTCGGCGACGTCGACACGCGCTCCCTCACGAAACACATTCGGGATCAGGGCGCCCAGAACGCCGCCATTGGCTCCGGCGACCCCGAGGCTCTGCTGAAGGCGGCGCGCGAGGCCCCGAACATGGAGGGTCTCGATCTCGTCGCGCAGGTCACCCCCGAAGCCAGCTACACGTGGACCGAGAGCAGCGGTGACTGGCGCGCCGCTGGCACGCCCGGCGTGCCCGAGACCTCGGGCCCACCCGAGAAGGCCGACCGCCACGTGGTGGTCCTCGACCTCGGCATCAAGCGCAACATCTTGCGATGCCTCGTCGACGTGGGCTGCAAGGTCACCGCGGTTCCGGCCACCACCAGCGCCAACGACATCCTGGCGCTCGAGCCGGATGGCATCTTCGTCTCCAACGGCCCTGGCGACCCCGCCGCCGTCACCTACACCATCGAGACCCTGAAGGGGCTGCTCGGCAAGAAGCCCATCTTCGGGATCTGCCTCGGCCATCAGCTCCTGGCCCTGGCGGCTGGCGCCAAGACCTTCAAGCTCAAGTTTGGGCACCGCGGCATCAACCAGCCGGTGAAGGACCTCGCCACGGGGCGGGTCGAGGTCACGAGCCAGAACCACGGCTTCTGTGTCGACCTCGACTCGCTGCAGGGCAAGGCGACCTCGACCCACGTGCACCTGAACGACGGCACGAGCGAAGGTCTGGAGCTCCAGGGAATGAACGCCTTCAGCGTGCAGTTCCACCCCGAGGCGGCCAGCGGTCCGCACGACGCGCTCTACCTCTTCGAGCGCTTCGCGAAGCGCATCGACGCCGCCCGCGGGTGATTCGGGTCGCCGAAGCCACGGCAATGCGCTAAGCGCAGGAGCCGTGGCCGACGACAAGCGCACCATTCACCTCGTGAGCCTGGGGTGCCCCAAGAACCGCGTCGACTCCGAGGTGATGCTCGGGGTCGCCATGGAACGGGGCTACCTCAATGTGGACGACCCCGAAGACGCCGACGTCATCGTGGTCAACACCTGCGGCTTCATCGACCCCGCCAAGAAGGAGTCGGTCGACACCATCCTCGAGATGGCCGACTTCCGCACCGAGGGCCGCTGCAACAAGCTCGTGGTCGCCGGCTGCCTCTCGCAGCGCCACCCCGACGAGATGGCGCGCGAGCTGCCCGAGGTCGATCACTTCCTCGGCTCGAGCGACATGCTCAAACTGGGATCGGTCCTCGGCGGTGACGCTGAGCGGGTCCTCGTGGGCAAACCTGCCGACTGGGTCATCGCAGCCGAGAACCCCCGCACCGTCTCCTCGCGGCCCGGAAGCGCCTACTTGAAGATCGCCGAAGGCTGCAACCGCAAGTGCTCCTTCTGCGTCATCCCTTCGCTGCGCGGCAAGCAGCGCTCACGCAGCATCGACGACGTGGTCCGCGAGGCGGAGCGCCTGGTCGCCTCCGGCGTCAAGGAGCTCAACCTCATCTCGCAGGACACCATCTCGTTCGGCCGCGACACCAAGCAGGGCGCCCTCGCACAGCTCGTGGAGCGCGTGGCCGAGGTGCCGGGCGTGCACTGGGTCCGCCTCTTCTACCTCTATCCAGAGAAGCTCGACGACGCCCTCGTCGACCTCCTCGCCGACCACCCGCGCGTTTTGCCCTACGTCGACATGCCGCTCCAACACGCCGCCGACGGCATGCTTCGCCGCATGCGGCGCGGCCACGGCGGCCAGCGCTTGTACGACCTGGTCGAGCGCCTCCGCGGCCGCGTGAAGGACCTCACCTTCCGAACCGCCTTCATCGTGGGTCACCCCGGTGAGACCGACGCCGAGTTCGAGGAGCTGCTCGAGTTCGTGAGCTGGGCGCGCTTCGATCGCGTCGGCGTGTTCCGCTACTCGGATGAAGACGGCAGCCACGCGGCCGAGCTCGAAGGCAAGGTCGACGAGGACACGGCCGAGGTCCGATATCACCAGCTGATGGAGATGGCCCGCCAGATCGCGGCCGAGAACAACGCCGAGCTCGTCGACCGCGAGCTCGATGTGCTCGTCGAGGGCGAGAGCGACGAGCACGAGCTGGTGCTCATGGGCCGCCACCGCGGCCAGGCGCCCAGCATCGACGGCCAGGTCTACCTCAGTGGCACCGAGTACCTCGACCGCCAGCCCGTCCCCGGCGACATGGTGAAGGTCCGTGTGACCCAGAGCAGCGACTACGACGTCGCGGGCGAAGTCATCGACTGGCTCGACAAGGCTCCCGCGGCGCGCCCGGTCGCCAACGTCCGACTGCGCGTCCTGCCGTCCGACCGCCGCGACGTCACATGAGACGGTACGCAAACTAGCTTGCCAATCGACAACGAAGTTGACCCCGCGGCACGCAACATCAGGCACTTGGACAACCAAGACTGCGGCCGGAATGTTGCATGCATGGATGGTTAGCCATGCCTTCGTCTTCTCGCATGACGCGACGCGATCTCATCGGGCTCACCGGCACCGCGCTGGTGGGTGCGGCTGCGCCGGGGTGCCTCAGCCCCACGCTTCCGCTGCCGCCGCCCGATGAGCCGGAGAGCATTGCCTTCAGCGACGACGACCGGTGGCAGGTGCGCGGTGCTTGCCAGCCGGGCGCGACGGTACTGGTGAAGAACACGGCGACCAGCAGCATCGTCGGGGTCGAAGACCGCAGCCGCAGCGGCAGGTACTTCATCGAGGTCGAGGGTGATCCGTGCGACCGGGCCGAGGTGTGGCAGCTCGTCGATGGCGAGTCGTCGACCGCCACCGGCTTCCTGCTCGAAGAGCGCGTGAACGGCCTTCCCGTCGACGGTAGCTGCTCCCCCGCGTGAACGAAGCGGGTCCCGTTTGGAGCGGGTCGGCGAGTCGTGACACCATGCGACCGTGGCCGAGAGTGGACCAACGGTTCTGATCTTCGACGACGAGCCGGGATTGCGCGAGGTGCTGCAGATCACCTTGCGTCGACAGGGATTTCACGTCGACGCGATGCCTGGGTGCAACAAAGCGATCCAGGCCATCACCGAGCGCGAAACGCCCTACCCCCTCATCATCACAGACCTCGTAATGCCCGATGGGTCCGGCATGGACGTGCTCGCCGCGGCGCGGGAGCGCACGCACCACACCCAAGTGATCATGGTCACCGCCTACTCGACGGTGGAGAGCGCGATCGAGGCCATGCGCCTCGGGGCCTACGACTTCGTCACCAAGCCCTTCTCACCGCAGGAGATCGCCCAGCTCGCGCGAAAGGCGCTCGAGAAAAGCGAGATCGTGGCCGAGAACCGGCGCCTGAGGGCTCACCTCGCGACCCTGGTGCCCCCGCCGGGCGAGCCCGAGAACCTCTTCGGTGAGTCGCCCTCGATGCAACGGGTCGCCGCCCTCGTGAAGAAGGCCGCCAACACCAAGACCACGGTGCTCATCACGGGCGAAAGCGGAACCGGCAAGGAGCGATGCGCGCGCGTGCTCCACGAGCTGAGCGACCGCTCCGGGGGACCCTTCTGTGTCATCAACTGCGGAGCGTTGCCCGAGGCGCTCATGGAGAGCGAGCTGTTCGGGCACGAGAAGGGAGCCTTCACCGGCGCCTCCCAAAGCACCCTGGGCATGTTTCGGCAGGCCCAAGGCGGCACGCTCCTGCTCGACGAGGTGGGCGAGCTTCCCCTCGCGCTGCAGGTCAAGCTCCTGCGCGTGCTGCAAGAGCGACGGGTGCGACCCGTTGGAAGCACGCAGGAGGTCGAGGTCGACGTGCGCGTGCTCGCCGCCACCAACCGGGATGTCGAAGCTGGGGTCGAGAGTGGGTCGTTTCGCCAAGACCTCTACTACCGGCTCAACGTGATCCGCGTGGAGCTGCCGCCCCTGCGCGAGCGACGCGAAGACATCGGACGGCTCGCCCGGAGCATGGTGAAGCGCTTCAGCAACGAGTTCGACAAGCAGGTGGACGGGTTGAGCCGCGAGGCCCTCGATGCGCTCGAGACCTACGCCTTCCCGGGCAACATCCGCGAGCTCGAGAACATCATGGAGCGGGCCGTGGCGCTCACGTCGGGCTCCCGCATCGAGCTCGACGACCTTCCATCCGGGGTGGTCGCAGGTAGGCAAAGCACCACCCCCATCCAGGGAGAGCTGCCCGAGTCGGGCTGCGACCTCGATGGTGTGCTCGCCGACACCGAACGCCACTACATCCGCCAAGCGCTGGACCGCACCGGTGGTGTGCGCAAGAAGGCGGCAGAGCTCCTCGGTATCACCTTTCGATCCATGCGATACCGCCTCAACAAGCTGGGCATGGACGTGGACGGTTCAGACTAGGTCGCGAAGCGACGACGTTTCGAGCCCCGCAAAAAGGTGGGGCGAGCCCGCAACGAGTGCCGCGTTTTGTCAGTCGCCCTGCGCAAAACGTCGCCCACTCGCGTTCATCAGGCGATGATGGCGACAGCACGGATCTTGCAGAACCGTGCTTCGGTCGGGCGCACATCTGCGCTCGCCGAGAGACGACATGCGACATCACGCTACATCCCACTCGCGTGGCTACTCGCTCGTAGAGCTGATGGCCGTCATCGCGATGATCGCCATCATGGCCGCCATCGCCGTCGCCGGGTACCGGCGCTACATGCAGTGGACCAAGACGGCCGAGGGCAAAGACCTCGTGAGCGCCATCTCGGCGGGACAGATCCGCTACTTCGAAGACACCGAAGGCTACCTCGACTGCTCCGACACGCTGACGGACTACTACCCGGCGGCGCCGAACACGCAGAAGCGCACCTTTCGCAACTCGGGCCATCCGAGGTCGGAATGCTGGGACCTGCTCGGCATCGACGCCCAGGCGCCTACCTACATGGGCTTCATCACGATGGCGGGAGTCCCCGCCGAGACGCCCCCTACCCTGCCCACGACGGGGACCTTCGCCCCCGACCCGGGCAAGCCGTGGTTCATCGTGATGGGCGTCGGCGACATCGATAACGACTCCACCTTCGGCTACATGTCGACGACGTCCTTCGCACCGGGTGACATCGCCATGGTGAACGAAGACGAGTGACGGACGCGTTTCGTCAGCCACGCCACGTGCGAGCGACGCAAAACGTCACTTCGTCGACTGCTCTTCTTCTCGCGCCCAACGAAATCGGTACTTTGAAATGAACACGCGCCCGGCACGGTCCCTGCAATCCAGTTATTCAAGCGCCGGGACCGGTCATGTCCGCCCCGCGCACACATCAGGCGCCGAGATGGTCACTGCGAACACGTTCTACCGAAGCCACGCACGCCGTGGGTTCACCATGGTGGAGCTGCTAGCCGTGGTGGCCATGGTCGGCATTCTCGCGGCCATCGCCCTCGTCGGCTACCGCCGCTACCTAGACGCTTCGAAGACCTCGGACGCCAAGGCGGTCATGAGCGCGATTCGCATCTCGCAGGAGTCGTATCGCGCCGAGACGCTCAGCTACCTCAACTGCTCTGCGAGCTTGACGAGCTGGTACCCGTCCGCGCCCAACGGGAAGAAGAAGAACTTCTACAACGCCGGACACGCCGAAGACGCGTGCTGGCGCTTGCTCAACGTGACCACCGACTCGCCCACCACCTTTGGATATGCGGTCGTCGCAGGTGGCCCTGGAGTGAACCCTCCCCCGCCCACCACGGTCAACGCACCCACCTGGCCGAACCCGGCCACCGAGCCCTGGTACATCGTCCAGGCCGCCGGCGACCAGGACAACGACGGTACGCAGTCGTTGCTACTGACTTCCTCGTTCAACGGAGAGATCTACGTGGAGAACGAGTCGGAGTGACCGTTCAGGTCAACGGACCACGGTCTAATCGAATACGGAGTTTGGGGTCGTCCTGGCACCCTCGAGAACGGAGATAGAGAGACAACATGAAAGCCTTCAAGAAAAGCAGCAAGCGCGGCTTCACGCTCGTCGAGCTCATGATCGTCGTCGCGATCATCGGTGTTCTGGCGGCCCTGGCCATCTACGGCGTGCGTCGTTACCTCGCGAGCTCGAAGACCTCAGAAGCCAAGAACAACATCGGGGCCATCTCCCGTGGTGCCGTCGGCGCCTACGAGCGTGAGACGGCCGCCGCCGAAATGGTCGGCGAGGGTGTGTCGTCGACCGCAGCGAGCCACTCGCTGTGCGCTTCGGCCGTCGCCGTTCCTGCAGGCGTTCCCGCGGGCAAGAAGTACCAGCCACGGACCGGAAACGGCCTCGACTTCGAAGCGGGTGACTCGACCACCGGTTGGCAGTGCGTCAAGTTCAACATGACGCAGCCCATCTACTACCAGTACCACTACAACGTCGACGCCATGGTCGCCGCCCCGGCCAACCCCGCGGGCTGCGTGGCACCCTGCTTCGAAGCGGGCGCAGTGGGTGATCTGGATGGCGATCTCAACCCGTCGCGCTTCGCCGTCACGGGTCAGGTCAACCCTGCCACCCAGAAGCTCCGGACCGCCACCCAGGTCTACGAGGAGGACGCGCTCGAGTAGCGCGTAGAGCGAAGCTCTTCAACGGGCCCTCCACGTGGATTCGTGGGGGGCCCAGTGCTATTTGGGGCTTTGCGGAAGCCTCCGCCGGGAACGGAAAACCAGCCATGTCGCGCGCACGAACCGCCACCGAAATTGCCGCCATCTTGTCGATCGGCGCGAGCTTGGTCGCCATCTTCGTGCCCGCCTTCCTGCGCAACCTCAGCTTCTCGAAGCAGAGCGAGGCCGTCGACGGCCTCAACACCATGGTGAGCCATGCCATCGGCTACGCGCAGGGTCGCCCGCAGAACATCAGCTTCCCGCCCAGCGCACCGCTGACCCCCGGCGAGGTCCCGCGGGGAGAACCCGCGGACGATCCTCCCGATGCGTGGCAGCACCTCACGTGGAAGTCGCTGAACTTCGGCTTCGATGCGCCCCACTACTTCGCCTTCAAGTTCGACAGCGCGCTCGACCCCACGACGGGCGTGATGCGCTTCGTCGCGACGGCTCACGGCGACCTCGACGGTGATGGCGTGCTCTCGACCTTCGAGGTTCGGGGTGAGCGTGCCCCCGGCGCCGAGCCCCGCGTCATCCCCGGCATGTTCGTCGACCGTGAGGTCGAGTGAGTTTCCGATGACCGCATCGACCCTGCGACGCAACGCTCCCAGCCTCTTGCTCTTCGTCGTGGCCATGATCTTGGTCCAGCTCGTGCGGGGCGACCTCGTCGAGACCGAGCGGGAGGTGAAAAACAAACACGACGTCTACTTCCTCCCGCCGCCGCCTCAGGTGAAGGCATTGTCGATGGGCTACGGATACGCGGTGGCCGACGTCCTCTGGGCCCACGTGCTGGTATCCCAGGGCCTTCACTCGAAGGAGCGACGCCGCTTCGAGAACCTCAACCAGCTCTACGACGTCATCTACGAGCTCGACCCCGAGTGGCGCACCCCCTACCTGATGGCCGACGCGCTCCTGTCGTTCCAGGCCCAGCGCATGTCGTACGAGGACACGCTCAAGGTGCGTGAGATCCTCGAACGTGGAACCGAGCAGCGCCCATACGATGCGGAGATCTGGTTGAACCTCGGCCAGTTCGTCTCCTTCCTCGCGCCGTCGAGCTACCTCGAGCCAGACCATCCGGAGATGGCGGCCAAATGGCGCATCGAAGGAACTGAATACCTCGCCCGTGCCGCTGAGCTCAGTGGCGGCGACTCCAGGCTCGCATGGCAAGCGCTCGGGGGCGCGAGCATCCTCAAGAAGTCGGGCAACCAGACGGCCGCTCTGCGCTTTCTACAGCGCACCTACGAGCGCACGACCGACCCCGAGCTGCGGCACAACATCGAACTACAGATCCGGAGCCTCGAGGCCGCTTCATCAGAGACCCAGCAGGCGATTCAAACCCTCCGGCTCGACGCGCTGCGCGCGCGTGAAGAAGCTTTCAAGAAGCACTTGCGCGAGGAGCTGCCGTTCGTGAGCTGGGAGATGGCCTTGTTGCTCGGTCCCCGGCCCCGCCCGGCCGCTTGCGCGGGGGGCGAGGATTCGCCCGCGTGTGCGACCGACTGGCGAACGTGGTCGGAGCGCTTCGACGCGGAGCACCGCGAGGCCGAACGACAAGAGCGACGCCTGCCCGCGCAGACGTCGCCCTGATTCAGTCTCGAAGGGCGGTCGCTGGGACCGCCACCCGTCACTTCTTCTTCTTTTTCTTCTTCTTCTTGGTCGCCGCCGGCTGGGGTGCCGGCTCCTCGGCCTTGAAGCGAACGACGGCGGTCGCGGTCTGGCCTGCGCCGACGTTGACGGTGCGGGTCATGGTGCCCCGGCTGCTGTGACGAAAGACGACGGTGTGGGTTCCGGCCGAGACCTTCACACCCGACACCGGAGTCTGGCCGCGGGGGCTGCCGTCGATGATGACCGCAGAGGGCGGGATCGAGTTGGCGTTGATGAAGCCGAACTTCGCCACCGCAGTCGAAGGCGGCTGGGGGTCGTTCGAAGGCTGGGGATCGGGGCTCGAGACGGGCGACGGCTCCGGCTTGTCCTCTTCCTTCTCGAGCTCGATCTTCAGTTTGAGCTCGTCTTCGACACCATCGAAGTCGAGGACCTTCTCGAAGTCCTGGTAGCCCTTGAGCGTCGCCACGACCTTCCACTTCTTGGTGGTGTCGAGGGTCTTGTCGGTCTTGCCGCCGGTGAACTTGAGCGTGCTCTCGTCGCCACCTACCTCGACCAGCTTGACCTCGGCCCCCTTGGTGGCGAGCTCGAAGATGGTCTTCACCTTGACCAGCGGGAGCTTGATGTCGTCGAGCTTGAGGGTCTTGCCCGGCTCGAGCTGGACCGTCTTGGTCACCTTGCCGAACTTGTCGTCGCCCACGAAGGTCAGCTCGATCTCGCCCGGCTCGAGGTCCTTGAGCTCGAGCGGGAGCTTGCCCTTGTCCTCGCCGTTGACGAGCACCTTGACGTCCACGTCCTTCATGGTCGTGGCGAGCGAGAGCGAGGCCGGGGCCTTGGGCTCGGGCGCGACCGGCGCCGGCGTGTCCGATGGCTCGGGCGGAGCGAGGTCGGGCGCGACGCCAAGGGTGACGTCTACGCTGATCTTCTTGCCGCCTTCGACCTGCACGGTGCGCGTGCCGGCGAGCTGCCCGTAGACGACGCGCACATTGGCGGTGCCCGGCTTGAGCTCGAGAATGCACGGCGTGAACTCGCAGCGCGGCTGGCCGTTGATGTAGACCTTGGCCGTCTCCACCTTCTTGCTCTGGTGGAGGGCGTTGATGGTCACCGTGGCCGCGGAGGCGCTGCGGAGATAGAAGAAGCCCGCGATGCCGAGGGCGACCATCGCGGCCGCCACGAGCATCAGGATCGACTTGCTGCCACCTTCGCTCTTGCGCTCGGGCTCGGGTGCAGGAGCGGCCTCGGACGGCGTCCACGAGGGTGGCTTGGTCGACTCGGCCGGCTTCTTGGCCTTGGCCGCGGAGTCGGAGATGTCCCTCGGGACGGGCGCCGGCGCGGGAATGCGCGGCATCGGGTCCATACTGGTCGGACGACGCTCGACCGGCTTGGCGCTGCGACCGGAGCTCGCGAGCAGCGCCGCAGCCTTGCCGACGTCGGGCTTGAGGCTGACGGGACCGCCGGGGAGCGACCCACCCGCACGGGAGCTCTTCGAGGGCCCGAGGTCGCCGAAGAGGTCGGACGTGGAGCGGTCGAAGACGCTGGTCGCCTCCTCGTCGTCATCCCAATCGAGATCGGCGGTCGCCGCTCCCGCCGCGGGCGCGCTCGAGTCGCTCACCAAGGAGCTGACCGAAGCGGGCTTGATCGACAGGGCCGGAGCCTCGGAGTCGCCCTTCTTCGATGACTTGGGGGCCGTGGGAGCCGGGAGCGCGCTCGAGCTGCTGCGCTTGCTCGGCGGCGGCTTGGGCGCCGGAAGCGCCGAGGACGAAGGCTTCTTCGACGGCGGCGGAAGGCGGCTAGAAGACGGACCCCCGAGCCCTCCCCTCATGGTGTTCGGGGCCGCGGGCACCGAAGACTTCTTCTTCGTCAGGCCCTCGAACACATCGAGGTCGCTACCCTTTTCCTCTGCCATCGATTCGAACTCCTCAAAGCTGAGCTACGGACGTCGGAGCGGTCATTCCCACTCTGAGAGTGTTCCCCGGTCTCCCCTTCTCTGCCATTGAGGGGTCGACGCCGTTTTTGGGGGGCGGGGGAGGATACCCACCTTCATGAGGCTTGGCCAGCCGTAATCACTGGAAACGTCACGAAAAGTTGATGGGTTTGTGCTTCACCGCCGGGCAATGGTCCGTGGCCCGCAGACTCG
>JAUHZF010000593.1 GCA_030426145.1 Polyangia bacterium
GGTAGCCCGGCGGAAATAGCCCGTAGGCGAGCTGGAGCGACGCCTGGAGATTGGAGCCCGCCCCTGGGTCGTCTCGGGCCATCTCCTCGTCGCTCTTGCCCTCGCCTCCCGCCTCATCCACATGCCGCGCGATGGTGGGCGCCGAGGCGACCCCTTCCCCATCGAGCTTCTGGGGCAACAGAAGGGGGCGCTTGGCGAAGGTCACGACCCGGATCTGGTCGTTCTCGCGCTTGAGGGTGAAGGCTTCGTCCACCAGCTTCTGCGCATCGCCGATCGCAGCGTCCGAGACCGAGCTCGAGACGTCGATGAGGTAGACGGTCGTGATCTTGTCGGTGTCGGCCGAACGCACCGGGCGCGCCAAACCAAAGGCCACCATGCCCACGAAACCGATCCGCAGCAGCACGGTGAGCACCTTCTGCGGCCATGGGAGATCGGCCAAGGTCCAGCCGAGCACCAAGAGGAACCAAGGCGCGATGAGCGCCACCCCGAGCATGCGGGGATTGAGGAGCTGATACTTGATGCCCTCGTAGACGTAGCTGAACGTCGGCTCGGTCCGGGTCCACACGAACCGGTGGTAGGCGTAGGCCATGCCCGCAAAGGTCGCGAGGCAGACGAGTACCCACAGGGCGCGACCCGCTCGCTGCGACAGCAGCGGCCGCCTCATACCGTGACCCTCCGGTGGTAGGTGAGCCACTCGATGGCCGTGATCGCGAGCACCGCGGCGAGCAGGTAGATCCAGTACTCGCGCCGCACGCCGATCTCGAAGCCCGACACCGTGCCGGCCGTGCTCTCCCCCACCGACAGCTCCGCCACTGGGGTGATGGCGCTCTCCCTGGAGTCGGACAGGTTGGCGGCGAAGCTGGTCAGCTCGCTCGGCTCCTCATCCTCTGTCTCCGGAGCGCGCATCAGTCGATAGAACCCCGCCTCCTGGCCGAGGAAGAACGCCCGCCCGTCCTTGATGGGCACCGTCTGTCGGTCGCCGTCCGGCTGCTCGAGGATGGCCGTCTTCAAGTCGGCGGGCGCAGGGATGCTCCACACCTGACCGGTGCGGAAGGAGGAGATGTAGTCGGTGTCCTCTTCGACGAAGGCGTTGATCGTGTTCAGCAAGAGCAGTGGCCATGCGATGCGCAGCGGGAGATCGCTCTCACGCACATCGAACCCGAGCGCGGCGAATTTGAACCCCTCGCGACGTCCCGCGAGGAGGATGGTCCCCTTGAAGCTCTCGCCGACCTTGGTGTCGTTTCCGTTGCCCTTCAGCTCGCGGGCCCGGCCGATGTTCACGTCACCGAGCGTGAGGTTGCGCACCATGGGGTGTTTCACCTTCACGTCGTCGAAGCCGACGGTGTAGCGCTGGCTCGATTTGATCTCCTTGCCTACCTCGAACGGCGTCGCGCCGTCGGGAGGAGGATTGAGATAGAAACGGTGCCCGGATCCGTCGACGACCTTGGGTGCGACGTCGTCGAAGATCGTGACGTCGAAGGTGCCCTGCAGGGGGTAGTTCTCGGGCTTGACCGTCTTGACGTCGAGGTACTCGTCGAGGAGCAGCGCAGCCTCGAGGTACATGTTGCCCTTGGTCACCACCTGCACCCGCGCCCGGCGGCGCTCGGGCAGCAGCGCGTAGGCGTGGTTGTCGGCGGGCAGACGATCGGGCGGACCGGCGCCCTTGAGCTTGACCCGCGCCTCGATCGACTGGTCGGCCCCGTAGAGGTTCGGATAGAAGCGCGAGACCGTCTCTTGCCCCTCGAGGCGCAGCCCGACGATGTCGTTGAGCTTGCCGTCGCCGTAGAGCTCGAGGTCCACGTCGGCGGGCTCGTCACTGGTGTTGGTCACCTCGAGCAGCACCTCGTAGCGACTCTTGTCGAGCGGGTAGCGGCGAACCGAGAACTCGCTGATGGCCACGTTGCGGCTCTCGGCCCCCACCTTCATGAAGGAGAACCGAACGTCGCCGAGCTCGATGGGCTCCGTACCGTCGACGGCGTCGCCCACGGCGCCGTCGCTGACCACGATGATCTCGGGGTTCCCCAGGCCCTTCAACGAGTCGAGCGCGAAACGCAGGCCGCGCGGGTACTGGGCCCGGGTGTCCATGGCCTCCACGGCGTCGAGCGCCTCTTCGAGCTCGGCCACGTCGTCGGTCATCGTCGACAGGGGCGTGATGGCGGCGTCCATCTGTGCGATGAGCATGCGGTCGCTGCCGCTCAGCCCACGAATGACTTCGCGGATGCGTTCACGACCGTCGTCGAGCCGGGTGCGGTAGCCCGCGACCTCCTCGGGCCGCGGCGCCTGCGCCACTTCGGGCGGCTGCGTGACGTCGGTGGCCTTCATGCTCGCGCTGGCGTCGAAGAGCACCACGACGTGCCGCCCCTCGAGCTCGTTGATGGCAGGACGGGGGTCGCCCATGGCCAGCAGCATGAGGCCGACGAGGATGAGCTGGAGCAACAGCGACAAGAGCCGCTTGAGCTGCGAGAAGAGCGTGGTGGCCTGCTTGTCGCGCAGGACCTTCTCCCACAGCGGCCCGAATGGAACCGCGATGGGGCGCCGCTTGAGCTTGAGGATGTAAAAGGCGACGACCACCGCGCCGAGAATGGCGCCCGCACGAAGCAGGGTCTGGGGGTCGATGCCGGTGAAGTTCATGGCTGTGGACTAGCGGAGGAAGCCCCCGCGCCGGAAGACCCGCAGGATGAGCTCGTCGAAGGCGACGTTCACGTCGGCGCGAAAGTACGACACCTGACGCGTCACACAGAAGCGCTCCACCCGTCGGAGATACTTGTCGTACGACTCGGCGTACTTGTCGAGGATGCGCTTGGTCACGGTGACCTCCCGCTCCTGACCGGTCTCGCAGTCGTACAAGACGAGGTCGCCCTTGAGGCTGGGGTTGCGGTCGGTGGGGCTCACCACGTGGAGCACGAAGGGCTCGAACTTGTTGTAGCGAAGGACGTTGATGCCCTTCTCGAAGCCGGCCGGGTCGTAGAGGTCGCTGATGACGACGGCGAGGCCGCGGCGCTTGTGCTGCGCCACGAAGGTCTTGAGCGCGCTCTCGAGGTTGGTCTCGCCGTCGGGGCGGACACGTTCGAGGAAACGGAAGACGCGGAAGATCCGCTGCTTGCTGCGCGTCGGCTCCATGCGGCCGTTGATCTCGGCGTTGGCGGCGACGATGGCCACGCGGTCGAGATTGGCGAGCCCGACGTAGGCCAGGGCGGCGCAGAGCTTCTTGGCGTAGCGGAGCTTGAGCTCGTCGTTGAACCCCATCGACCAGGAGTTGTCGATGATGAAGTAGATGGAGAGGTCTTCTTCTTCTTCGAAGAGCCGGACCAGCAGCTTGTCGAAACGCTGGTACGCGTGCCAGTCGAGGTAGCGGAAGTCGTCGCCAGGGGTGTAGTTGCGGTGGTCGGCGAACTCGACGCCGCTGCCGGTCTTCTTGGTCCGGCGCTCGGCCTTCATCACGCCGTTGAAGACACGCCGGCTGACCATCGCGAGGTACTCGAGCTTGCGCTGGAACTCCTCGTCGAAGAGGTCTTCGTCGGCTGGGGCCACCCCGCCGCCGCCGCGTCCGCGCCGGAAGACGTCCAGGATCCCCA
>JAUHZF010000594.1 GCA_030426145.1 Polyangia bacterium
GTACACATGTGGAAGGTCGCGGCCGAGGCCATGGGGGCCCAGGGTGCCCTCGACGAGTGCATGCCGAAACCGCATTGCGAGGTTCTCGTGAGCGGCATGGCCCACCCCTCGGGCGGCGAAGCGCCCGCCTGCAAGGTCGCACTTCGCTTCGAACGCGACGGCAAGCGGCTCATCGACAAGGAGCTCTACGTGGTCGGTGACCGGCACTGGGACGGCGGTAGCCCCACCGATCCCACCCCCTTCAGGGAGATGCCTGTCGACTGGCCTCATGCCTTCGGTGGCGAAGGCTACGCCATCAACCCCATCGGCAAAGGTGCCGTGGAGATCGTCGACGAGGTCACGGGGAGGAAGCTACGCCCTCTGCCGAACATCGAGAACCCAAGGCAGCCCGTCTCCGCCGAAGGCGAGATGGTCACTCCCGTCGGTTTCGGCACCGTGCCGCTCTACTTCGAGTCGCGCATGAAGAAGGGTGGCACCTACGACGCCAAGTGGCAGAAGGAGCAGTACCCGGGGTTCCCCGAGGACATGGACTGGTCCTTCTTCAACACCGCGCCCCCCGACCAATGGCTCGAGGGCGCCCTCGAGGGCGGTGAGCAGTTCACCATCGAGAACATGCACCCCGAGGAGCGGTCGCTGTCGGCCCACGTCCCCAGCTACCGGACCCGATGCTTCATCACCCGTGAGCGCCCCAATGGTGAGCCGGAGTTCCGTGAGGTCGGCATGAAGCTCGACACCGTTCACCTCTTTCCGAACCAGAAGTGCGGGGTCGTCGTCTTTCGTGGGTCGACTGAGGTCAGCGAAGACGACGCAGCCGACATCCTTCAGCTCGTCGCGGCCTGCGAACGCCCAGATGCCCCGCGGCCCAAGGCGCACTACCAGAAAGTGCTCGAGCAGCGGCTCGACAAGAGCCGCGCGCACCTTCTCTCGCTGAAGGACTCAGACCTCTTTCCGCCCCGTCCCGAAGGCGTCCCCAAGCAGCCGGGTGAAACCCTCGGCGACGCCGAAGAGGCGACCAAGCTGGAACAACTCGCGCTGCAGAACGCCTATCGCCGGCTCGCGTCCGAGCAGGCGACGGCGCTCGAGGCGGCGCGCCAGGAGTTGGCCGCGCAGGGTATCGACCCCGACGCCCACCTCCCCCAAAAGCCCGAGCCTCTGCCCCCGATCGAGCCACCTCCCGACCCAGAGCATCTGGCCGAATACGTCGACGAGAAGAGCAAGGCCGCCGAGGAGGCCCACGCCGAAGCAGACCGGCAACGACAGGAGGCGCTCGAAGCAGCCCGCAAACAATGTGAAGAGCAGGGCATCGACTTCGACGCCGCCATGGCCGAAGGCGAAAGTAGTCAAGGCGGCCCGCCGACGTTCAACGCCGAGGAGGAGTTCCAACGCATCATCGACCGGGTTGAGCTGGGGCGAAACGCGGGCGCTCCCTTCGAAGAGGCAGAGGCTCAGCTTCGCGACCCCAAGACGATGGAGATGCTCATGCAAGCGGAGGCCAACTTCAAAGCCTCCTACCGCAAACATGCGCATTACTTCCCCGCCGCCGCCGCCCTGCCGGCAGATGAGGCCAACGCCATCCGCACCCAGGTCGTCGCCGCTCTCGCGGCGGGAGAGAGCCTCCGGGAGAGGGACCTCACGGGTGCCGACCTGCACGAGCTCGACCTGTCTGGCGCCAATCTACGCGGGGCGTTCCTGGAGAAGGCCAACCTCCGGGGGGCAGACCTCAGCCGAGCCGACCTCACAGACGCCGTCTTGGCCCGGGCCGACCTCACCGATGCGCGGCTCACGGGCGCCAAGGTCGCAGGTACCAACTTCGGCGCAGCCACGCTCGTGCGCACCGACTTCTCGGGGGGCCTCGACCTGTCCCGCGCCATCTTCAACGCAGCGGAGCTCACCGAGACCAATCTCTCCGACGCGCGGCTCGACGAAGCGAGCTTCATGGATGCCGTGTTCTCACGCTGCGACCTACGCCGCATCGCGTCCGAGCGCATCTTCTTCATCCGGACCGAGAACCCCGAGGAGCAGGTAGGGCTCGACTTCGGGGGCAGCAATCTCTCGGGTGCCAAGCTCACGAGCTGCGTCTTCATCTTCGCTAACCTCAGCGGCTGCGACGTATCCAACGCGAGCTTTCGCGAGTGTGTCTTCGTGGGGAGCCGCCTCGATGGGGTCAACTTCGACCAGACCGACTGTACGCAGCTCCGCGTGGTGCATGGCTCGACGATGGAGCGAGCGACGTTCCGCGGAGCCATCCTCGAGAAGGCAAACCTTCGTAGCACCAAGCTCAAGGGCTGCGACTTCTCCGGTGCGAAGATGAAGGGGTCGGATCTCAGCGAATCCGACCTCGAAGGGGCCAAGCTCACCGGCATCGACGCACCAGGCATGCTCATGATGAAAGCCAACCTTCGGCACGCCGACCTGTCCGCCTCCAACCTGATGGAGGCCATCCTTCAGAAGAGCAACATCGAGAACGCCAACTTCTCCGGCGCCAATCTCTTCCGCGTGGACTTCGCCCTGATCCGTGGCAACCGCGGCACCAACTTCGACGGTGCCAATACGAAGTTCCTCCGCTTCGTCGAGCGAAAGGAAGAGAACCGTGGATAAGGCGGCCTTCGAAGCCAGGGTTCACGGTGGTGACCTCTTCGAAGGAGAGGATCTGCAAGACCTCGACCTTTCGGGGACCAACCTCGGGGGGGCGATCTTTCAGGGCTGCGATTTTTCGTCCAGCAACCTCTCGGGCGCCAACCTCCAGGAAGCGACGTTCAACGAGTGCGACCTCGGCGGTGTCAACCTCAGCGGCGCCACCCTGCTCAACGCCACATTCGCCAATACCAAGTTGACCGGGGTCGACCTCAGCGAGGCCAACCTCACCAATGCCAACGTCGTGAGCGGCAACGCGAATGGGATCAACTTCAGGGGGGCCAACCTCTGGATGGCACGCCTCATGAAGTTGGAGCTCGACGGAGCCGACTTCAGCCGAGCGCGACTCGATCAGGCGAGCATCCTCGGCGCCGAGTCGTCGACCAACCTGAACTTCTCAAACGCCGAGATGAAGCAGACGGTGCTCTATCAGACCGACCTGACGACGGCGGTACTCACGGGGGCCCGCATCGAGCTCGCGGTCATCAACGACAGCGACCTGTCGGGCCTCGATCTGTCGGGCATGCACCTCAAGCTCACGCAGCTGAGCAAATGCAAGCTCGTGGGCACCAACTTCACCAAGGCCTGCCTCGAGCAGGTCAACTTCCACGAGGCCGACCTGACCAAGGCCAAGCTCGACGGAGCCATGGCCAAACACGCCGTCTTTCTCGAGGCCACGCTCAGCACCACCACGTTCAAAGACGCCGACCTCTTCGGCGCGCTGTTCGTTTAGCGCAGCGAGGTCATCGAGCATGCCGCGCCGCGTCTCGCGATCGAGACCCTGCGGATCGCGCAGGTAGAGCACCGGGTCGCCTTGCCCTCGGAAGTTGACGCCCTGATGCACCGAAGGCAGGAAGCCACTACCCCAATAATAGTCGTAGAAGATCTGCCCACAGGAGTTCTGCTGATCGCGCGAAGTCA
>JAUHZF010000595.1 GCA_030426145.1 Polyangia bacterium
TGGCGCCCCGCAACGACACGATGGCTGTCGTTGCCGCTTTCTAGGGGCGCCTGCGACCCCTCAACGACAGCCATCGTGTCCTTCCGCCGCCGCAGCGGGCGGAGAAGGCCGCGCCGAAGCGCAGCCTCCCCTCCGGAGCTCACCGCGTCATCTTCGAGAGCATCGCCCCGACGCGTCGCAACTTGCGCTGCGCCTCGAGCCCGCCCGGAACCGCTGCGCAATCCAGCACGGCGCAGAGCTCTCCGGCCTCGCCCAGCGCGATGCACAAGCTGTTGCGCCCCGCCCGACCCCGCGGCCCTTTGGCAATCCCTTCCGCGATGTTGCAGACCACCGAATCGGCCGCCCGCATCCCTTGGTCGCGCAGATGGCTACGCCCGTGAGGCATCTTCACCGACGCGAACCAACGATTCACCTCCACTGCGAGCCGGTAGACGTCGTACCGCTCGAACCCAAACGCGTGCTGCTGCTGATGCTGCCGCACGCCACCATTGCTCTTCTCCATCGAGAAGCTCCTTCCGCCCGCCGAGCTGCGACTCACCTCGAGTCGCTTCCTCTCGCGGGCCCTCCCCCCGCCGCCTCGCGCGCAGCGCGGGTCAAGACTCGGCCGAAGGGAGCTTGCGACCGGAGGCCGAAGCGCGAAGCGCGGTGTCTTGACGCGCGCGAGCACGAGGCAAGGCTGGGAGGGCCTGCGAGAGGAAGCCCCCGAAGCTCCAGCCGCCCACGTTCTCGACGTCCTCGAAGTTCGAAGTTCGAGGTTCGAGGTTCCGGGTTCGAGGTTCCGGGTTCGAGGTCCTCGAGCCCGAGACCGAGACCGAGGCCGAGACCGCAGGAATGGCATGCACCCGGCCTGGCGTTTTGAACTCCATGCGCCCTCTGTGGGTCTTCTTGCTTGTCGTTCAGGGCTGCGGCTCGGGCGACGCGTCACCGGCAGCCTCGAATCTGCTGCCCAAGCTGTCTCTCCCCGAGGCCACGGCGCAGGCTGTGGAGCCAACCGTACGGACGCCCCACGCGAGTCCGGCGCCCCCACCTCGAGCGACGGCGACACCGCGACCTCATGGTCGGGTGGCTTGGCCCCGTGGCTCCTGGGCTGCGAGCTGTTCAACCGGAGCGACCGAGGCTTGCCAGCTTTCGACCGGAGCCAGCGCCCCCAAAGCGCTGCCGCGCGGCACCCTCGACTGTTCGCCGCGCGGGCCGTGGTTGGTGTGTCTGTGGACGCACGTCAATGGTGCTTATCAGGCGTGCTGGGTGGCCCACCAAGAGGACCGGACGCTCATCTCCGTGCCACTCGATGCGTGGGGGTCCGACCACCGCGTCGTGTCGGTCCCCACCGTGGTCGACGGCCAGCTCCACCTGGACGTCGCGTCGGACCAAACACGGCGAACCGTCGTCCGACCGTTGCCGCTGATTGATGTAGGAGAAAGCCCAGCGGCGTCGCACGATGGCCAGCGGCCCCTGAAGTAGCCGCGCTCCGGAATGACCTCAGAGGCCGCCGCGTCGATGCACGTAGGGGAGCACGCGCACGACGATGGCGAGCCCGACGAGTACGGCTTGCTCCTCGGCGGAGAGCTGAGACCAAGCGCCTACGAACAGGGCGGCCCTCGCGTCGCCATTGTGGTCATCGCAGAGGTAGACGGCACGTCCCCCTCCGAAGTCGACGAGGCGATAAGGGAGACCGCCTGCCTGATAGAACGCGTGCGGGTCGATTCGCGCGATGGCATGACCGGCCGACGACGCAATGACCCCCGTATCGGGATGGATGACGCCACAGGGATGGGCGTGGGTCCACACTTCGACCGAAGTCCCGCGTAGAAGAAGACGAACCGCGCCTCCGGGACCGGTGGCGTCGATTTGCCCCTCTCGAATCGCCGTGCCCGTCTGCTGGCGGTAGTTGCCCTGGAAGGAGAGTGCGGCACCGCCGGTCCGGCCCGCGATCTGACCCGAGACCTGGGTCGTCGACGTGATCGCGTGGGTGAAGTCGACCCGAGCCGAGAAGTCCCCCAGTCCTCCCGGCGCCACGGGGGCGCGGGGGTCGAACGGTAGGGGGTGCGTGTGAGCCGCAACGGCGTTCGCCGCCCGGCTCCGGCTCGTCAAGACGAAGACGATCATCGCCACGATGGGCACCAGGAAGATGAGTAGAAAGAGAAACCCCATGGCAGATCCGCTTTCGAAGGGGCCGCATTGTGCGGGTGGACAGCGCGCAAACCAACCGTCACCGCCATGCGCACGCTCACGCCGCCCGCCGCGTGCCCAGTGTGGCCACAAAAAAAAAGACCGAGGGCAGCGTGACGGATCGACCGGCCGTGCCGACTCCCTTGGGCATCATGCGAAGGATTCAGCGAACGCTGCGATGGTTGGTGCCCTCAGCCCTGGTGGGCGTGCTCATGGCGAGCGGGTGCACGGTGCGAAGAACCGTGGCCGACGACGACGAAGGCGGCACCTCCGCCGCAGACGATGATGACAGCGGTGGTGGCGGCTCGTTCTCCTCCAACGGGAGCACGACCACGACGGGGGGAGGCGAGAGCTACACCGTGGCGGATGCCTGTGCCGGCCTGGCCAACCGAGAGGCCGTCTGCTTCGAGGGCGTCCTCGACGAGGTTGCCTGCCAGGACGCAGGCGCGTGCTTCCGGCTCATCACCCGCGACGAGGCCGAACCGCTGCTCTTGTCCTGCTACGCCGCTTGGGCGGATGATCCCGCCTGTACGGAGCCCCACTGCCTGGACACCGTATTCATCGGCTGGGAGATGGCGCACCACAACCACGCCGCCCGCTGCGCGGACTTTGCGAACCGGTGCAGCGTGGATGGCGGCGACATCTGCCGCAACGACACCAGCCACCTCGAGAGCGACCTGCTCGAAACCCTCGCACCTTGTTTCGACGGACCCTGTGGCTCGCTGGACAGCTGCATCGAGAACGCCGTCACGGCCTACACTGGTGGCTGCAGCCCTGGCCCCCTCTAATGCGCGAACGTGCGACCCCCATCACCTTCGAGAGACGCTCCGGCGCGCTCGTCATGGTCGTCGTGCTCATCGCGACGCTCATCACCAACTCTGCCTCTCCTCAACCCTTGGGCAGTGATCCTGGGTAAGGTGGGGCTCGACCCATCGGCGCTCAGTCCCGGCCAGGCCATCGCGGCATCGGGACAGTTCGTCCTGCCCGCGCCTGCGTACCGTCGAGGGAAAGCCGTGCACAGCTGTCCCGAGGGCGGCTGCTTTCCCGAGCTTCGGCTGTGGTGGATCACACGAGACGAATGACGCGGGCGGTCCTTGCCTGGCCGATCGACCAGGCGGGTGAGGTCCGTGCTTTTGCCGGGGCACGTTCGGGCCTATACCAGGGGCATGAGTGGCGACTCCGAAGTGCGTAACGTGATCATCGTGGGCTCCGGCCCGGCCGGACTCACCGCGGCCATCTACGCGGCACGCGCCAACCTGAAGCCTGTTGTTATCACCGGCATGCAGCAAGGTGGACAGCTGACCACCACCACCGAAGTGGAAAACTGGCCCGGTGGCGTGGCCGACTTGCAGGGGCCTGA
>JAUHZF010000596.1 GCA_030426145.1 Polyangia bacterium
AGACGGCGTGGAAGGGCTCGCTGGTGTTCCTCCACCGGCCCCGACGCCATGGTCGCTCGCCCCCACACCAGCAAGCCCTTCCACGCCGTCTCCTTCTCGGGCTGCGGCACCCTCAACTTCTTTCAGACCGGCGTCGCAGCGAGCCTCCAGCGCGCTCAGCTCGCAGGCGGCATGCGCTTCGCCGGTGCATCCGCGGGCGCAGGTCTCGCCACGCTCATCGCCGCGGGTGTCGATGCCGAGCACATCTGCGAGACCGCCATCGAGCTGCTGGCCCGGTTTGCGGGAAAGAACATCCTGCGTCGGCCCGACATCCCCCTCACCTTCGCGAACGAGTTCCTCGACGCCTTCGTCGACGAGGGCGTGCTCGCGCGCATCGACGACCGCGTGCACATCTCCATCACCGAGGTGGCTCCCTTGCGCAACCTCCGGGTCAATCGCTTCCACGACGTCGACGACCTTTGCAGCGCGATCCGTGCGAGCTGTCACATTCCGTCGTTGAGCCATCGGTCGGCGCGCTTTCGCGGCGGCGCGTGTGTGGACGGCGGCTTCACGCGCAACACCCCGCTCGTCGGCCATCGCTGCCTCACCGTCTCTCCCTTCGCTATGAGCCGAAACGTCGACATCGCGCCGAGCCGCGCGATCAACCCGTTGCGGGCCGTGGTCATCCCCGACGCCAAGCGGGCGCGCTCCCTCTTCGAGCGGGGTCGAGCCGATGGCCACCGCCACCTCGAGCGCCTGCGCAACGGCGCCGTCACGCTCAAGCCGAAGCGTTCCGCACGGCGCGACGTCTCACCCATCGCGTGGGCGCGCCGCGTCGACCTCGCGGGGAGCTGAGCCGCTTCACACTTCTTCAAGCCGTCCCAGCAAAACCGCAACGTCGCGTCGCCAACTTGGAGGGGAGCTCAACTGGGCTCGCCAACCCCTTCAGGAGGTGCACACGCACATGTTCGGTTTCATCTTCGGCGCGATCTGCCTCTACGGCCTGATCCGCATGATCCGCGGCCCCCGGTGGGGCCATCACCACGGCTGGCGCCACCATGGCTGTGGCCACCACGGCCCCGGCTACCACCACCACGACGAAGGCTTCCGACGCGGCCGTCGCGGCCGATTCTGGCTGCGTGGGCTCTTCGAGCGACTCGAGACCTCACCCGGCCAGGAGCGAGAGATCACCGAGGCGGTCGACGACGTCGTCGCCGCAGCCGAGGCCATGCGCGACGCCATGTTCGACAGCCGGTCTGACATCGCCAAGGCCTTCGGCGAAGACGACCTCGACGAGGAGGCGCTCGGCACGATGCTCTCGCAGCAAGACGAGCGACTCGAAACCCTGCGCAAGTCCTACGTCAGCGCGCTCGCCCGCGTGCACGCCGTGCTCGACCCCGATCAGCGCCGCCAGCTCGCCCGCTGGCTCAGCCGTCGCGGCGCCGGCTTCGGTGGCCCTTACCGCGGCGCTTGGGCCTGACCCTCAACCCCGGAGAATCCATGCATCCCATCAAACGAAAGCTCATCATGGTCGGGCTCGCGCTCGGCACCGTCGCCGGCTTCGGGAGTGGCATCGCGAGCATGAAGTGCCGTGCCCACCACCGGCGCGCCCACTTCAAGCACTACGTCACCGACGTCTGCGCCGACGCAGTCCGCCAGGCTGACCGCTCAAAGGGCAAGGAGGTCGGGTCGAGACGGTAGGCCGACCGCCCAGCCCATGGTGTAGCGCGCGTTGATCTCGACGCGTGGGCAGAAGCCGCCTTCGTAGCGAAAGCCATCCACCGCAAACGGGCCCCAGTAGCCGGCCTCCCGCAGGGCCTCCCCCGCGCGCTCCGCTTCGGTCTGGAGCGCGCGCGCTTCGTCGCGGGTCAGCTTCGCCCCGCGGCGCGTGGTCTGCCACGCGCCACGCGCATCGCATACTTGGGTGCAGACCTCTCCCAGCATGACGGCGTCGCCCAAGAAGCCGTGCAGCACCACGTCGACGTGGCGCTCCACCCACGGCTCGACCTGTAGCCCGTCCTGCCGAAGGGAAGCTTGCACCCACCGGTGCAAATCGTCGTCGAGGCCCCCCCGAGAGAGCGTGACCCGGCGCCGCGCGCTGCCCGAGAAGCTGAAAGGTCGTTTGAGCAGCCACGTCCCCGTCTCGGCCGCGCCGCTCTCGAGGCAAGCGACGACATGGTCGAGCGTCGTGCACCACCGTGCCCCGGGAAGCGTCTGCCCGAGCTCTGCGCAGAAGCGCCGGTGGTTGACCCGTTGCACGACCGCAAAGGGAGGGGTCGGCACCGGCACCGCACCGGCCCCCCGGAGGCGTCTCAGGGCCTGCGGTGTCGGGCACCAGCAATGCCCCGGTCTGCCTTCGGCGCGATGGCCATCGTCGACCACGATGTCGCCCGGTGACACGAGCTCGAGGATCTGGGGGCGCAGGGCGGCGAGCCGCGCTTCGACGGCCGGTGAGGGCTGGTAGGTCGGCCGCGCGAGCTCGAGGTCGGACTCGAGGTTGAGCACCCAGGCGCAGCTCATGGTTGGCCGACGTAGGTCTCGAGCGCGTCGAGGAAGACCTCGTCGATGCCAGCTCGACGTCGCGCTGCACGATGCAGGGGCCGGCCCCGCATCAGGAGGGGCGACAGAGGGTCGGGCAGGGCCTCGGCCCAAGCGTCGAAGCCGCCGTCCCCGAAGGTGTGGAACCAGCGCCAGGCGAAGCGGACGTGGGCCACTTCCTCTCGGCCCACCTTGTCTTGAAGCTCTGCCCCACGTTCGTCGCCGTGCGCGCGGAAGATCTCGGCAAACCGCCGCGTGTGGTCGAGGTTACCGCCCTCGAAGCCAATCCCGAGCGTGGCCACGAAAGCGCGCGGGGTGGTGCAGCGGGGGATGCGTTCCCAGAACCAGTCCCGCACAGGATGGTCGCCGATGGCGACGCCGTGGTCGGCCAGATAGTCGCGGTACAAGCCCATGTGGCGGATCTCGTCCCGACAGAGCGCGAGCAGGCCGCGACGAAATTCCTCGGGCGTGTCGGGGAAGCGAAGCGCCGCCCAGCAGAAGAGCTCGGCCGCCTGGAGCTCGTGGTGCCAGAAGGTGTGGATGAGCTGGGCGCGGGCCTCCGGTCGCCGCAGCGCGCCGGCCGAGGGCCCCTTGGGGGCCTTCGCCACCACCTCCAGGCCCGCCGGTCGTCCGGGAGCGAGCTTCGTGGCGACGGGAAGGCGCCACCCAGACCAAGGTAGATCGCGGGGCAACGGGGTCTGCTTCTCCTCGAGGTCGCGCGTCGTGAGGTAGCGCAGAGCTGCCGCCTCCGCGCTGCCCTCGGGCGGCCCCGTGGTGTCTGCATCGCTCGCCACGGCGGATCAGTAGGACATCGCGTCGGTTGTTGCTACCGTCCCGCCCGCCATGCGCGCGTCTTTGAGTCTGCTCCTCCCTCTGTTCGCCGGCGCGGCGATGTTCGCCTGCGCCTCCGCCTCCCCTCCCCCCGAGGGAACGCCGGAAGGTCCGACGCCGGCCCCGACCACGGCGCCGGAGAGCCCGGACCCGGC
>JAUHZF010000206.1 GCA_030426145.1 Polyangia bacterium
GTCGTGGCCATCTGACCCCAGGTGTCGACGTAGAGCCGCTCGCTGACGCGAATGGTGACGTCGCCGGTTCGGTGGGCGAGCAGGGCGGAGAGGGCCCAGCGGAACCGCAGGTCCGGGAGGCGTTCCTCCATGCGGCCGTCGAGCCGCTTGCTGTTGACGGACTCGATGCTCTCCCCCGCCTCGATGGGGGTTTGGGCATCGAAGATCGGGAGGTAGCGGTAGGGCTTCTCCTGGCGGCCCGCTTCGAGCACGAAGGTGGAGCCGGGCACGAGAATGGTCGACTTGTCGAGGACGAGGGTGACGCCCGTGACCAGGCCGTGCCGCTGCAGGTTGAGCGCGTAGACGTCGAAGGGCGTACCCGTGCGGCCTGCCGTATCGTAGCCGAAGCTGTACGCGATGCTCGGCGTGACCTGCTTGTTCATCGTGTCGACGGCGACGCCGAGGCCTGCCGTGATCCCGCGGTGGTCGTTCTCTTGCGAGTAGGACCCGTTGAGCGAGATGTCGACACTGTCGACTTTTACGTGGGCCCCGAGCGCGGGCGCGAAGCGCAGGTCGAGCCAGCCCGGTGAAGCCGTAGCCACGATGTCGGGCGATGCCGCGGTGACGACGTCGACGTAGAAGGAGGCGTTCAGACCCCAGCCGTTGATGGGGTCTTCGACGCCGATGAGCAGACCCGGATTGAGCACGTCGACCGAGTCGGTGTCGGAGTAGCCCGAGATCTGCGCGGCCGCGGTGATGTTGACGGGCAGGCCGTCGCTGCTCGCGCTGACCGAAGGACCGTCGTCGTCATCATCGTCGTCGTCGTCGCCTTCGGGCTCTGGCGGCGGCTTGGGAGGCGCCGGGAGGGGTGCCGGATCGGCACTGCCGCTGACCTCGTCCCACAGGGCCTTGGGGGCGCCGGTGTTGTTCTGCCTGGGGAGCTCGGCCGCGGGGTCGGCCTCGAGGGCCTCCTCGAAGGCCGCGCGCGCCTCGTCGTCCTTCTTCTCGTGGGCCTTGAGGATGCCCCTGAGCATGGCGACCTTGGCTGCGGCTTCGGGGTTGCAGCCCCGGCTGCACAGCGACTCGGCGAAGGCGAGCTTCTGCTTGGCGCGGCCGCGATTGGCCGACTTGCTCAGGTCGCTCTCGAGCGCCTGGTCGACGAGGTTGGAGGCGGTGTTGCTCGCGCCCTGTGCGTGCGCCACGCCCGGCGCGGCGACGAGGGTCGCGGGGGCGGCGAGGAGGGCCAAGCAGAAGAGGGTGCGACGGCCTCGCGAGGCCGTGCCAAAGCGAAGGTAGCGCATCAGGGGCCGGCGGCTCCGTTCAGAATCCAGTCTTCGATGACTTGGGCGTCTTCTTGGGTCATGCCGACACCTTGGGGCATCACTTGACCGATGATCCCCGGCGAGCCCGCCGGCCGCACGTTGCAGTGCATCCAAGAGGCTTCGGGGTTGCCGATGGTGACGTAGAAGTTCGTCTTGCCGTTGCCGCGGCTCGTCGTCAGAGACTCGTAGGCCGCGGCCACCTCACCCTGGTTGATCTTGATGTCGCCGTTGGCCACGCCCCCGTGGCAGGTGGCGCTGTCGCAGCCGACATCGGGGCGCACGAGGATGTCGAAGACCTCTTGGAAGGTGGGGTTGGTCGCCGGCGTGTCGACGGTAGGGATGCAGAGCTCGACCTTGTCGCCGCTCACGTCGGCGTAGATGCAGTCTGGATCCACGCCCTGGTGGGGGCTTTCCGGGGTGCACTTTGCGTCACGGGCCCCGTAATCGGCACAGCCGGCGATGGTGAGCAGTCCCGCCAGGACCAGCGTCTTTGCGGTTCGAACCATCGTCCCTCTTCTGCAGTGGTAGCCCATGTATCCGCCCACGAAAACGGCCTTTTCGGGACTCCGTCGACGCTCTGCGCGAGCAGTGGAACACCCAGGCGCCCATCTGTCTAGATGATGGCCCTGAGAGCCGTCCCCCCGTGTTATGGCAGGGCCCGTGCCGCCCGTAAGGACCGCCCTCGTCGCTGGAGGGTTGCTGGCCGCCTTGGCGGCGGTGGCCGCAGCGGGCTTGCAGCTGGGCGCCGGCTCTCTCGACGACCCGACCCACGGCGCCATCTTCCTCGAGCTGCGCGCTTTGCGTTTCGGGGCCGCCGTGCTCGCGGGCTCGGGCCTCGCCGCGGGGGGCGTGCTCGTGCAAGGGCTGTTTCGCAACCCGCTCGCTAGCCCATCCATCCTCGGGACCACGGCTGGGGCGAGCCTCGGCGGGCAGCTGGTGCTGTTGCTCGGAGGCGGCCTCGCGGTAAGCGTGCGCCCCGAAATGCTGCTTTCGGTCGGCAGTGTGACCGGGGCGTTGGTGGCGCTCTTGGTTCTCCTGGCACTCCTGCGGAAGGGGGCCGATCGCGTCACGCTGCTTCTGACCGGCTTCGTCCTGTCCACCCTGTTGGTGGCGGCGGGGAGCTTCGTGGTGTCGGTCGCGCAAGAGCAGCACGAGCTGGGACGGGCTGTGGTGGCCTTCACCTTGGGAGGGCTCGGCGGGGTGGGGTGGGCTCAGGTGATCCTGGCCGCGCCGTTGGTGGGTATCGGCCTGGTGGCGGCATGGCTCTGGTCGGGGCCGCTGGACCTCTTGCTGTCCGGGGAGACCGAAGCCGCGGCGCTGGGCGTCGACGTGGTCCGGGCCCGACGATGGGTAGTGGTCTGGGTCGCCATCCTCACGGCGGCGGGGGTCGCGCTCGGCGGCAACGTGGCCTTCGTGGGGCTCGTGGTCCCCCACGCGCTGCGTCGGATCGTGGGGGCAGAGCATCGTCGACTCATCCCGCTCGCGGCGCTTGGGGGGGGCGTGTTCCTCGCCGGATGCGACGTGATCGCGCGCCTCGTGCCGACGCGGGCCGAAATGCCGCTCGGGGTGGTGACCGGTCTCATCGGGGCACCCCTGTTCTTGTGGCTGCTGCGAAAGACGGTGACGACGTGAGCCTCGAGGCGCGTGCGATCACGGTGTCTCGGGGTGGCCGCGAGGTGCTCATGGAAGTGTCACTCGCGGTCGAAGCGGGCGCAGTCACGGGTGTGCTGGGCCCGAACGGAGCCGGCAAGTCGAGCCTGCTGCTCGCGTTGCTCGGGGCGCTGGCCGACGGGCTGGACGCGGGCGAGGTGACGCTCGAGGGGCGACCCCTTTCGGCATGGAGTGCCGGCGAGCGCGCCCAGCGGGTGGCCTACGTGCCGCAGACCACCGAGCTGACGGCACCGCTCTCGGTGAGGTCGGTGGTGGCCATGGGTCGCCAGGCACGAACGGGATGGTCGCCCTGGTCGCAGCTCGGGGCCGACGAGGTGGTTGACGATGCCATGGCGCGGACCGATGTGACCGGCTTGTCCGAGCGGCGGTTCGACGAGCTGTCGGGGGGCGAGCAGCGACGGGTGCTGCTCGCGCGAGCGCTGGCCACGGAAGCGCGGGTGGTGCTGCTCGACGAGCCGGCGGCCTCGCTCGACGTGGGTCATGCGCTGTCGCTCTATGGGCGACTGCGCGAGCTGGCCGCGGATGGCTACGCGGTGGTGGTGGTGCTGCACGACCTCGACGATGCGCTGCGGTTCACGGATCGCGCGTTGCTCTTGAGAGAGGGACGTGAAGTCGCCATGGGGCCGACGCCGGAGGTGATCACGCCGGAACGGATCGAGACCGTGTACGGGGTCCGCATGCGGCGAGAGGCCGGTTTGCGCTTCGAGGAGATGAAGGCGTGAATCGGGTCGACGTGGTCAATGGTGTGGCTGCGGTCTTGGCCGTGGTGGGCTCGATGGCTGCTGTGGGGGCTGGCGGAGCACCCGTGCCGCCGGTGAAGATCGTTGAAGCCTCGTCCACCCGCTACCGCCGCATCGCATCGGCGAGCACCGTGGCCGACCCATTGCTGCGCGACCTGTGCCCGGCCGACCGGGTCGTGGCCGTGAGCGCTCTATCCCGAGAGGGGCCGCAGGGGCATCGTTATGCGGGGCTGACGACCATCCCCTCGCTCGAGGCCCTGGAGCAGATCATCGGCCTGTCGCCCGAGGTCCTGGTGGTGAGCAACGTGGGGGATGCGCGCCGCGTGGCACGCCTTCGTGAAGCGGGGATCGAAGTGATCGACCTGGGCCCGCCGACCGGTCTCGCATCCCTGAAGGACGACATTCTCCAGGTGGGGGAGCTCTGCGGTCGCCCCGACGCCGCGAAGGAGCTGGCGAGCACCCTCGAGACACGCCTGGAGCGTGTGGCGTCGGGTGTTTCGGGGAAACGCGCCGTCTACGTCACCGTCTACGGCGGCCGCTACTACGGAGGTACCAAGGGGAGCAGCTACCACGACGTGCTTCGCTACGCCGGGCTGAAGGACGCCGCGGCCGAGCGCTTCTCGGGCTTCCCCCAATACACGGTCGAGCAGCTGCTCGCCCTCGACCCCGACCTGTTGGTGACCAAGACGGGGATGGGGGCGTCGCTCTGCGCCGACGAAGCGCTGTCTCGCTTGAAGGCATGCCCGGACGGCGTGATCGAGGTCGAAGGCGCCTACCTCGACGATCCTGGCCTCGGCATGCTCACGGCCGCCGAGCGCATCGCCGCCGCCTCGGGTCGGTAGGTGTGGCCCACGATGGAGGGCCCGGCCAGGACCATGAGCGCACCGGACGCATAGAGCGATCGATGATCGCAAAGAAGGGATGCGGGCGTTGCTCGCACGACCTCGCCGGTCGCCGGACGATGGACGCTATGGTGTGTACGCGATGCCGCGCGCGGTCGAACCGAGAGGACCGGTGATGAGTTGGCTGCACGCTCGAGCGCGCGCGGCCGCCGACTCCTACGACACCGACCAGGCCGTCGCGGCGTCGTCGCCGGGATGGACCCTGGTTGCAGCGCTCGCGCAGGGAGGTGTGCTCGCTGCGGTCGGCTACTACCCGGGGATCGCGGAGCAGACGCGGCTTCCTCGCCCATGGCTTCCCCTCGTGTTCACCGGCTTGGCCGCGGCCACGACCTTCGTCGCGAGTCGATACACATGCCGCGGACCGGTGGGCGTGACGGCGACGCTGGTCGACAACGCTCTCTACTCGACGGCCCTGGTCTACGCCGCGACCCACGTCACCGAGAGCTGGGGGATCGGCCTCGCGATCGTGCACGGGTTCATGGTTCTCGCCTTTGGCGCGCAAGTCTACGGGCTGACCCTCGCCTACGCATCGGTGATGCTCGTGCCCTACCTCGTGGCCTTCGTCACGGCCCCCCCCAATGGCATCGTCGCGATGATTCTCGTGAGCACCTACGCCATGACCCTACTCAGCTCTCAGCTGACGGCGGGGCGGCTTCGACGGGCGAGGAGCGGTGATGCATCGGACGCCCCCCGCCTCGTGTCTCAGGACGCGACGACGTCGGTTCCTATCGTCTCGGGCGAGCGTGTGGCCGCGGCAGAGGACCACGTCATCGCGGACCGGTACCGCCTGGGCGTGCGCCTCGGAGGTGGCGGTTTCGGTGTCGTCTACGACGCGGAGGACATCCAGACCGGACAGCCCTGCGCCGTGAAGCTCTTCTTCGCGAGGGGTGGGGACGACGAGGCGCGGAACCGACGTTTCATGCGCGAAGTCGAGCTCTCGGCGCGCATCGAGAGCCCCTACGTGGTGACTCCGCTCGACGCCGGCATCGTCGATGGAGCGCCGTTCCTCGTGATGGAGCGCCTGTGGGGCGAGGACTTGGAGCAGCGCGTCCTGCGCGACGGGTCATGCTCTGCGTCCGAGGTCGCCCACTACCTCCGTGACGTCGCGACAGGACTCGACGCCGCTCATGCCCTCGACATCGTTCATCGAGACCTCAAGCTCGCCAACATGTTCCTCACCCAGCCGTCCAACGGTCGGCCCGGTGTGAAGATTTTGGACTTTGGGACCGCAAAGCACCTCGTGCACGATGACGGGCGAAGCACGACGGCACTGATGGGGACTCCCGTGTACATGGCCCCCGAGCAGTTCGGCAGTGCCGCGCTCACGCCTGCGGTCGACATCTACGCCTTCGGCATGTCGGCGTTCCACTTGCTCGTGGGCGAGCACTTCTACGAACGCGAGCGCGTTTCGAGTGCGAACCCGTTCGCGCTGAGCGCCTTGCTCGCACGTGGCGTTCCCGAGACGGCGACCGCCCGTGCGGCTCGCTACGGTCGTGAGGTCCCCAGCGGCTTCGACGCGTGGTTTCGGCAGTGCACCGCGCTCGATGTGCAACAGCGGTACGCCACTGCGACCGAAGCGGTGGACGCGCTCGTCCTTGCGCTCGACGTCCCGACGAGCAAGCTCGACACAGGCTCGTAGCCCGCGGGGTTCTAAATACGTTCCCGTGGGTTCGCTACACCTCGACTCGCCCGGGGACCGGGCGAGGACGAGTCGAGGCTCCGCGAACACACCCCCTGTTCACTCCTTCTTCCAATCTCTAGGGGCCTTCAGAAGGCCCCTCCCCTCGCTGCGCGAGGGGGCCCTCCCCAAACGGCGTCGCTTCGCGACGATTTGTAGCGAACGCACGCTCACCTATTTAGCGATCGGGGGCGGTGACTTCGAAGGTGATGCCGCTCGCGCTGTTGCCCGCGCTTCCGCGCTGCGAGCTGAAGTAGAGCCGCCGATGCGCGGGGTCGAAGGCGGGCCCGGTGATTTCCGAGTCGTCGTGTCCGACGATCTCGACGAGGGCCGTCGGCGTGCCGCCCGGGGGAAGCACGACGATTTGCATGTCGCCGCCGTCCTCGGCCACCAGCACGTCGCCGGACGGTGTCACGGTGACGTTGTCGACGCCGGTGAGGATCGGATTGGGCGACGTCGAAGCGTCGTAGAGCACGGTGAGGGCACCGGTGCTCACCTCGAGAGCCCAGACGCGGTTGTCGCCCTTCGTGGTGAAGAAGACCGTGCCGTCGAAGAACCAGATCCCTTCCCCACCATTGAATGGTGTCGAGCTCGGCACCTGGTTGCGCGTGGGACCGTTGGCTGCGCTCGGGTCGGGCACGGCCAACCAGCTGACGACGTTCTGGGCCGACACCTCCGCGACCTCGAGCACGCCGGCGCTCAGGTCGCCGGCGGTGTCGGGGCGGAAGCGGTAGAGGCGTCCGTTGGTCTGGTCCTCGGTGAGGTACAGGTAGCCGGTCGCGGGGTCGACGGCGGCAGCTTCATGCGAAAAGACCCCCATCGCGGGTCGAATGACCGCGGAGGTCTGACCGTCGACGAAGCACTCGAAGACATGTCCGCCCGCGTACTCTTCGCATGACAACCAGGTTCCCCAAGGTGTGGGGCCACCCGCGCAGTTGCGGGAGGTTCCGCTGAGAATGGAGTAGGCGTCTACGAGCTGCCCCTCGGCATCGAAACGAAGCGCGCCCACGCCGCCTTGGCCCGCGTTGAGCTCGGAGTTGGAGGTGTAGATCCAGCCGCCGTCTCCAGTGGCGAAGGTGGCACCACCGTCGGGAGCACCGTGCCAGGTGTAGCCGCTGTTGCCCACGACCTCGCCTGTGCGGGCGACGATGCGTGACGTGAAGCCGGCGGGGAGCCGTAGACCGTTCTCGTCGGGGTCTTGGAGGGGACCGACATCGGAGAGGTCGGTGAAGCCGCCCACGGGGGGGCTTCCTCCTTGGCCACCGCTTCCGCCGCTTCCGCCGCTACCTCCGTGGCCGCCGAGTCCACCGCCCCCGGCTCCGGCTCCGGCCGTACCCCCGCTCGTGCTCGACGTGTCGGACGACTCCGAACTGTCCCCACATGCTGCGAGGAGCACGCTCAGCTGCACGAACGTTCGGCGAAGGAGTCGAGCATCGGCCATGGACGAGTCATACACCAGTTGCGAAGGCCGAGGGTGACACCGGCATGACGTCGCCACGAACGAGGCGGCGTGGCCACTCCGGGCGAAACGTGGCTATAAACCGCCATGTCCGAGAACGTCTACGCGGTGGTGCTCGCCGGCGGGAGCGGTACGCGGTTCTGGCCTGCCTCTCGCACGGCCATGCCCAAGCAGCTCCAGCCGCTCGCGCCAGGGTCCGACCAGCCACTCATCGCCGACACCGTGCGCCGCTTGGCGCGGCTGTGCGGGCACGACCGGATCCTCATCGCGACCGGAGCACATCTGCTCGAGGCGACCCGAGCCGCGCTGCCCGACCTGCCCGATTCGGCCTTCTTCGGTGAACCCGTGGCGCGAAACACCGCACCTTGCATCGGCTGGACGGCGCGGGCCATCGCCGAGCGTGACCCCGAGGCCATCGTAGCCGTCGTGCCCAGCGACCAGCACGTGCAGGATGAGGACGGCTTCATCGATGCGCTCTCGCGCGCGGCCAAGAGCGCGGCGAGCGGCCCCATCACCACCATTGGGATCCAGCCTACGCGACCCGAAACCGGATTCGGGTACATCGAGATGGGAGAGGACGTCGAGCATGGCGCACACCGCGTGAAGCGCTTCGTGGAGAAGCCCGATCGCGCGACGGCCGAGCGGTACCTCGCCGACGGAAGCTTCGTGTGGAATGCGGGGATCTTCGTCTTCCGCGCGCGCACGATGCTCGACGCCATCGCCGAGCACCTCCCTGAGCTGTCGGCCGGCCTCGACCGGATTGCGGCCGGCGGCCCGCCGGGCAGCGCGGGTTGGCATGCGGCGACCGAAGCCGTTTTTGAAACCCTGCCCAAGGTGAGCATCGACAACGGCGTCGCCGAGAAGACCTCGCCCCTGCACGTGGTGCCGGCGAGCTTTGGCTGGAGCGACCTCGGAAGCTGGGAAACGGCCTGGGAGCTCTCCGACAAAGACGACGCCGGTAACGCGGTGTCCGACGAGGCGGTGGTCGTCGACGCGAAGAACAACCTCGTGCGCGACCTGTCCGGAGACGGGCGGGTGGTGGCCCTCGTGGGGGTCGACGATCTCTGTGTGGTGCAGACGAAGGACGCGGTGCTCATCATCCCTCGCGAGCGTGCGCAAGACGTGCGGGCGGTCGTGGCCGCGCTGCGCGAGCGTGGCCGAGAGGACCTCGTGTGAGTTCGCGGGCCGCGTGGCTCGGGATGGCGTTGGTGGCCGGGTGCGCGAGTGTGCCGGCCAAGGGACCGGTGCAGGTCGACGTCCAGGACGGGGCCATCACCGCGCCCGCCGTACACGCCCCTCGAGCCCGCCCGGAAGGCTCACCCGCCGAGCCGCTCTTCGACGCCGAGGTCGAACTACGTACGCGAGCAGCCTACTTCGGTGCGCTCTACGCCCGGCCGCCCGGGCGCGGTGTCGTCCCCCTCAACCCGGCGCACACGCGACAGGCGGCCCCGTTCGACATCTACCCCTGGGCGGTGGTCGAAGCGCGGGATGCGTCGTTGCGGGTTCGCATCGAGCATAGCGACGCTACGCTGGTGCTCTACGTCCCCCGCGAAGACTTGGTGGTCGTGGCCAAGCGAACGACCCGCTTGACCCTCAGCCCCGACGACGGGGCTGGCGACGAGGGCGTCTTCGTGAGGTCGGGCACTGCGCTCTCGGGAGAGCGAAGCCACGGGCGTATGCACGTGAGCATCGAGGACGCGGGCGTCACCGTCGAGGGCACCCTTCCCACCACGGCGGTCGGGCAGGCCTACATGCCCGACGAGCGAGAGCTCTCGATGGGGCGGGACCTGCTGCCGGGCACCATCGTGCGTCGCTCCGACGGTCGTCGACTCTTGACCACGGGCACGGAGGCCTGGCCCGTCGAGGTGACGGCGGAGCGCGAAGGGGAGCGGGCGATCGCATTCCGCGGGGCGCGGTTGGAGGTTCGCGGCTGGGTCGACGCCGAGGCGCTGACGCCGCCGCGCACGCGTGGCTTCAGCTCGGCCTGTCGCCTCGGGGTCGGCTTCCGCGCGGGTCACCCGAGGGTGTTGCACTACGGTGACCGCCTTCGCGAGCCAGACTCACGCACCATCTTCGGTCGCATCACCCGGCGACGTGTGCCCGTCACCGATGTGGGAGGCCAGGGAAAGGGTCGTCGTGTGCACCTGCAGTTGCTTCCCCATGGTCGATTCGACGCTTGGGTCGACGAGACCGATCTCGCGTTCGGTGATCGATTCGAAGCGGCCTATGCGGCACAGGTCGAGATGACGGCTGCATCGAAGACCAAGCTCCCCTCCGAGTTGCTGAAGCGTAGGCCCCGTCTGGTGGGATGTGTCGAGCTGGCGCGGGCCGAGGGGCGAACCAAGCCCGTCCTGCTCCAGCTCACCTGGGGCGGGGACCGGATCGACGTGCCGCCTCATGGCCTGCGCGCAGGCCTCCGTGACTGCATCCAATCCGAGCTCTTCGAGATCGACAACCCACCGGCTCAGCCGGTGCCCTTCACCCTGCGTCTCGACCCCAAGCCGCTGCCCACGCGCGGCGAGACGGCCAACTGAGGAAGAGGTCGGCGCGCGTGCACGGCGCTGCTCTGGGAGCGCATGGTCGACTGGGTGCGTCCCCAGGAGATCTGCAACGTTCCCCCTTCCAAGCCCGAGTAGAAAGGGCAGGATTTGGGCGGTGTCACGGTTCTGCGTAGACCGTGCATGACCCACCTCACCCGCCCGATCTTCCGGAGCATCATCTTCATCCTCATCGCCGTCGTCTCGACCGGCTGTTTGGCCCGCTCGCCGCAGCACCTGCGGCTCGAGCGCTCGACGCTGCCGTTGCAGACGACCACCACCTTCGCCGATGCGCCCGCGCCGAAGACCACGCTCCTGAGCGCCGAGCTTCCGCCGCCGGCCTTTCCGGCTCTCGAAGACGCATCAACGGTCCTTCCCGCGGTGGCCGATCGTTCGGTTGAGGAAGTGGCCGAGCGTCCGGTTGAGGAAGTGGCCGAGCGCACCTGCCCCCCCGAGGGCACCCGGGTGTTGCTCATCGGCGACAGCCTCAGCCACGGTCTCGGACCGGCTGTGCGGCCGCTCGCCGAACGATGCGGCACCGTCTACTTCCACCACGGGGTCATCGGTTCACACGTCACCGAGTGGGACCAGGATGCCTGGCTCGGGCAGCAGCTGCGCCGCGCCCAGCCCACGGTCGTGATCATGTCGATGGGGGGCAACGACTTCCAGCGCCTCGACGCCGAGCGCGTCAAGCCGGCCATCGAGCGCGTCATCGCTCGCGTCGAAGCGAGTGGTGCCCGGTTCCTCTGGATTTCACCCCCCACCATGCCCTTCGCCGACCGCATCGACGTGCGCGGCATGTGGGCCGATACCCTCGCCGACCATGCCACCACCGCGGCCTTCCCCGCCCACGAGCTGGATATCCCGCGCGTGGCCGACCGTGTGCACCCCACACGCACTGCCAACCACCAGCTGGCCCGGCAGCTCTGGACCTGGATGGCCAACCTCGGGACCGCAACCAGGTGATGACCAAGTACGGGGCGTTGTGGCCTCTCACCTGTAGTCGGCAACCTGCAGCTGCGGTCTCGATGCAACACCCAGCGTCGTCGAGACGCCGGTGATCGTTCACTTCGTGGCTGGCGCGAACCCTGCACAGGGGCCAGTCATGAACATCGGGGGGGAATGGCAAGGGCCTGGCGGGCGCAAGGTCCTCGTGGTGGACGACGAGGTCATGGTGCTCACCGTGGTCGGGCGGTTGCTTCGCAACGGTGGGCACGACGTCTTCCTGGCCGCCGATGCGGACCAAGCCTGGCGTTGTCCTGCGGCGGACGAGATCGACATCATCATCCTGGACGCGCACCTCCGCGGCGTGACGGCCGCCCAATGCCTGGCCGGGCTCCGCGAGCGAGGGGTCGACGCCCCGGTGATCACCTTCTCCGGCTACCCGGCGCAGCCAGGCACGTTCGATGCGATGCCGGAGGCCGATCGCCCGCGGATGCACGTGATGAAGCCCGTCACCGGACAGGAGCTCTGTGCGGCCGTAGCGCGTGTGCTCTCGCAACGCGGCGCAGCCTAGAACGACCGTTCACTCGCACCCCGGCCCACCGTCGCACCGTCGTGCGTCGTCTTCTCCGAAGGTCTCGGCCGGCCGACGGAGGTCGTTTGGATCTGGGCGTGGCTGTACTACCTTGCGCGGCATGCCTGGATTCCGTCGGCTTTTGATCGCCAACCGAGGCGAGGTGGCGGTGCGGGTGGCGCGCACCTGCGACGAGATGGGGATCACGCCCGTCTTTGCGGTCTCGGAGGCCGATGCCAGCGCCGGCTACCTCGAGGGGCGCGAGTGGGTGTGCATCGGACCCGCCCGTGCGAGCGAGAGCTACCTCCGCGCCGAGCGCCTCGTGCAAGCGGCCAAACAAACCGGCTGCACCGCCCTCCACCCCGGATGGGGCTTCCTCGCCGAGGACCCCTTGCTCTCGGGGCTCAGCGCGCAGCACGGCGTCACCTTCATCGGGCCTCCTGCAGCCGTGATCCACCTCATGGCCAAGAAGACCCCCGCCAAGCAGGCCATGGCTGCGGCCGGGCTGCGGCTCATCGATGGCAGCGATGGGGTGCTCTCGAACGTGGAAGAGGCGCAGGCCGTGGCCGACCGCGTCGGCTACCCCGTGTTGCTCAAGGCCGAGAGCGGTGGCGGCGGGCGCGGCATGCGCATCGCGCGTGCCGCCGACGAGGTGACCCGCGCCTACGAAGAGGCCCAGGCCGAGGCGACGGCTGCCTTCGGGGACGCGAGGCTCTACCTCGAGCGTCTCATCGAGGGCGGCCGCCACGTGGAGATCCAGATCTTCGTCGACAAGTACGGCCAGGGGATCCACCTCGGTGAGCGCGACTGCACCGTGCAGCGCAACCACCAGAAGCTCATCGAGGAGTCGCCCGCGCCCGTGCTCGACCCCCAAGAACGCCTCCGTACCCTCGAAGCCAGCGTGCGGGCGGCGACCTCCATCGGTTACGTCGGGGCAGGCACGATGGAGTTCCTTCTCCTGCCCGACGGGACCCTCCGCTTCATGGAGATGAACACCCGGCTCCAAGTCGAGCATTGTGTGACCGAGATGCGTACCGGCATCGACCTCGTGAAGGAGCAGATCCAGGTTGCGGCGGGCCACCCGCTCTCCGTCTCCCAGGACGACGTGAAGCTCACGGGTCACGCCATCGAGTGTCGCATCAACGCCGAGGACCCGAGCGAAGGCTTCAAGCCCGCGCCCGGTACCATCACCAAGTGGGAGGTGCCCAGCGGCGACGGGATCCGCGTCGATAGCCACGTGAGCTCCGGCTACGAGGTGCCGCCCTTCTACGACAGCCTCCTCTGCAAGGTCATCGCCCACGCCGAGACCCGCGAGCAGGCCTGCGACAAGATGATCGACGCCCTCGGTGCTCTCGTCTGCGAGGGCGTGCCCACCACCATCCCCATGCACCAAGCCATCCTCCGCGACGAAGCCTTCCGCCGCGCGGACTACGACACGCGCTCCATCCCCGGCTGGACCCCCTGACCATGGCCATCGTTCCGCTTCATCCCATCGGTCGCCCCCGCCCCGACGTCTGCGACGACCAGACCTTCAACGAGTACCGAGAGGCTCTCTCCGACCGTGAGCAGACCCTCGAGCGCCGCCGCGCAGAGGTGCACGCCGGCTGGGGCGACAAGTACCAGAAACGCGTTCACGACAAGGGCAAGCTCACCGCCCGCGAGCGGGTCGAGCAGCTGAAAGACCCCGGCTCCGACGTGCTCGAAGTCGGCACCTTCGTGAACTACGGCGTCGAGTACGGCAGCAAGGGGCTCAAGTCGCCAGGCGCGGGCGTGGTGACCGCCTTTTGCAGGGTCGAAGGCCGTTGGTGCATGGTCATCGCCAACGACAACACGGTGGCCTCGGGCTCTTGGTGGCCCCAGACCCCGGAGAAGATCGAGCGCGCCCAAGAGATGGCCCTGCGCTTGCGACTCCCCACCATCTACCTCGTCGACTGCAGCGGCCTGTTCCTGCCCGAGCAGTCCCGCTCCTTTCCGGGCGCGACGGGCGCGGGACACATCTTCAAGAAGAACAGCCTGCTGTCGGCGCACGGCGTGCCGCAGCTCGCGGGCGTCTTCGGCGACTGCATCGCGGGTGGGGGCTACATGCCCATCATCAGCGACCGGGTCTACATGACCGAGCAGGCCTACATGGTCATCGCTGGCGCGGCCCTCATCAAAGGGGCGAAGAGCCAGAAGATCACCAGTCTCGACATCGGTGGTGCCGAGGTCCACGTGCACCAGAGCGGCTGTGCCGACGTGCGTGTCCCCAACGACGAGGTGCTCTTGCAGTGCTTGCGTCGTGAGATCCGAAGCCTCCCGAGCTCGGCCGCCGACTACTACCGCGGCGACCCGCGTCAGGGTGGTGCCGCTTCGATGCCCCCCGCGCACCCGAGCCGTGAGCTCCGCGGCATCGTCCCGCCCGATCACCGCGAGGCCTACGCCGCTGAAGAGGTGCTCGCGCGCCTCTGCGACCAGAGCCTCTTCTGGGAGCTCATGCCCAACATGGGGCGCGAGATGATCTGCGGGGTGGGTCGGGTGGGCGGACTCTACGCCGGCTTCATCATCAACCGGCAGGGCCTGCTCGACGATCCCGAGCACCCGGGCCGCAAGCGCCCGGGCGGTACGTTGTATCGGGGTGGCATCGCCAAAATCAGCGCCTTCTCTCGGGCTTGCAACGACGACGGGATCCCCATCCTCTGGTTGCAGGACATCTCCGGCTTCGACGTCGGCATGGAGGCCGAAGTGCACGGCCTGCTCGGCTACGGCTCGAGTCTCATCTACACCAACAGCACCAATAGCGTGCCCATGTTCACGGTCCTGCTCCGCAAGGCGTCGGGCGCTGGCTACTACGCGATGAGCGGCTTGCCCTACGACCCTGTCGTGCAGCTGTCGACGACGCTCTCGCGGCAGAGCGTGATGGAGGGACGCACCCTGGCCATCGCGACCTACAACACCAAGCTCGACGACGACTTCAACATCGTCACCACCGACCCCGAAGAGCGAAAGGCCATCGAGGAGGGCATGGCCAAGACGGCAGCCCGCATCGAGGCCGACATGGATCCCTACGTGTCGGCGCGACAGATGGACACCGACGAGATCATCGCGCTCGATGAGCTGCGCACCTATCTCTCGGGCTTCGTCGAGATGAGCTACCAGAGCATCGGCCACCGCCGCATCAAGAACCCCAGGATCTGGAGCCTGCACGATCTGGCCGAGCTGACGGAGGGTCTGCGATGAGCGTCACCGCCAAGCTGAAGCGCGTCGATGGCGAGACCCGCCTCCGTGTGGTTTCCCCCCTCATCGGCTACTGGCGCGAGGCGCCGGCCAACGGAAGCCTCATCAAGCCCGGTGCCTCGCTCGGACGCATCGAGGTCTTGGGGTTGTTGCACGACGTGGTCGCGCCGGCCGGTGCCCAGGGCATCGTGGTCTCCACGGGCGGGGAAGCCGCCCGCGCGGCTCGTCCCGTCGGCTACGGCGAGCTCCTCGTAGAGCTCGATCCCGAAGCGGTGATGGGGGCGGAAGCGGTCGCCGCCGACGCGACCCGCGCGGCGGGAGGCCTGGTCTACCGCGCCCCGTCTGGCGGCCGCTTCTATCGAAAAGCCTCCCCCGACAAACCCTCCTTCGTGAACGAGGGCGACGTGGTGAGCAAAGGCCAGCCGGTGGGCTTGGTCGAGGTGATGAAGACGTTCCACCGCATCGGCTACGAGGGCGATGGCCTGCCCGAGCAGGCCAAAGTGAAACGCTTTCTGGTCGAGGACGGCGCCGACATCATGACCGGCGATCCCATCTTCGAGCTCGAGCCCGCCTGACATGGCCCTGGGGGGACAACACGTGGCGCCTTCACCTTGGTCTCGCTCGGCCAAGGACCCCGAGGCGTGGCTCACGCGGCGGCTGGCCCGTCGGGTGGCCGAAGGGGCGCCGACGGCACCGGATGGGCTGCCCGGCGGACCGGCATCCCATCCGGTAGCCCAGATGCTCGCCTTCTTGTTCATGCTGGGCCCCTTTCTCGAGGAGAGCCGGGTGCGCTTCGGGTCCCGTTTGACGCTGCGCATGCCCGGCTTGCCCCCGCTGGTGCAGTTCAGCGATCCGGCCGCGGTGAAGGCCATCTTCGCTGACGACGGAGAGGGCATGCACGCGGGGGAGGCCAACGACGTCCTGCGCCCCTTCCTCGGGACCTACTCGGTGCTCGTGCTCGACGGCCCGCGCCACCGGGCGCAACGGAGGTTGTTGCTGCCGCCATTTCGAGGCAGTCGCATGCGCGCCTATGGGGAGGCGATGCGCGATATCAGCGTCGCCGCCGTCGAGCGTTGGCCGTGCGGCGAAACCGTGGTGACCCAGCGACTGATGCAGGACATCACCCTCGACATCATCCTGCGCACCGTCTTCGGCATGGAGGACGGCGCCGACCAAGATCGCATGCGTGGGCTGCTGGTGTCGGGTCTGCGCATCCTCGACAACCCGCTGTTCCTCATTCGCGGTTTCCAGAAGGACTGGGGACCGCGCTCACCCTGGGGGCGATTCCTTCGTCTCCGCGCGCAGACCCATCGCGAGATGGATGCGCTCATCGCCCGCCGTCGCCGCGAGGGCACGGGCGAGGACATCCTCTCCATCCTGCTCGGGGCCACCCACGAGGACGGCAGCCCGATGTCCGACGAGGAGATCCGCGACGAGCTTCTGACCCTGCTCGTGGCGGGTCACGAGACGACGGCGACGGGCCTCTCGTGGGCCTTGCACCGCTTCTCGATTCATCCCGAGCACCTGCGTCGGGCCCAGGACGAGCTCGCGGAGGCCTTTGGGAATGGTCCGGTCGAACCGGGCACGGCCCTGCCGTTCCTCGACGCGTTCGCCCGCGAGACGCTGCGCATTCATCCGGTGATCGGCGGCGTGGGACGAAAGCTGCAGCGACCGACCACCATTGCGGGCGTCGCGCTGCCGAAGGGCGTCATGGTGGGCTGTCCCATCTACTTGGTGCACTTCGACCCCACACGATGGCCGTCGCCCGAGCGATTCGACCCCGAGCGGTTCCTCGAGAAGTCGCCCGCGCCCTACAGCTACTTCCCGTTCGGAGGAGGCATTCGGCGCTGTATCGGGGAAGCCTTTGCCCTCTACGAAATGCGGATCGCGCTCGCGGTGATCTTGCAGCGACTCGAGCCCATCGCAGTGACGCGACGCGTGCGCACCCAACGCCGCAACATCACGCTCACACCCGCAGGTGGACTACCATTGAAGTGGCGAGCTCGAGGGTAGCTCCTTCTCGGTCTCGGTCTCGATCTCGGTCTCGATCTCGATCTCGATCTCGATCTCGATCTCGGGCTCGAACTCGATCTCGATCTCGATCTCGATCTCGATCTCGATCTCGATCTCGGGCTCGAGAACCTCGAACCTCGAACCTCGAACCTCGAACCTCGAACCTCGAACCTCGAACCTCGAACCTCGAACCTCGAACCTC
>JAUHZF010000207.1 GCA_030426145.1 Polyangia bacterium
ACCGTCGGCGTCGCCTCGCTCGGCGACTTTCGCCGGCTCGGGCGGCTCGGTGGCCGCACCATTGGCCTCTTCACCGGCACGACGATTCTCGCCCTCATCATCGGCGTGGGCCTCGCCAACGTCATCCGGCCCGGTGCACTGCTCGACGAGAACGACAGGGTTCGTCTCCTCGCATCCTACGAAGGGGCAGCCACGTCGACCGTAGACGCCGCGGCGGAGGCGCCGAGCTTCACCGATCAGATCATCGCCATCGTGCCTACCAACCCCTTCGCTTCGCTCGCGAAGGGCGAGATGCTTCAGATCATCTTCTTCGCCCTGATGTTCGGCATTGCGCTGACGCTGCTCGACGAGCGGCGAAGCAAGCCGGTGGTCTCGCTCCTCGACTACGCCAACGAAGCGATGGTGATGCTCGTGCACATCGCCATGAAGCTCGCTCCGGTCGGCGTAGCCGCGCTTCTGTTCAAGGTGGTGGGCAGTACGGGGCTCAGCGTGCTCGCCGCACTCGGTGTTTATGGCCTGGTCGTGGTGGTGGGCCTCGGGTTGCACCTCGGCATCACCTACGGGCTCATCGTGCGATTCGGGGCTAAGCTCCCGTTTCTCAAGTTCCTCAATGCGATCAAGCCGGCCATCATGCTCGCCTTCTCCACTTCGAGCTCGTCGGCCACCCTGCCGGTGACGAAGGAGTGTGCGGAGGACAACATGAACGTCTCACCCGCCGTCAGTTCCTTCGTCATTCCCCTCGGCGCCACCATCAACATGGATGGCACGGCGCTCTACCAAGGGGTGGCGGCGATCTTCATCGCCCAGATCTACGGAATGGACCTCTCCATTGGGGACCAAGTGACCATCGTCACGTCGGCGACGCTCGCTTCCGTCGGTGCGGCAGGCGTGCCCGGTGCCGGCATGATCACCCTCGCCATGGTGCTCACGGCCATTGGCGTGCCCACCGAAGGGCTAGCGTTGGTGCTCGGTGTCGACCGATTGCTCGACATGTTCCGCACGGCAACCAACGTCGTGGGCGACTCCTCGGCGACGGTCATGATGGCGCGCCTCGAAGGCGATGCGCTCACCTTCCTCACCCCCGAGCAGGACAAGGCCAACCCCAAGAAGGGCTTCGAGACGCGCCTCGAAGAGCCGCCCCATGCGGTGGTGGCTGAAGTCAGCGACGAAGGCTGAGTAGGGGGGGGCCGGTCTCGGTCTCGTTCTCGGGCTCGGTCTCGTTCTCGTTCTCGTTCTCGGGCTCGGGCTCGGGCTCGTTACTCGAGACAGGGGTAGTCGGTGTAGCCGGCTTCTTCGCCGCCGTAGAAGGTCGCCTTGTCCCACTTGGCGATGGGGGCGGCTTCGCGTAGGCGCCGCGGTAGGTCGGGGTTGGAGATGAATGGCTTGCCGAAGACGATGGCGTCCGCGTCGCCCCGCGAAAGCGCGCGTTCGGCGGAGTTGAGGTCGTAGCCACCATTGGCGAGATAGCGACCCTCGAAGCGCTCACGGATCATTCGCTGTACGTCGTTGGGCGACTCGGGTTTGTGTTTTGGAGGACCATAGAACTCGACCACGTCGAGATAGGCGATGCCGAGGTCGTTCACGGCGTCGCAGAGCGCGCTGTAGAGCGGCACCGGGTCGCTTTCGTCGCAACCATTGACCCCGAGGCCGGGGGATACCCGCATGCCCACGCGGTCGGGCGCCCACACCTCGCACATGGCGGTCAGCACCTCGACGGCGAAACGAATTCGGTTCTGCACGCTCCCGCCATAGGCATCGTCGCGACGATTGACGGCGTCGCTGAGGAACTGCTGCACGAGGTAACCATTGGCGCCATGGAGCTCGACACCGTCGAACCCGGCTGCCTTGGCTTGGCGGGCTGCGCGGCCGAACGTCGCCACCACGTCCGGGATCTCTTCTGTGCGCAAGGCCCGGGGCGTGGAGGTCGGGACGAAAGGTTGATCTCCTCCGAGCCAGACCTTGCCGGGACCGGCGAGCGCCGAGGACGACACGGGGGGGGCACCGTCGTGGAAATCGACGTGGCTCATGCGGCCCACGTGCCAGAGCTGCGCCGCGATGAGACCGCCCGCTTCGTGCACCGCATCGGTCACGCCGCGCCATCCCTCCACCTGCGCGTCGGAGTACATCCCCGGCGTATAGGCGTAGCCCTTGCCTCGAGGGTCCACCTGGGTGGCCTCGCTGAGGATGAGCGCCGCGCTGGCGCGTTGGGCGTAGTAGGTGGCGTTGAGGGCCCGGGGCACGTCGCCCGGCTGCGCCGATCGCGACCGCGTCATCGGCGCCATCACCACGCGGTGAGGGAGGGTGAGCGCGCCAACCGTGATGGGCTCGAAGAGCATGGGGTCGCTTGTAGCAGGCTCCGAGGCGTGCAGGTTCGGGGCTGCGCTTCGGCAGGGTGAAGAGCCATGACATGGCTGTCGTGGTTCGTGGTCGTCGTCACCTCCGTTGTCGGAGCTCGAGAAGGATGTCGATGGTTTGCACCGGCATGGTCCGTGCTTGATGGGCAATCGTATGATGCGGCACGGCACATGGGTCGCGTTGGCCGTCCTCCTCGCCACCGGCTGTTTCGGCGGTGGTGGAAATGACAGCCAGACGGACGGAGGGTGCGGACTCGACACCCTGAGCGGCGGCGAATGCGACTTCGACCGCGACTGCAACCAGGACCAATTCTGCAACACCGAGAATGACTGCGTCGACGCCGACGCGTGCGTCGTCGACGACGACTGTCCCGCATTCGCCAAATGCCGCACGCGGCCGCTCACGGCGCTGGAGACCCCGTTCGAGCTCCCACGCCAGTTCTGCCTGTGTTCGAATGGTAAGCCGTGCCAGGAGCTCACCTCCGGAGCCGGCGGCGCCGCTGGAGGTGGAGGCGCGTCCACCACGAGCGCAACGGGAGGTGGCGGGATCGGCGGGGCGGGGGGCCTCGGCGGCGGGGGCCATGTTGGCGTCGGTGGCGCAGGCGGAATGGGCGGGGGAGGTGGCGCATGAGGACGCTGATCCTCGGGGCTCTACTCGCAGGGCTCCTCTCGGCCTGCCTCGAACCGTCATCTGCGGTGCCGCGGATCTGCGAGAGGCTCGAGAAGAGCTGCGATCGCTTCGATCGTGAACAGTGCCTCGACGACGCGATGGATCTCGAGCACGACGTCATCGAGCGGGGGTGCGACGATGTCTACGTCGCCTATCTCCGGTGCCTCGACGCGGCTCCCGGTTGTGGGTGGACATCCAGCTGCCAGGCGGAGCAGAGAGACGTCGACGCCTGCGTCGACCCGCCTCCCACGTGATGCGCGGTTCACGCAGGTTCGAGGTCCACGAAGAGCGGAGCGTGGTCGGAAGGGCGTCGCCACCCGCGCACCTCCCTCGCCACCTTCATGCCGACGATTCTCGGGGCCAACACGGGGCTCACCCAGATGTGGTCGAGGCGTCGACCCTTGTCGAGCTTCCGCCAGTCGCCACGATGGCTCCACCAGGTGAAGAGCTTCTCGCTCGGTGGCACCACCACCCGCGCTGCGTCGACCCAGGCGCCCGCCCGCTGAACCGCGCCGAGATGCTCGATCTCGATCTCGGTGTGGGTGATCACGCGGCGCAGCTTTTGGTGGGACCACACGTCGGTCTCGAGCGGCGCCACGTTGAAGTCGCCCACGAGCACCCGCGCGCGGCCTCGGGGCCAGCGCCTCATCCAACGGGCCATGCCCTGGAGGAAGCGCAGCTTGTAGGCAAAAGCGGGGTTCTCTTCGGGGTCCGGCCTCTCGCCACCGGCAGGTACGTAGACGTCGTGGATCTCGATGCCGTCGACCTCGACCGCCACGTGGCGTGCTTCGGACCGGCCCCCGAGCTGCCGCTGCGCCGTGCGCGTGACGGGGCGCCGCGTCGCGATGGCGACGCCGTGGTAGCCCTTCTGTCCCACCACCACCGTGTCGGCGAAGCCCATGCGCGTGAAGGCATCGCGGGGGAAGAGATGGTCTTCGACCTTGGTCTCCTGAAGGCACAGGACGTCGGGCTCATACTTGCGCACGAAGCGACGAATGGCCTCGAGTCGCACACGGACGGAGTTGACGTTCCAGCTGACGATGCGCATGCCGATGGCATGGCTCAGTACCGCCGGATCCGGGTCGACGTCTACGGCCGCTTCGAGGTCGAGGTGATCCGTCGCCACGGGGCGTGGACCGCCTATCGGCGTGGCGCCGACGGCAAGCGCGGGCTCATGTCGGAGCTCGCGCCCTGGCCCGAGGTCACCTCGCTGGAAGCGATCCTCGAGGACCTGGAGGCCACCTTTCACGAGTTGGCCGGGCCGGACCACGAGCTGAAGGTCGTCGATCTGCAGGTCGGCTGAGCTACTTGCAGGTCGGATGCGCGGCTTGGTGCAGGGTCTCGTACTGCGGTTTGCTCAGCTCCCCGAGCAGGTAGGCCATGGCGACCTCACCCCAGGTGCCGGCCCAGTCGGCGGGCATGATGGCGGGGTCGAAGGCCTGCCCCGGCGGAGGCGGGGGGGGCGAGATGAGGAGGTAGGGATCGCCGAGTCGGTGCGCCGGTAGCTCGCGCGCGACCACGGCTTTCTTCAACGCATCGAAGTCGATGTCACCCCGGCCGTGCAGCATCACGAGGGCCAAGGCCTCAGCGTAGTCGGCGCTGCTCTCCGGGAGGCCCTTGCGAATCGAGGTCGTGAGTTTTGCGTGGCTCGGTCGCAGGTTCGCCGGCAGTGTCTTGGTCCACGCCGTGGCGGGCGCGTCGCTGGTAGCGGAGCTCGACGCGCGGGCGTCGGGTGAAGCGGATGCCTCGGCGCTCGCGCTGGGCACCGCCACGGTGGGAGCGGTTGGTGCGCTCTGGCCGCGGTCGCAGGCCACGACGAGCAGGAGAGCCATGAGCCACGTGCGCTGCACGGCCCCAGCCTAGCATCCACATCAAGGATCGACGGCTTCGACCGCCGCGCAGGTGGACGAGCTCGCGCCCACCACGAGCCCAGGGAGAATGGCGTCGAAGGTGGCTTCGCCCGTGTCGGGGTCGTACCGGGTGACTTCGGTGGATTGGCCGCTGCCCTTGAAGACGTAGAAGTCGCCCCCCCACCAGGCGATGGCGAGCGAGCCGTAGCCGCCCGGATCGAGCGGGACCGATTCGATCACCGCGGCAGTGTCGCGGTCGAGGGTGACGAGGGTGCCGCCGGGAAGCTCTCCGTTCAGGAAGTAGCCATGTGGAGGACCGTCGATGCCGGCTCCGGTGAGTTCGATGACGCCACTCGGGTTCTCGGAGAAGGGGCCGACGGGGCTCAGCTCGAAGGTCTCGTCGTCGATGCTGGCCAGCCCGGCCGAGACGCCCTCGAAGGTGAAGTCGATGTCCGAGACGTACATCGTCTCGCCCGTGGGCGCGTCGGGGTCTGCGGCGTAGCCCATCCCGAAGACGTGGAATGGTTCGCCCTCGAACCGCGGCTCGAAGGCGGTGGGGCGGCACGAGAGGTCCTTCAGGTCGAGCTCCATGAGGTGGCCGCTCGTGTAGATGATGTAGGCGATGGCCTCGCGTGAGACCGCCATCGAGAACGGGCCTCCGCCGGAGGAAGGGCAGTCGATGGGTCCCATCAGCAGGTAGTCGCGGTTGGCCGGGTCGTAGCGCAGCATGTCCCCACCTGACGTGATGGCGTAGACGTAGGCCGCGTCGGGGTCGTCGCAACCCGCCGGCTGCACCAGCTCCTTGGGTGGGGGCTCCGTCGGAGGATCCATCGGCTCGGGCAAGCTCTCCTCGGTGACCTCGGGTTGATCGCCAAACGGGGCTTCGAGGCCGCTACGGGCGCCACAGCCCAGGGGACCTACGGTGAGACCCCAGGCGAGCGCCATGCCTGCACCGCAACTGGCCCATCTACTTGCGTTCATGCCCCCACACAGTGCGAAAACCGCGCCAAGGTCCAGCCCTTCGAAATCAGGCTCCTGACCTCCATTGAAGGGGTAGGGCTCGCGAGCGTGCGTGCCGCGACGGTTCGGCGTGCGCTCCCGCACGTCGAAGTCTGTGGTCGGCGGGGCCTTGGTGGTACGCTACTTACGATTTGACCAAGTCGACGGACGCCTTGCAGCTGCCGATGACCATCGGTCGTTACCAGCTGCTCAATGCGATCGCCTCGGGGGGGGCGGCCACGGTTTACCTCGCCCGCATGCTGGGCAAGGCCGGCTTCGAGCGTCGTGTGGCGGTAAAGGTTCTGCATCGCCATCTCGCGAGCGACCCCGAGTTTGTGGCCGGCTTTCTCGACGAGGCGCGGCTCGCCGCGAGAATCCATCACCCCAACGTCGTCGACGTCTACGACGTAGACGCCATCAGGGGCCGCCTCATCATCGTGATGGAGTACGTCGAAGGCAGCTCCTTCTCGTACATGCTGACGCGCATGGCGAAGCGCATGCCGCGCTCACCGGTGGGGGTGGTGACCAAAATCGTGCACGACGCTCTGACGGGCCTGCACGCCGCCCACGAGCTCACGTCGTCGAGCGGGGCGCCGCTCAACCTCATCCATCGCGACTTCTCGCCCCAGAACGTGCTCATCGGGGTGGACGGCATCGTGCACGTGACCGACTTCGGTATCGCGAAGGCGCGAGGCAGAGCCAGCACGACACAGAACCACGAGGTGGTGAAGGGCAAGCTCCGCTACCTCGCACCCGAGCAGGTTCAACGCGGCAAGCTCGACCGACGCGTCGACATCTTCGCGGCGGGCATCATGTTGTGGGAGTCGCTCACCGGAGAGCCGCTCTTCGATGCCGAGGTCGACGCGGCCGTGCTCGGCCAGGTCCTGTCGGCCGAAATCCAGCCGCCGAGCTGCTTCCGCTCCGACGTACCGGCCGAGCTCGACGCGGTCGTCATGAAGGCGCTCGAGCGCAAGCCCGACCAGCGCTACGCCACCGCGATCGAATTCGCGGAAGCCCTCGACGAGGCGGTGGGAGACCAGTTCGTGAGGTCTCGCAAGCTCGGGGAGCTCGTGCAGAAGCTCGCGGCCAAGCGGCTCGACAAGGCGCGCGCGGCCATGATGAGCGTCATCGGCAACGAGGAAGACCGGCCCAGCATGAGCCTGCTCGAGGAGCTGTCCTCAGACGAGCTCGCGGTCGCGCTCAACAGTCGCGAAGCGACGACCAGGCCCCCCGGAGACTCAGAGGCGCCGCCCGATTCCATCGAGGACCTGTCCGAAGACAGCGAAGAGATCGATCCCGACATGCTGGTCGACAGCGCTCGACCCTTGCCTCCGCCTCGCAACAAGCCGCCAGGCCCCCCGCCGGCGCGGCCGTCTCCTCCGGGGGTCGTGCTCGGCGAGCGCGTCGACGATGACGAGGATCTGATGATGCCGGCGCCGTCGCGGCGTCCGTTGGTGGCGGCGGCGGGGGCGGCGCTCGTGGTTGGTGTGCTGGGAGGGGTCGCCTTCTCATCATCCGACGATGCCCTGCCGGAGCCCGAACCCGCGGCCGTTGCGCCACCTCCCCAGCCGGCCGAGACCCCCGAGCCGGAGCCCTCGGCTACGGTCGCCGAAGCCCCCGAGCCCCCGAGCCCGGAGCCCGCGGCGCCAGAGCCGTCGGCCACCACCGCCGTCAGCGTGCCCGCACCGAAGACGCCATCCAAGACTTTCAAGGTTCGCCCCGAGAAGAAGAAGAAGAAGATCTTCATTCCGGGGGACATCTGAGCGCTCGAATGGGATGACGGGTCGAAGGGCAGGACATTGTCTCTTGGGGATCGCACTCGGTGTCGCGGTCCACGTGCTGGTCGCGGCGCCCCTTCGGGCCCAGGAGGATGAAACGGCGCCCTCGTCGGACAGCAACGGGAAGCTCACCGACAACCCCGAAGTCACCAACCGCGAGGCCGCCCGCGAACGGTTCAAGGAGGGCACCGAGCGCTTCGGTGACGAGGCATGGGACGACGCCCTGGTCGCCTTCGAGGCCAGCCACGAGCTGGTGCCGAGCCCCAACTCTTCACTCATGGCGGCACGGTGTCTCAAGGCCCTCGGTCGACGGGGCGAGGCGATGGCCGCCTTCGAGCGCGCCGTCGAAGAGGCCGGCGACGCCGAGAAGTACGAGCAGACCCGAGAGGCCGCCACCACCGAGCGCAATGCGCTGCGCGCAGAGCTGGCCCGGGTCACGGTGCGGGTGCTCGAAGCTCCCCCAGGAACACATGTCACCATCGGAGGCGACCCGTCGGACCTCGACGGCGACGCGGCCCGCCGCTGGGTCGAGCCCGGTCGCGTCGACATCACCGTCGAACGACCCGGCTTCGAGCCATTGCAGCGCTCTCTCGAAGCCACCAAGGGCGGCGAGGTGGTCATCGAGCTCACGCCCGACGATCGTGGCCCGACGACGCCGGACGAGGGTGGTTTCTACGTCGGCGAGTGGCTGCTACCCGCCACCATTGCCGCCGGTGGGGTGGGGCTCGTGGGCATGGGCCTCTTCATCGGCTTCGGGGTGAGCAACCAGTCGACCTACAGCGACCTGGAGGAGACCTGCGCTCCGCGCTGTGGTCCCGCCTTCGACGACCAGATCGCAGCTGGGGAGCGCGATGGGCTCATCGCCAACATCAGCCTCGGGGTGGGCGCCGTCGGCCTGGTCGCCGCCGGCATCTTCGGCACCCTGTACCTCACCCAGGACGCAGAGGTGGCGGTGGGTCCCAACGAAGCGAGGCTTCGGCTACGGTTCTGAAGATGACGTCCTTCCGCGTCCTATGGCTGTGTCTGGGCAGCGTCGTCTTCCTCGGTCACGCCGCCTGCCGGACGGACTTCTCCGATCTCAGAAGCGAAGCCGACGGCGGCGCGACGAGCTCCAGCTCCAGCTCCAGTTCCACCGCTGGCGGTGGGGGAACCACGGGCACCGGGGGCATGGGCGGAGCGCCCATCTGCGAGCCCGGCTCCCTCCCACCGCGTGAGAACAACGATCCCCCGGCCTGCAACGACTGCGCGGGCTGCACGGGCTGCACGGGCGCCAACTGCGACTACGCCTGCAATCCCTGCGGCTGCGACTGTCCGGCCATGGACTGCGCATCGAGTGGCTCGCGATGTGACGCTCTTTGCAGCATTGGAACCACCTGCGCACCCACCTGCGACAATTCGTCCTCGTGTGACCTCGAGTGCCGCGGGTGCTCGTCGGCTGCTTTCACCTGCACGAACAACCCTTCCAGCTGTGATGTCGTCTGTTCCGACAGCCCCGACTGTTCGGTGCAGTGCTCCGCGTCGGGCTCCTGCACGGTCACGGCCGACGATAGCAACACCTCCGTCGTCTGCGCATCGACGACCTCCAGCTGCTCGCTCGACTGCAACGGCAGCGATGTCACCTGTGCGATGGAGTGCGACGCCACCTCGTGCGCTTTCGAGTGTGCCGCCGGTGTGCCGTGCATCCTGACCTGTGGCCCCAACCCGGCCAGCTGCGAGTCCGGCTTCGCTTGCGACGGCGCGACGCCCACCAATTGCGGTAACGGGGTGTGGGTCTGCAACCGCAGCTGCCCTTGAGGCTCACCCCGGACGGCGCGCGAGCAGCCGGGCCTCGTGGTGGCCACTCGCGTGCCACGCCTCCTCCAACCGAACGATCTCGATCGGAAGCGGTGCCAGCAATGCGGCGAGCTCGCCGGGCTCGAGGAGGAAGCGTCGCGGGGGCTTGGCGTGCCGCTCGAGGTTGGTGACCGTCGGTTGCAGGAACACGAGCCAGCCGCCGGGGCTCAGGGCGTCGACCATCGCCGGGAAGAGCGCACGCTGCAGGTAGAGGAAGGACGCGATGACGTCCCACGGGCCCGCGGGGAAGGGCGCCTCGGCCAGGTCGACCTCCAGCGTGTGCAGCCTCAGCCCTTCAGCCTCGGCTCGCTCTGCGGCGAGGGCGAGGCCCACGGGCGAAACGTCCGCCACCGTCGTGTCGAGGCCGTGACGCGCGAGCCACAGTCCGTTGCGCCCCGCGCCGCCGGCCACGTCGAGGGCACGCCCGGTGCGAGGCAGCGCGTCGGTGATGTCGTCGAGCCACGACGAGGCTTGGGGGGAACGGGGTTCGAGGCGCCGCGCGCGGTAGCGCTCGTCCCACTTGTCGCGGTCGAAGCGGCCCATCAGAAGCACTCGATGCGCGAGGGCAGCGGGTCGGCGGTAGCCGTGGGCAGGATCTGCCGCAGGTAGGTGTAGTTCTGGGCACAGAACACCGCTGGACCCTGGCCCTCGAGCTCGGCTCGCTCGAGGAACGGGCGCTCGGAGCCGCTGTCCATGATGGCGCCTTCCCAGTCGCCGACGTTATGGAAGGCTTCACCGCCGGGGTCGGCGAGACCGAGGGAGTGCGCGATCTCGTGGCTCAAGGTGCCCCCGATGAGGTTGCCCAGGGTCCAGATCGCACATGCGACCTGGGTCGGCCGGTCGGTGGCGGGGCAGCTTGCGCCGTCGGTGAGCACGGTCAGCCCTGCCACCTCGTCCTCCGTCACGGGGGTGCCCCCGTGGTCGGGGCGGAAGGGGTCGAAGATCTGATCGAAGACCGGCGTGCCTTTGCCCGAGTCGGGGGCGAAGACGCTGGGGTCGGTGCTGAAGGTGAAGAGCGACTCGACGAAGACACCGCCGTAGCCGGGGAAGCCGTCCTCCTGGGTGAGGGCGTTGACGCCACCGATGCGGTCGTAGAGGCGCAGGTTGCCTTCGTCTTTGCCCGGCGTGTTGTCGTAGCCCAGGAGGCCGATGCCGTTGGGGTCGGGCCCGCTGAGCTCGACCTCGCTGAAGAGGGCGAAGTCGGTGGGCTCCTCAGCGCGTAGCTCGAGGTTGATCCCGGCGTAGTCACGCTCGACGACCGCGCGCACGCGGTCGCGGATCACGCTGTCGGCGGCGCGCAGCCCGAAGAGGCGTAGGCTCTCCACGTAGGTGGGCAGATAGCGCAGCCACACCACTTGCTTCACGGGCGCGATGCCGAAGGTCACGCTCACGGGGTCGCCCGTCACCGCCTGGCTCCCGTCGGAGACCGTTGGAGCAGCGGTGCCGTCGAAGGTGCCGGTGACCTGTCGGAGGTCGATGCCTTGCCCGAGCCCGTCCTCTTCGTTGAGCACGTAGCGCACGAGGTCGCCGCGCACATACTCGGCGATGAGATTGAGCTGCGTCGGCACCGCCATGCCACCGGTGGGCGTGAAGGTGCCGGTCACCTCGATCGTGGTCACGGCGAGCGGGTCACCGTCTCGGGGGCCGACGAAGCCGCGTCCGGTGATGGCGACGTACTGGCCCAGGCTGGCGGCCTCGGCGGAGAAGGCTTCGATGACCGGCGGCGCGATCGAGCCCGTGAAGGGGAGAGGCGCGCTTTCGGTCTCGATCATGCTCGCGTGGCGGTTGAGCAGCTTGACCGTGCCCTCGAAGTCGCCGGGCTCGATCCCCGCGATGGTGGGGCTGAAGGGAAAGACCACCTCGCTGCGATCGGTTTCGCGGGCGGGCTCGGCCACCACCTCAGCCGGCGCGATGGGGTCGCAGGTCGCTGCGCCCTGGGGACGGAAACATCCCTCGACCACGGCGAGCGTTCGTCCCTCGTCGCCGCCGAGCAAGAAGCCTTCACCTTGCACGGAGATGCGATCGTTGACGAAGGCGACTTCTCCGGTGAGCCCATCGGGCCGCGGCTCGAGACTCGGTCCGAAGGCGAGGGTCGCTTGCTGCCGAGGGCTTCGGTGCAGTCGTTCATCCAGGGCGCTCTCCGCTTCGAGCCAGGCTTCTCCCGTGAAGATGCCGTCGGGGAAGGGCAGACCGTCGCCGGTCCAGGTGACCTCCAGACGGTCGTACTCGACGAACCTGGCGGTGAGGACCAACGACGTCGACGTGCCGTCGACCGCACCCTCGAGGTGAAGCGTCGTGGCTCCGGCGAAGCTCGGCACGAAGTTGCTGCCCCGCACCACCAACCGACTGCCAGGGACGAGCACACCGGGCGTGAGCTCCACGAGCGTCATGTCCTCCAACGCGGTGTCGGCAGGGGGAGCGACCGGCTCGGGGTCACTGCATCCGGCGGCCAGAGCGCTCAGGAGCAACAGCCGCCATGCGAGGTGCGGAAAGCGCATGGGTAAGTCGTGATGAAGCATACCTCACCCTCGCGCGTCGCGCGGGGGTCCAAGACCGTCACGCTACCACGTCGGTGTTGGCGCGAAGTGCGAGCCGAATGGCATCGACGAGCACCTTGGCCTCGACGGGCTTGATGAGGACCTGGGTCGCTCCCGCGACTTGCGACTCTGGGGGGGAGCCGGTCATGAGGATGACGGGGACACGCGCGCCCAGCTCTCGCGCGAGGTCCTCGCCTTGTATGGCCCCAGGCATCTGCATGTCGGTGAGCACGACGTCGAAGGCTGAAGGCGCGGCATCGATGCGTCTCAGGGCTTCATCACCGAGGTGAGCGACGGTGACGTCGAACTGCGCCAGCTGCAGCGTACGCAGCACGGCCCGTCGCACGATGCGGTCGTCCTCGACGTAGAGGATCCGAACCCTGCCCAGCGAAGGAGGTGGTTCGCTCTTCATCGGGGGCCTTTGCGCTTCTTCGGAAATTGAACGCGGCATGGCGAGGGTGACGGTGGTTCCCTCGCCTGGCGTAGAGGCGAGGGTAACGTCTCCTCCAGACTGCGACATGAACCCGTGAAGCGTGGCCAAGCCCATGCCGGTACCCTTGCGCCCCTTGGTGGTGAAGAAGGGCTCGAAGATCCTGGCCTGGACCTCCTCCGACATTCCGATGCCGTCATCGGCCACCGACAAGCGGACGTCGCGCTCGTCGCTGGTGATGTCGATGCACACACGTCCGCCGTCGGGAAGGGCGTCTCGGGCATTGAGCACGAGGTTGAGCACCGCATTTTCCAGACACGCGCGGTCGAGACAGACCCGTGCCTCGCCGGGTGCAGTCAGCTGGAGGTCGATGTTGGCGGCCAAGGTGCGGCGTAGCAGGGGGTAGAGCTCCCGCGTGGTCTCGCAGAGGTCGAACTCCTCCGGGGCGAGCGGCGCGCGCCGGGCAAACCCCAGAAGCGAGCGCGTCAGTGCGGCCCCGCGGCGGGTCGCCTCGAGGGCGTCGTGCAATGCGCGTTCGTGTTCATCGGGGAGCGCGACGTCGTCGGTGGCCAGGGCCTCGAGGCCGCTCATGACCACCATCAGCAGGTTGTTGAAGTCGTGGGCCAAGCCCCCGGTGAGCTGGCCGAGAGCCTCCATCTTCTGGGAGCGAAAGAGAAGCTCGCGGCTCTCGGTCAGCTGCTGCTCCACCCGAATGTGGTCGCTGATGTCGAGCAGCAGACTATTCCAGAGGATTCCGCCGTCGGGGAGCCGATTCGGGATGGCGCGGCCTTGAACCCACTTCACGGTCCCGGAGGCGGAGACGATGCGCCATCGCCTCGACCACGGCGTCATGGTCGCCATCGAGCGCGCGACCGAGCGCCTCATCGCGGCGCGGTCGTCGGGGTGCACCATCGACCAGACGGCGTCTGGGTCACGTATCAGCGCTTCCGGCGTGAGCTCCCAGAGATCCTCGCAGCCATCGCTCACGTACTCGACCCGAGCGCGCCCATCGGCAGCTCGTGCGTACTGCAAGGCCACGCCGGGGAGGTTGGCGGCCATGTCCTGGAAGCGCAGCTCACTGACCTCGAGAGCGCGCTTGGCCTCGAGCTCGGGGGTGGCATCGATCACGACGCCTGACATGCGATACGGTCTTCCATCATCATCGCGATGCACGCGGCCGCGCACCTTCTCTGCGATGTAGTGACCCTCCTCGTGCCGGAGACGCATGACAACCTCGTAGGGCCGCCCCTCGTTCAAATGGGCGTCGAGTGCGGCGCGCACTGCGGCGACGTCGTCGGGGTGGATCCGTTCGAAGAACTCGTCCACCGAGAGCGGGAGGTCGCGGCGTGTCATGCCGAGTCGTCTTCGTCGGGCCTCCGACCAGTGGAGCTCTCCCGAGTCGAAGTCCCAGCCCCACGTGCCATGGGTGGCGAGGTCGACGGCCGTACGCAGGCGCTCGAGCTCGGCCTCTGGGGTCTCGAGAACAGCGGGGCGGGGGGCCGACGGCGCGGTGGCCCTGGACTTCCCCCCCGGCGTCCCGTCGTCGTCTCCCATCTTCCCCCAGAGGCTAGGGCACGCGCAGGCCGGCCGTAAAGCCTCGGATGGCAGAGCCGACTACGGGCAGGCGGTCGGGGAGAGACCGAGGCAGATGTCGTAGAGATTCTCGGCGCCATTCCAGCCGTGCACGACGATGAAGAAGGTGCCGGTCTGCAGGATGTTCCAGGCTGCGCTCTCGTCGCTGGTCACGCTCTGACCATTGTTGGGATTGCAGCCGCTGGGCGTCTGCTCGGTGCAGCCGGTGAGGTTGTTTCCCTGACCGTCGTAGATGTAGACGTCGAGATCCTCGTTCGCGTTCGCCTGGCTGAACGTGAGCTCTGCGTAGATGGTCTCCCCATTGAACAGGAAGACCTCGTACCAATCGTCGTCCATGCTGCAGATGGCCTGCGTGGTCGAGGTGTAGGGACCGGGGAGCGAGACCTGACGCGCGGTGGCGATGTCGTCGTCGTCTTCGTTGCTGTCGTCGGAGCAGGTCGGGCCACCCATGCCGCAGCTGTCGGCCGTGGCGCTCACGTCGAGGTCGTAGGTGTTTTCGGCCACGCCATAGGCATAGACCCGCACGTAGTAGGTGCCTGCGGGCACGCAGGCGCTCGCGGTCTCGGTCGAGCTGAGCGAGTTGCCCACGTCGAGGAGGGCGCCATTGGCGTCGTAGATCGCGACGTCGAGGTCACTCGCGACGCCGCCGGCCAGGATGACGTCGAGCTGGCTCGACGTGGTCAGCGTCACCTCGTACCAGTCTTCGTCATCGCCCACGGTGGCGGGGCAGCTCTTGAGCCCGGTGTAGGTTCCGAGGGGCAGGGGAGAGGCCGTGGGGCGGCTGTCGTTGTCCTCGAAGCTGTCGTCGGTGCAGGTCGGTGGTGCCGTCTCGCACGTGAAGCTCTCGGGGATGCACTGCCGTCCCGAACCAGCGGTGCCCGTCAGCTGCGTGACCGAGCAGTAATAATCCTGGGGGCACTCGTTGTCGTTGGCGCAGCCGGCAAAGCAGCGCATGGCGCCCCCGAAGGCGACGCAGAGGTCGTCGGCACCCTCACCACACTCGGCGTCCGTGGTGCACGTATCGCAGAGCGCCTTACCGCCGCCGGTGCCCTCGGGGTTGTCGACCGCCATCTGGTAGACCGGAGACTCGGTGGTGTGGTCGCAGGCGCCCTCGGGGTCGTCGTCGTCTTGCGCCACGATGACGTAGTAGAGGGTCGCGCTCGAGCCGGCGGGCTGCCCTGCCACGGGATTCGGCACTTCAGCGCCCCAGGTGCCCGCTTGGTCGTCCCCCTCGAGCTGCACCATCGTCAGCTGAGTCATCTGGCCGAGGTCGGGCTCGGGACCCGGGTCGGTGTCGCTGTAATAGAACAGCGGCTCGAACTTGATGCCCAGCTCGTCACTCACCTCGGCGAGAACCGTGAGCGCAGCAGCGCCGCTCACGTTTTCGGGGGTGTGGGTGATCACCGGTGGGTCACCGGGGCAGTTCTCGCCGTCGTCGCCGCGCAGCACGATGAGGTAGGGCTTCAGCGTCTTCTCATTTTCGAAGTCGTCGGCCGAGAAGGTGACGCTCAGACGATTCTGCGCCCCGAGCTGCTCCTTGCTCGGACAGAAGGTCCAGGTGCCCGTGCGCTCCGCCTCTTGCACGAGCTCGGCGTTCTCGATCGGCTCCTCCTGCGCGAGGGTGACGCCGGGGCTGTCGGCATCCTCCACCGCGAGCGGGACGGCGATGCAGTCCGTCTTGCGCAGGTCGAGGGTGGCGCCGGTCCCGAGGGGCTGCACGAAGACGGGGGCGCCGAAGCCGACGTCTTCCGAAGAGACGGAGACCGCGATCGTCTGGGCGTAGTCGAGCGCGCCGTCGCTGACGGTGATGGTGATCTCGTGGTCCCCCACGTCGGCCAGCAAGGGCGTCCAGTGCAGGACGCCGCCTTCGGCCGTGGCATCCACCCTCGTGCGCGCGGGCAGGTTCTGCAGGCTCGCGCTCGAGAGGGAGAAGCTGAGCGCGTCGCCGTCGGGGTCTTGGGCCCGCAGGGGGACCGTGAGCTCTACATCGACGACCGCGCGCCGATCCTCGATGGGGGCGAGGAAGGGCGCGCGATTGTCGCCTCCGCAGGCGTTCGTCGTCCCGAGGACGGCGAGGAGCAGGGAGGCGGGGCGCAGCTTCATGGTGGGTGGTTACTCGGCGAGGCCGAGCTCGAGCTTCCAGCGGTCGAGCGTACCCTGATCTTGGGCTGCTTCGTCCACCATGACCAGCCGCCAGGTGCCGGCGGCGTCTTGGCCGAGCACGCTGTCGACCACGTAGCTCTTGGTTCCGAACTGGCCGCTCTGGGCGTCGGCCTGCTGCAGGACGATCTCGCCGGGCTCACCGACGCGCTGGAGCTTGAGGGTGAGGTCACCCTGGTAGGTGTGGTCGATGGTGACCGTGACGCGCAGGCTCTCGATGGCGCCGGCGTCACCGACCTCGATGTTGCTGAAGGCGCCCATCGGGTCGTTGTCGGGGATGACGACGTCCTCGTCGCTCTCGTAGGTGGAGACGGGGTTACCTGCGTCGCCGGTGAGGATCTCCAGGCTCCAACGGTTGAGGGTGCCATCGATGAGACGGTCGTGGTCGCTCACCTCGAGGCGCCAGGTGCCGGCGGCGTCTTCGCCGTCGAAATCGGCCACCACGAAGGTCTGCTGGATATGGTCGGCACCACCGCCGCTGCGGTCGTGGAGGACCACCTCGCCACCGCCGTCGCGGACCAGCTTCACCACGAGGTCACCCTTGTACTGGTGGGTGATGTCGACGGTGACCTTGAGCCCGCTGATGGTGCCATTGTCGGGCACGACGATGCTGCTGCTGATCCCGTTCGGATCGTCGTCCGGGATGCTCATCGCGGTGTTGTTCTCGTAGAGCAGGCTGCCCCCGCTGGTGCAGGCCGCCGCCTCGCTACAGGCCGCGTCGTCGCAGTCGACGTCACCGTTGAAGTCGTTGTCGATCTCGTCGCCGCAGATCTCCTCGAGGTCGACCTCGGGCTTGCCGCTCACGTAGGCGGTGAGAAACTCCTCGACGTACTCCATCGAGATCCAGCCGTAGCCGGCCCCGTATTCATTTTCGACGCCGAAGCTGTCGGTGCCCCAGCTGTTCTTGAAGAGGAAGAAGCCCTTCACCGTGACCGG
>JAUHZF010000208.1 GCA_030426145.1 Polyangia bacterium
ACCCTCGGCGCGAGCTCCGACCAGTTCGACAGCTACAACTGCGGCTCCCAAAACGAGGCGGGCCCCGAGGTGATCTACCGGGTGGAGCTGGCCAGTGAAGGCTTCATCTGGCTCGACTTGAGTGGGATCCCGTCCGGCGTCGACATCGACGTGCACCTCCTCGGGAGCCTGAACGCCAACGACTGTCTCGCACGCGGCCACTGGGACGCGGGCAAGCACCTGCCCGCCGGCACCTACTACGTCACCGCCGACACCTGGGTCGATGGCAACGGCAACCCCCAGGCAGGGGCCTACACCCTCGGGATCGGTGCCCTCACGGTGCAAGACCTCACAGGCTGGGGCATGAGCGCGGCCGTGGCTTCCGACGCCCTGCGCGTGTTCGACCGGGCGTGGGTCAACGACGACGTCGACACGACGGCCTACGCCGTGGCCGACTTCTCGCTGCACGCTTCGCAGCAGCGTTTCTGGGTCTTCGACGTGTTCGACGCCACGCTTCGGCACCGGACCTACACCACCGTCGGCGACGCCAGCGACTACGGTCTCGACGGCTGGGCCGACGCCTTCTCCAACACGTCGGGCTCGCACATGTCGAGCATCGGGCTCATGAAGGCGGCCGAACTCTACACGGGGAGCTTCGGGCCGTCGGTTCGCCTCGACGGCCTCGAGTACGGCTACAACAACAAGGTCCGCTCCCGGGCCATCGTCATCCATCCGTGGAATGGCTCGGACCCGGCCTACGTGAACACGCACCCCTCCACCGGCGCCGCGCCGACCTGGGGTTGCTTGGGCATCGACCCCAACATCTCCAACGACCTACGGCAGTTCCTCGCCAACGGTGGCCTCGTGCTCTCGCACTTCCCCGACGGCAATTGGTCGGTCAACTCCAACTACCTCTGAGCCCAATCGCTGTCGTCGCGGCCGAGCCGCGCTATTCTCGCCGAGTACATGGCTTGGCGAACTCCGATGACGCTCCTCGGCTTGGGCTTGGCCCTCGCCGCGGGCTGCTTCACCAACTTCGAGAAGGTCGACACCGCTGCCGGCGGCAGCGGCGGCAGCGGTGCTAGCGGCGGGACCGGTGGCGTTGGAGGCACCAGCGGCGTCACGGGCGGTGGTGGCTCGGGCGGGGCGTGTGCGTCCATGCCGACCGACTGCGAAGCCGCGACCTTCATCGACCCATTTCTCGACAGCGGCGAAGTCCGCGTGACCGACGCCATTCGCGACGGCGACAAGACCCTCATGGTCGGCACGTTCACCGGGGTGGTCACCTTCAAGGACCAAGGCCAGCACATGGCCACCGGGAGTGCCGACGGATTCCTCTACGAAATCGACGACGCGGGCATGGGCACCCGTTTCTTCCTCTTCGAAGAGGCCGACGTCAACTCGGTCCTCTACGTCGACCAGCACCAGCTGGACCAGGACATCATCGTGGCCGGCACTTTCCACGAGAGCTGCATGGGCATGAGCAAGGGGCTCTTCGTGCGGCGTCTCGACGAGTCGAACGGAGAGGACTTTCGTCACTGCATCGATGGCGCGCAGACCGAGCAGCTGAACCTGACCGGTGCACGCGTCGGGGAGGGCGACTGGACCATCCTCGTCGGTGACTTCAAGGGAATGCTCTACAACACCACGTCGGAAGGGGTCGACGGGTTCGCCCTGAGCATCAACAACATGGGCGTCATCGATACCGACTTCTTCGTCGTGGGCGGTCCGGGGGACGCCAGCATCCGCGCCGTCCAAGAGAACTTCGTCGGCAACATGCAGTGGTTGATCGCCGGCGACTATTCGGGAGAACTGTCGATGGGGGTGGCGAATGTCGGCCCCCTCATGCGCAACGCGGGGAGCGACCGTCACCTCTTCCTCGCGACCGTCGACGATGCGCCCTCGCCCGACTCGAACCTCGAACTGGTCACATTCGGAGAACCAGGGGCCAACCACCGGCTCGTCGACCTCGGGCTCCTGGCAGAGATCGAAGGAGACTTGGTGGTCGGAAACAACACGATCCAGGCCAGTGGGAAGGCGGCCCTCGCGCTCACCTTCGACGCCTCCTCGGGCGGAGATGGGCTGGAGACATTCGGGGGATACGAGACCGTCGTCTTGCGAGCGAAACAGCTGGACGTGCATGGGCTGCAGCGTCGAGGTACGAGCTTCGCCATCGCCGGCCAAGCCTGGGGCTACATCGCGATCGAGGGCAATGGTGCCAGCTGGGCACCGGGCATTCCGAATCCGTCCTGCGTGTCGGACCTTTTCTTCCTCGATGTCGTAGATTTCGCCACCGCCAATTGGGGCGACCAGCGCTGTGGCGGGGGGCAAACGGTGGCCACCGCGATGGCTCCAGCGGTCAACGACGGGTTCGTCACGGCGGTCACGGTCGGCAATGCGGCCGACATCACCCTTGGCGGGCAGGTGGTGACGGGCCGTCAGACGCTATTGCTCACGGTCCCGAAGCCGAGCGACTGAAACCGCTAGATCGTCGAGCGAACCACTTTGCCGACGCGGCGAAGGTTGGCCACGGTGGGGTGCTGGTTGCCCCACTTGCCCCAGAAGTATTGATCCCAGCCACCTCGATTGACGAGGCGGTTGTAGGCGGCGTCGGCCTCCTTCAGCACCGCCGGGGCGTCGGCGTGTTGAGCATTGGCCTGGAGCCAAGCGGTGAAGAGGCCGAGGGCCAACCAATCGGCGCTCGAGCGCGTCAGGTAACGCGCGATGGCCTCTCGCTCTGCGAGGGGAAGGTGTTGATCCTGATGGCGCCAGCTCAGCCCACGGTAGAAGCCATTGCGGTGCCCGTCGAAGATGCTGTCGCGATGGGTGACGAGGAAGCGGGCGAGGGCGAGCTTCGCGCCGTCGTGCCCCGGGGCGGCGATTGCAGCGGCTCGACGCCACAGGTCGGCGCGGGAGGCGTCGTCGTTCTCGATGACCTTCGCCGCATCCTGCCAGCGTCCTGCTGCGACCAGTCGCTGTCCCCATTCGAGGCGCGCATCTTCACCGAGTCGAGCGGGCTTCGTACTCAGCTTCTTCACCATGCTGTCGGTGCCACGAACCCGCACCAGGTAGCGTCGAGCATCCTCGGCGAGCTGTTGCACGGCGGCCGCCGCCTGCAGGTGACCGCGTCGGAGTCGGATCTGGGCGAGCAGCTGGGCTTGCACGGGATCGGACGGTGCCTGCAACGCCTGCACCTCGGCCGCAGCGAAAGAGCCCGCCCGCGCGAGCGCGGCCGCACGCAGCTTGGCCCAGAGTGGCGTGGGGGCCTCGGCGCGCATGGGGAAACCCGTCGGTAGAGGACCACCTCCCTCGGCCGCCACGTATAGGAGACGCTCTTGGAAGTTGATGGCCCAGGGCTTCTTCGCCGCGCGCGCACTCTCGGCGCGCTTCCACCAGTCGGCCCAGCGGGCGTTCGACAGACGCTTGTTCGCTGCGAGGCGGGGGACGAGCGCCGAGAGTATGCGCTCGTCCTTGATGCTGGCGACCATCCCTTCGGACGGCAGCTCGTTCTGGATGAGGAGGTAGCGCATCTCGGCCAGTGCCCGCGCAGGGCGTCGCTTCGACAGCCCCGTCAGGAGCTTCCACGCCGCGTCGGCATCTCCGGAAAAGTAGTGGATGCGTACCTCGTCGAGGCGCACCTGGTCGGCGAGGGCGTGTTTGGGGTGCCTAGCGAGCCACGCTTCGTGGTCGGCGAGCAGGCGAGTCCAGGTCGCGGCGGGGACCTTCTTGCGAATGTCGTGGGCCCAGCCATCGGGAATGGTCTGCCGAACGTCCTTCCGCAGCGCTTCGTGGGCGAGCCGGGCCGGGCTGGGGCTCGTGCCGTCGAGCACGTCGACCGCGCGCGCCACGAGAGCCTGGTGTCCGGCGGCCGGCACGGGAGGCATCGCGTAGATGGCCTCGACGATCGCCTTGGCTTCGACCTTGGCTGCCGCGTCGTCGCGCCGCGCTTCAGCCGTGTCGAGCGCATCGACCGTGGGGGCGGGGAGCTCGTCCTTCCACTCGTGGGCGAAGGCCCATAGCGACTTGGTCGACGCGGGTTGGTCGAGGCGGAAGGGATGCAGGAAACGCAGCTCCTCGCGTCGCCCGTTGCCCCAGCTCGCCCACAGGTCGGGGTGGCCGAGCTCGTCCACGGTGGTGGTGATGGGACCGAGGGCCGCGAAGTCGCCGTGGTCGGGGCCGCCGCAAGCATCGGCGGGGCGAGGCCCTCGCGCGAGCAGAAGGCAACAGCAGGCGGACACGAGCCAGAGGATGCGTTGGTTCATGGTGCGATGAGGTGTCGGTAGGCGTGACCGGCGGGGAAGACCCAAAGGCCGTCGAAGGCAGGGTCGTGGCCGAGATGTCGCCACTGGCGGAACCAGCAGCCGTGGTCGGTGTGTTCGCCGCGCTCGAAGGCCCCCACCCCGACGCGATAGGGGAGGGCGGCCGTGGCGGCCTGGCGCGAGAGGCGCTCCACGTGCTCGGGCGTGCAGGAGAGCCCCGTGTCGAAGACCTGGAGGATGTGGCCATGCACCGCGCCGTCGAAGGCGCGCCGGTAGGCCCAGGGATCGGTGAGGTGGGCGGGAATGCTCGTGACCCACACCGCATGGCCGGCGAGGGGCCCCTTCGACCAGCGTCGCACCAGGGCTCCCCAGCGGGGGATCCTCCGCGAGGGCGCATCATAGTCGAGCTGAACCTCTTCGACGTGGTCGAGCTCTCCGACGATCCCCTCGAGCTGTCGTGTGAGGTCAGCCTCGAAGTCGGGCTCATCCCAATGCCCGTGCAGGCTGTCGTCGAAGCGAATGACGGCAGCGCGCTCGGAGGATACGAGCGGCAGGCTTGGTGAGAGGCCGCGTCGCCACCTCAAACCTCCACTGGCCTCTACGGTGCCCACGAAGATCCCGGCCGTGGTCTGCTCGCTCAGGAGCTCGGCGTCGGTTCGGGTCCAGACCCACTGTCCCACGGCGGGCGGAGGGCCCTCGTGCTGGGGAAGGGCAGGCTCCGACGCCGACGGGCCTGCGGCCACCAGTGCGGCGGCAAAGGCGAGCATGACCCCGAGGCGACGGGCGTTGAGCATAGGAGAAGATGAACGCCACCCGAGCGACCACCATTCCCCACCCCTGAGGTCAGACGACGCAGCCCTTGGCATCGCACGATGCTTCGCGTCGCCTGGAGACCTCATCCCCCCAGGTCGCCCTCTTCCTGGGGGTTGGGCAAGTTTCGGCCCCCCGATTGGTTGCTGGGGCCTGCCGGGGCCGCAGGAAGGAACGGGGGGGCTGCCTCAGTCGAGGGTGGCGTAGTCCGTGTAGCCCGGCTCCGCACCGCCGTAGAAGGTGGCGACGTCGGCCTCGTTGAGGGCGGCGCCTTCCCGCAGGCGGCGAGGGAGGTCCGGGTTGGCGATGAAGGGGCGCCCGAAGGACACGATGTCGGCGAGGCCGGTCGCGATCGCCTTCTCGGCCTTGTCGCGGTCGTAGCCGTCGTTGACCACCAAGGTGCCCTTGAACACCTCGCGCATGGCGCGGGTGACCTCGGGGGCGTCCGCTGCCTCGATGACGTGGAGGTAGGCGAGCTTGCGGTCCTCGAGAGCGTCGGCGAGCGCGGTGAACAGCCCCTTTGGATCGGACTCCGACACGTTGTTCGTGGTGTTGACCGGCGAGACGCGCACTGCGACCTTTCCGTCGCCGAGGGCGGCGATGAGGGTATCGGTCACTTCGAGCAAGAAGCGAATGCGGTTCTTCGCATCGCCGCCGTACTCGTCGTCACGCTTGTTGGTGCCATCGCGGAGGAATTGGTCGATGAGGTAACCATTGCCGCCATTGATCTCGACGCCATCGAACCCCGCCTCGATGGCCGCCTTGCCCGCGGCCACGTAGTCGGCGATCACGCTCGCGATGCCATCCTTGGTGAGCGCAGCCGGGGTCGAGGCGGCTTCCATGCCCGCACCTGTAAACAGCTCTACACCCGAGGCAATGGCAGACGGCGCCTGGGGCGGGTCACCATTGGGCTGAAACTTGGTGTGGCTCACGCGCCCGGTGTGGAAGAGCTGATTGAAGAAGGGGGCCGGGGCTGATTGCGCGGCGCGTACCTTCTCGACCACCATCTTCCAGCCGGCCTTCTGCTCGTCGGTGTACCAACCCGGCGTGCCCGGATAGCCCACGGCGCGCGGGGAGATGTCGGTGGCTTCGCTCACCATCAAGCCCGCGCTGACGCGCTGGACGTAGTAGCTGGCGATCATCTCGTTGGGACAGCGGTTCTCTCCTGCGCGGTTGCGTGTCATGGCAGGCATGGCCACGCGGTGCGGCGTGGAGAGAAACGGACCCTCGTAGGGCGTGAAGAGCTTGAGGTCGGACATGGTTCCTGCGGTCAGTTGGCTGGCTGCTGGTCGCTGAGGCGGCGGAATTCGTTGTTGGCTTCGGTCACGCCTGCGAGCCACTTCTCGAGATCGGCATGGGCGGTCTTGGCGTGCTTCTCCATGATCTCGACCGTCTTGGGGACCTTGGTCGTCAGCTCGACCTGCATGCCATTCGGGTCGTGCATGTAGATCGAGTAGCAGTAGCCGTGGTCGATGAGCATGTGGTCGTAGCCGGCGGCCACGAGCTTGTCGCGATAGGTCATGACGGCGTCCTTCGACTCGACCTCGAGCGCGATGTGGTGGTCGAAGGGGTCTTGGTTCCCCTTGATCGCCGTCTCCTTGTAGAGCCCTTCCTGAAACTGGAAGAAGGCGAGCGCAGAGCCGTCGGCCATCTCGAAGAAGGCGTGGATGTAGTTGGAGGGCTTCTCCGTGACGGGATCCGTCGTCTCCACGAAGACGCCGATCATGGGCATCCCGAGCACGTCCTCGTAGAACTTGCGGGTCGCTTCCATGTCGTTGGTGCGAAAGGCGTGGTGGTGGAACTGACGGACCTTGATGTCCTTGCGGCGGGCGACGGTCTCTTCGGATTCGGCGGTCATATCTCCTCCATTTAGAATCACTCTAACTTGAGTCGGGCATTTGTCGAGACGGTGTTCACCCGAAGATTCGCTTCGAGGCGAGCTCCGCTCCTTGACCGAGAGAGGCGAGTTTGGCCCACGCCACGTCGGGGTCGATCCCCCGCATGCCGACGTGAATCGAGAAGCCGCAGTCGACCCCGGCCATCAGGCGCTCGGGGTCGACGACGGTGGCCCACCGCTCGATGCGCTGCGCGACGAGCTCACGGTGTTCGATGTAGTTCGACTGCGGTTCGATGACCCCGGGACAGATGATCTTGTCCTTCGGCACGCCCAGCTCTTTCACGACGGCCCACTCGTGGGCGTGGCGCGGGTTGGCGCCTTCGAAGAGCACGGTCTGGGGCTTGGCCGTCCACACGATGTCGATGATCTGGTCGAGCGCGACGTCGCAGTGATGAGGGCCGGGGTAGTTGCCCCAACAGAGGTGCATGCGGAGCCGGTCGGCGGGGATGTTGCGCACCGCGTGATTGATGGCCGCGATGTTGATCGCGATGGTGCGCCGGAAGGTCTCGTCGTCCATGTCCGCGTAGACGGTGTGACGACCCATCGCGAGGTCGGGACAGTCGAGCTGAACGTAGGCCCCCGCTTCGGCGATGGCCTCGTACTCCGCGCGCATCGCCTCGGCGATGGCCATCACGTAGCTCTCGTGGTCAGGGTAGTGCTCATTGTTGAAGAAGAGCGAGACCACGCCGGGCGACGCCGCGCTCGAGAAGGTGGCCGTGGCCCCAGCAGCTTCCGCCTCGCGCGTGAGCCGGGTCATGTCGTCGATGGCCGGTTGCACGTCTTTCACCGCGATGGGTGCCGTGCAGGCCGGGGCCGACCGCTTGCGACGACCGGGGTTGGCCGCCACGAGCTCGGCGCTGCGGGGGAAGTCGACCAGGTCGGCGAAGTGGTAGTTGCGGACGGACTCGCCCCCGAACCCGCTTAGCCGGTGCTGAACGTAGGTCGCGTAGGACGGCTTCGACATCTCACCGTCGTTGACGACCGTGACGCCCGCCTCGACCTGCCGTCGAACGGCCATGGCCACGGCTTCGTCGACCTGGCTTAGAAGCGCGGCGGCATCGACGGGCACGCCGTCGGCCTGGGCCCACATGGTGGCGATGAGGTCGTTGGGGCGCGGCAAGCTCCCGGTGTGTGTGCAGCGAACCCTCTGGCTCATGACAGGCCCAGCTCCCGGTTGACGATGGCGGTCCCGTCGGCGAGCGCTTTCAGTTTGGCGCGTGCCGACGCGCGCGGGAGGTACTTGAGACCACAGTCCGGCGCGGCGATGAGTCGCTCGGGGGGCAGGTGCTCGAGGGCGGCCCGGATCCGCTGTGCCACCAGCTCCGCTGTCTCGGGTTTCTCGTCTCCGAGGTCGAGCACGCCGACGAGCACGGTCTTGCCGGCGAGGTGCTTCAGGGCTGGGCCGAGGTCGAGCTTCGGCTGTGCGGCCTCGATGGAGACCTGGTCTACGGTGAGCTCGCCCAACAGTGGCAGGCACCCGTAGCCGCCCTCCTTGTCGCCGAGGAACGCGGCGTAGCCGAAGCAGACGTGGGCCGCGGTCGTTCCCTTGGCGTCCTCGAGGGCTCGGTTGACCACTTCCACCCCGTAGTCTTTCGCCTCCTCGAGGCGCGCCTGAAGGTAGGGCTCGTCGAGCTGCACGATGTCGGCGCCGGCCGCATGGAGGTCGCGGATCTCCTCGCGCACACACGCGGCGTAGTCGAGGGCCAGCTCCTTGCGTGAGTTGTGGTGCTTGGTGACGGCCAGCTGTGACAGCGTGAAGGGGCCGGGGATGGTGACCTTCACCGTGCGCTGTGTGTGAGCCACGAGGTAACGAAGGTCGTCGACGTGCACCGGGCGGGGGCGGGTGAGGCGGTCGATCACGAGCGGCACCTGGTTGGGTTTGCCCGCCCGTCCGACGAGGGTGGCCACCTCGTCGCGTGACACGCCGTCGAGGGCGTTGGCCAAAGGCTCCGAGTAGCTCTCGCGCCGCACCTCGCCGTCGGTGACGATGTCGATACCCGCCGCTTCTTGGTCGGCGAGCACGCTGAGCACGGCGTCGTTCAGGGCTTCGGCGAGGTGCTCGGGCGCGACCCGCCAGAGATCACCCTTCGGCACGCGGGCGGGAAGTCGCTCCCGCAGTGCCTCTCGGTCCAGCAGCCAGTCCGGCTGCGCGTAGCTACCCACCAATGCGGTTCGAATCTTCGGCATGGGCTTCGCCCAGCCTTAAGGGGTTGCCGGTCTACGTAAACCCCCGATGACGAAAGACTCGGCCTGAGCCGTGGTATCTAGCGCCATGGCGTCGATCCTGTTCGTCTGTCTGGGAAACATCTGCCGCTCGCCAACGGCCGAAGGCGTGGTTCGGCACCGCATCGAAGCGCGAGGGCTCAGCGAGCAGCTGGAGGTCGATTCGGCGGGAACCACCGGTTACCACGCCGGAGAGCGCGCCGACGCACGCATGCGTGCGCACGCATCGCGTCGGGGCTACGACCTCACGAGCCGTGCTCGACAGGTGTCGGCATCCGACTTCGAGCGCTTCGACCTCGTGGTGGCGATGGATGGCGCCAACCACGGTGACCTGGCCGACATGGCTCCCGGAGAAACCGCCGAGACCAAGCTGATTCGCTACTGTGACTTCGTGCCCGGTCGCGAGGGAGAAGACGTGCCCGACCCCTATTACGGCGGGGCGGAGGGCTTCGAGCGGGTGCTCGATCTCATCGAAGCCGGCGCCGATCCGCTCATCGACCACGTGCTGAAGGTCACCTCGTGAACGACGCGGTTCGAGCCGCGCTCGAATCCGAGCTCGGGGCGGCGGTGCGCGACATGAGAGGCGTCGGCGGCGGGAGCATCGCCGCTGCATCGAAGGCGCGCCTCGCCGACGGACGCACCGTCTTCGTGAAGACGCTCACCCACCAGGCCGGCGACTTCGGTGAGGAGGCGGCGGGACTGTCGGCGCTGCGGGCCGTCGGCACGCTGCGCGTTCCCGAGGTGCTCGTGCACGGCGCTGTGGGCGGAGCGCGTTTTCTCGTGCTGGAGTGGATCGCTTCGGGCCGCGCGGCGCCCGATCACGGTCGCGCGCTCGGGCGCGGTCTGGCCGAGCTCCACCTCCAGAGCGCGCGCGACGCGTGTGGCTTCGATCACGATAATCACATCGGCGCCACACCCCAGCCGAACGAACCGTGCGACGACTGGGTCTCCTTCTGGAGAGAGCGCCGCCTCGGCTTTCAACTCCAACTGGCGCAGAAGAAGGGCGTCGCCGATCGAGGCCTATCGCGCTTGGTGGAGAAGGTCATCGACGCCACGGCCGACATCGTAGCCCCCGTCGCCGAGGAGCCGATGTCCCTGCTGCACGGCGACCTCTGGGGTGGCAACGTCATGGCCGACGAGGTTGGGGCGCCCGTCATCATCGACCCCGCGGCCTACTACGGTCATCGCGAAGCGGAGCTTGGCATGACCATCCTCTTCGGCGGCTTCGGCGAGGACTTCTACGAAGGCTACGACGAAGCGTGGCCCCTCATGGCCGAGTGGCGCGCTCGCTTGCCGCTCTACGCCCTCTACCATGCGCTCAACCACCTCAACCTCTTCGGTGGTGGCTACCACGGCACGTGTGTGGGCCAGGCCGAGCGCGCATTGGCCGCCATCTAGCCGTCACCGCCGGCGAGGTCGGCCACGGCTTTCGGCACGTGACGAATTGGCTGGTGCCGGCGACGGATGTGTGAGATGTAGGTTTATGAGGGAGGCTTAACCACAGTGTCAGGTGCTACGCACCGGGCACTGCGATGGAGTCCCTCATGAAGAACGTCTACCTGCTCTCGACCCTCGCCCTCCTGCTCGTTCCCGCCTGTGCGGCCGATGGAGGCGGAGACGCGAACCCCTCTGGCAGCCCCAGCACCGGCTCGGGTGATACAACGGTCACCACCGGCTCAGGTGCCGGCGGAGACACCGGCAGCACCAGCAACGGGACCGGCGGCATGGCCCCCGCCCCGGAGAACGTCGTGCTCCTCATCCCGGACAGCTCCGAGGACGCGATCGGCATCTACGACGCCGAAGACGGCCACTTCCTCGGGAACTTCCTCGAGCCCAACACCGAGACCGACGCATGGGTCTTCAGCACCCCCATCAACGCGGTCCAGGGCCCCAACGGCAACATCTTCGTCGCCGACCAGGTGGAGGACGCGGTGCTCGAGTTCGACACCGCCGGCACCTACGTGGGCATCTTTGCCGACGGAACCGACGGCCTCGACAACATCCGGGGCATCGACTTTCTCGGCAGCGACCTGCTCGTCACCAACTCCGACGGCGAGGCCATCAACCGTTTCGACGCGACCGGCACTGCCCTTCCCGACCTGGTGGCCGACGTCGATTTCGATCCCTACGACGTCCTCGTGTCCCCCACGGGTGACGTGCTCGTGTCGCAGATCGCGCCGATCGACGAGGTTCAGATGTACCCGATGGGCAACCCGAGCGGCATGAGCCAGCTCTACGCCACGAGCTTCCCGCAGCAGATCTCGGCCACGCCGGACGGCACGTTCCTCGTGGCTTCGTTCAGCGACGACACCGTGACCGAGCTCACCTCGGCGGGTCAGGTGGTGCGCACCGTCACCGTCGAAAGCGCCCGCGGCGCCTACGTCCTCGGCAACGGGAACTGGCTCGTCACCGGTGGCGCCGAGACCGGCATTCTCGAGGTCGACCCGGCCACCGGCACCACGGTGACCGTCATCGCCGAAGGCGCCGGGTTTCGATTCATCGAGCCCGTCGCCCTCGGCGCCAACGCGCCCCGTTGAGCAAGTGCACCGGAGGGCTCAGCCGCCTCCACGCCCCTTGGCGTGGAGGTAGCCTTCGTGCAACCCGCTCAGAACCGCCGCCACGTTGCGACCGATGTGAGCGGTGTAGTAGCCGCCCTCCTGCACCGCCGTGACGGGGCGCCCGAAGTTGCCGATGCGTTCACCGACGCGGTGCAGGTCTTCGGTGGTGAGGGTGAAGTCCCCCATGGGGTCGCGCTCGTAGGTGTCGACGCCGGCCGCGAGCACGATGAAGTCCGGGTCGAAGGCCTCGAGGCGCGGGAAAACGTGGCGGTCGAGGGCACGCTCGTAGGCTTGGCCGTCGGTTTTCTCCTCGAGGGGGACGTTGACGTTGCAGTTCGATGCCGCGGGTCCGCCGGTCTCGTTGATGAAGCCCGTGAGGTAGGGGAAGAAGTGGGTCGGATCCCCGTGGATGGAGATGGTGAGGACCTGAGGATCGTTCCAGAAGATCGACTGCGACCCGTTGCCGTGGTGCACGTCGATGTCGACGATGGCCACACGTGCTCCCTCGGCGGCCAGGTGCTGGGCGGCCAGGGCCGCGTTGGCGAGGTAGCAGTAGCCGCCGAAGCTCGAGCGGGTGGCGTGGTGGCCTGGAGGCCGCGATAGCGCGTAGGCGATGGGGTGTTCGCCGCGCATGATCTGGTCCGCGGCGCTGACCGCGCACGAGGCACTCCAGAAGGAGGCGTTCCAGGTCTCGCGGCTCAGCGGGGTGCCCGAGTCGAAGCAGAAGCTGCCCGCGTGGGCGATGTTGCTCGGATCGGACTCGATGCCCTCCCCGTGCATGAACACGGTCGGGTAGAAGGTGTGGCCGCGACGCAGGTCGTTCTTGGCCGCCTTGTAGAGGGTGAGCAGTCGCTGGTCGTGCAGCGCCGTGATCGTGGCCTCGGGGAGTGGCTCTGGGCGGCGTACGTCGTAGCGGCTGCCGTCTTTCTCGAGCGCAGTGAGGATGCCTTCGGCACGCGCCGTGGTCTCAGGGTGATCGATCCGCTCTCCGAAGGCCCACTCGTAGCGGGGCTTGAAGGTCAGCTGATCGGAATGGAAAAAACACGGGATGTAGTCGTCAGACACGTCCCCTGCATCATGGTCGGGACGACCCGGCCACTGCAAGTCCAGCCCCAAGTCCGTTCATGCCATCATGCGGCTGAACTTCTCGGTGAGCACCGGGTCGGCGGCCATCTTGGCCCCCCACGCCTGCGCTACCGAGGCGTACGACATCATGTCGAGGCCGTACTGCGCGAGGGCACCATTCATGTCCCCCGTCTGCATGCGCTTCATGATGGCGACGTAGTCGCTCAGGCGCGCAACCGGTTGGCCTGGGAAGACCACGGGGTCCGGGTCGTCGTTGGCTTCGGCTTGGGCCACCTGTGCCTGGGCCATGCGCTGGTGCATGTCCATGTTGCCGTCGAGGAGGTTGTCGAGCGCGGCCTTTGCGGTTCTTCATCATCAACACGCGGGCCCGACCCGCCGCGGTGGCCACGTGGATGGCGCCCGTGGCCACGGGCAAGAGCGTGAGCGGGTCGGGGGCCTAGAGAACGACCTCGTCGAAGAGGTCGAGGAAGCGCCGCTCGTTGGGATAGAGCGATCAGCAGATCGCTCGCATGCATCGACGCGACCAGCGGCTGCTGACGGCCCATCGCGGTGTGGACCTTCTGCACGAGCTCTTCGGCGACTTCGCGTCGCTTGGCGTCTTGCGTGGGAAGATTCTCCGGGTCCAGCTGATCGAGCGGCATGAGGTCTCCAGGCAGAGGGGGTGAAGCCATCGTTACCGTCGCTCGCAGGCGGCTGGACCCTCCGCGAGGAGGGGTCGGGACCGATCTCGGGTATTCTCCCGGTCGTGATGCGACGAATGATCTGGGGAGCAGCGGTGCTGGCTTTGGTGGCGTGTGGCTCGGAGGCGGAGAACACGACCATCGGCAGCACTTCGACCACGACGACTGCCACCGGCACGGGCGGTGGTGGTGAGGGGCAAGGCGGCGGCAGCACGAGCAGCACCGGTCAGGGGGGCGCAGGAGGGGCAGGCAAGGCCCAGGGATGCATCGACATGGTCGACGATGCCCTCGCCTTCCTCGATGCCCTCGAAACAGACGAGTACGACGCGGCGACCGCCGACTACGGCGGCGACCGCCACACGTCCTTCGAGTTCCTGCCGCCCCTCAGCGCGGCCCGAGATGGGGCGAGCATCAAGGAGCTCGACACCGAAGAGCGCGGTCTGCTCGCAGGCTTCCTCCAGTCGGCGTTCAGTCAGGGCGGTTATGCCCGACTCGAGCAGATCCGTGCCCTCGAGTCCGTGCTCGCCATGCAGGAATCTGGCATGCCGAGCACCCCCAACCGCGACCCGGACAACTACTTCATCCAAATCTTCGGAACGCCGGTCGTCGACGGCGATCTGCCTTGGGGCTTTCGGTTCGAGGGGCATCACCTCTCGGTCCAAGCGGCGGTCATCGACTGTCGACTCTTTACCGCCACCCCCGCCTTCTGGGGGGCGAGCCCGGAGATCACCCCGCTCTCGGCCGAAGCGACGGCAGGCGAGTCCCTGTGGACTGCGCTCGACGCGGGCCAGCAAGCCACCGCCCAGGCGTCGGTGAACACGGCCGCCTCAGACCAGAAGACCGAGAAGCTCGACCCCTTCGCGGCGGCGGGTTTGCGCTACGCCGAGATGACGTCGACCCAGAAGGCACTGCTCATGCAGATCATCGACGGCTACATCGACAACATGAACGCCCCCATCGCGGCCGACCGTCACGCGGCCCTCGAAGCCGCGGGGCGCGACGACATCAGCTTCGCCTACGACAGCGGTGACTTCAGGGTGCTCGGCCCTACGTTCGTCATCGAGTTCGTCTACGCCGGCAACAACCACATCCACTCGGTGTGGCGCGACTACGACGGGGACTACGGCGATGATCTCATCGCCCGCCACATGGCCGACTTTCACTGACGTGCGTCAGGGTTTGTCGGCCGTGTGCCCCGACGACATCGATGGTGCACCTGCTGGAGGCGAACCCTCCTGCGACGGCGGCAGTTGCTCAGCGGGGCTGGGGAGACGAACATGCGGGCATGGGTGACGATACGTGGAAGCCGACGGCCTGCATCCTGTGCGAGTGCAACTGTGGCCTCGAAGTTCAGCTCGGGGGCGACGAGGCTCGGCACCTCGTCAAGCTGAGGGGGGACCGGCGCCATCCTGGTTCTCAGGGCTACGCCTGCGAGAAGCCCCACCGCCTCGACTTCTACCAGAACGACCCCCGTCGCCTTCGAGAGCCTCTGCGTCGACGTAGCGACGGAACCTTCGAGGCGATCGACTGGGACACCGCGATTCGAGAGATCGCGGACAAGCTCACGGCCATTCGCGATGCCCACGGCGGCGAGCGCATCCTCTACTACGGCGGCGGCGGTCAGGGGAACCACCTGCCCGGCGCCTACGCCGTCTCCACCCGACGCGCGCTCGGCATGCGTCACCGTTCGAGCGCGCTGGCCCAGGAGAAGACGGGCGAGTTCTGGGTGAGCCATCGCATGCTCGGTACGGCGACCCGTGGCGACTTCGAGCATTGCGAAGTGGCCTTCATCCTCGGCAAGAACCCCTGGTTCTCTCACGGCATTCCTAGGGCGCGCGTCGTGCTCAAGGAGATCGCGGCCGACCCGAAGCGAAAGATGATCGTGGTCGACCCACGTCGCACGAAGACGGCTCAGCTCGCCGACCTGCATCTCCAGGTCCAGCCGGGAACCGATGCGTGGTTGTTGGCCGCGCTCGTCGCCGTGCTGCTCGAGGAGGGCCTCACAGACGCGACCTTCGTGGCGCAGCATACCCAGGGCCTCGCTACCGTCGAAGCGGTGCTCGGGGCCGTGGACGTGGCGGCCTACGCCGCCCATTGCGGGGTACCGGAGGCGCAGATCCGCCAAGCGGCGCGCATCATCGGAGGGGCTACGAGCGTGGCGTCCGTCGAGGACCTCGGGGTTCAGATGAGTCGGCACTCGACCCTGGTGAGCTACCTCCACCGTTTGGTGTGGCTCCTCACCGGCAACCTCGGAAAACCGGGCACTCAGTACATTCCGACGCCGGTGGTGAACATCGCCGACGGACGCTACAAGCGGGACAGCCCCGTGACGGGGGCACGCATCATCGGGGGCATGATCCCCTGCAACTCCATCGCCGACGAGATCCTGACCGACCACCCCGATCGATTCCGGGCCATGCTGGTCGAGGCGGCCAATCCCGTGCACTCGCTCGCCGACGCCAAGCGGATGCGAGAGGCGATGCGTGCCCTCGATTGTGTGGTGGTCATCGACGTGGCGATGACCGAGACCGCGGCCGAGGCCGACTACGTATTGCCCGCGAGCACGCAGTTCGAGAAGGCCGAGGCGACCTTCTTCAACTTCGAGTTTCCCCACAACGTGTTTCAGCTCCGGCGCCCGCTCTTTGCGCCGCCCGACGGGCCATTGAGCGAAGCCGAGATCCACGCCCGTCTCGTCGAGGCGATGGGGGGGCTCGAAGGGGCGCCGCTCGATGCGCTGCGCGAGGCCGCGGAGGAAGGCTTCGAGGCCTATGCCGCCCGCTTCGCAGAGGTCGCCTTCCATCCCAAGTTCTCCGGCGTCGCGCCCACCATTCTATATCGGACCCTCGGTCCCGCCCTTCCACCGGGCATGGCCGAGGGGGCCGTGCTCTTCGGTTTGTTTCTGCGGCTCGCGATGACCGCGCCGGAGCCTCTCGCCCGGGCTGGCTTCGATGGTCCGCCGCCGGTTGCGGCGAGCAAGCTCTTCCGCCGCTTGCTCGACGAGCCCAGTGGGCTGGTGTTCGCCGTCGAGACGTGGGCAGACGTCATCGGCCGCGTGGCCCATGGCCGAGTCGAGCTCGCGCTCGACGACCTCCTCGCCGAAGCCGCCACGCTCGCCACCGGCCCTGCACCCCCCGATGACGCCTTTCCCTTCGTGCTCGCAGCGGGGGAGCGGCGAAGCTTTACCGCCAATACGATCATTCGTGATCCGAACTGGCGCAAGAAGGACGCCAATGGCGCCCTCCGCATCGGTCCCGACGACGCCGCCGCACTCGGGGTGGCGACGGGCGACAGGATCCGCGTCACCACCCGTCGCGGCTCGGTCGAGGTTCCCGTCGAGGTGTCGGACACGATGCGTCCGGGCCACGTGTCCCTTCCCAATGGCATGGGATTGACCACCAACGTCGAAGCCCACGGTGGGGTCTCGCTCAACGAGCTCACCGAAACTGCGGCGCGGGACCCCTTCGTGGGCACGCCGTGGCACAAGCTCACCCCGGCTCGCCTCGAGCCGATCACTGGAGCACAACCATGAAGACG
>JAUHZF010000209.1 GCA_030426145.1 Polyangia bacterium
CCCTTCGACCTCGCGATGGGCCTTGGTGAGCACGAGGTGGCGATCGTCGAGGCCGTAGTGTTTCACCAGCGGATGTTCGTCGATGGGCGGCGCGGGCCGCTTCGGCGCGTCGGGGTCGAGCTCACCCCGCTCGTACTTCGTCCCCTCGATGAAGAGCGTGGCCACGCAAGCGGCCACCGCCCACCCGCGACGCTGCGTCGCCTCGTCGAGCTGCGCGCGGTAGGCGGCCGACGCGGGGAGGAGCTCGACGTGCACGAAGCGGTCGAGGTCCATGTCCAAGCCGTTGGGGATCTCGAGAAAGAGGTCGGGATGAGGTCCGCCCGCGACCAGGCCGCCCGTCTCTTCTTCGTAGACGTTCTCGACCAGCTCTCGCCGAACCTCGGCGATGGGGCACTGCACGTAGGCCCATGCGACGAGCACGGGAAAGTCGCGAATGTACGTCCCGTACTCCTGCTCCAGGTGGATGTGCAGGCGGCCTTTGGGCACGAGGCCCGTGGTGAAGGCCGGCCAAGCCCAGTGGTCCTTCTGCTCCATGACCTGGAGGAGCGCTTCCCGAAACCCGTCCCGATCCATGAAGTGAAGACTAGGGAATTCGGGATGCATGGGCCGAATTCTGAACAATCTTCAGTGTACGACATTCAATATACGACACCAGTTACCGCCCACTCAAGCGACTACACTAAATATACGATACTGAAAACCGTCCACTAAATGCTCGACCCGCTCAGGGCGCAGCTCTTCCGCACAGAAAGTTTCAGATCGCGGCTCTTGAGCTTACAGAAGCAGATCTGTACGTTTCGCGGATAATGTGGGGAAGCTGGCGACCTTCTGCGCTGATCTTGGGATCGTTGACCGTCGTCGCATGCGCCCCCGCGGATGAGGTCCAGGAGCCGGTCAGGCTCGGCCGGGCGACGTCGGCCATCACCGTGGCGGATGCGGTCGACGCCGGCTGCAGCACCTCGCAGGTCGCGGGGTTGAGCCAGCAGATCATCGGCCAAGCCAACTGCATCTCGCCTGGCGCCTACGAAGAGCTCGCGCCGCTGCCGAGCAACGTGACCCTCGGGGGAGCGGTTCTGCCCTACATCCAGCTCCCGGCGCGCGACGCCCTGCTCGATGCCCTCAACGCCAACCCGGGCCAGAGCATGCAGATCAACTCCATGCTCCGCACCGTGGCGCAGCAGTACCTCCTCTACCGCTGGTACCAGCAGGGCCGGTGCGGCATCGGACTCGCCGCGACCCCGGGCAACTCGAACCACGAGAGCGGCCTCGCCATCGACATTCAGCAGTACAACACCTGGCGCAGCGAGCTCGAGGCGCGTGGTTTCGACTGGCTCGGGGGCAACGACCCCGTGCACTTCGACTACCGCGGCATGGACGCGGTGAACCAGAAGGGCGTCGACGTGCTCGCCTTCCAGCAGCTCTGGAACATCAACCATCCCGACGATCTCATCGACGCGGACGGCATCTACGGTCCCCAGACCCAAGCCCGCATGGAGCAATCGCCGGCGGAGGGCTTCCCCATGGGTCCGGACTGTGGCGACGATCCGATGGATCCCCCCGTGCCGCCGAGCGACGTCGAGCTCACCGCACGGTTCCTCGATGCCAGCGACGTCTACGCCGACGGCCCCTCCGAAGGCGCCGTCGATCTGGTCGAAGGCGGCCGCTACCAGCTCGAGGTCATGCTCCGCCACGTCGGGCAGAGCTCGGGACAAGCCATCGAGCTCGACATCGCACTCCCCGAAGGCGTGGGCCTCGTCGGATACTCCCTCACCCGTGACGGCTCGGGCATCGAAGCCCCGGTCGAAGACGACACCTACGCCGAGCCCACGACGTCGCTCAGCCTCACCGTCGACGCGCTCGCGGTGGGCGAGCGCGCACGCCTCGCGCTCGAGGTCGAAGCCACCGACTACACCGCCGACCAAGCCACGCCCGGCTCGGTGGTGGTCGAGGCGGAAGGGGTCGGCGAGCGCACCCTCAGCCTCGACGTCTACAGCGACCGCCGCTTCACCTTCGACGGTGGTCGCTTCGAAGGCTGGACCGGGGACGTCGCGTTGGACGGCGGCGAGCTCGTCGTCGACGGCGAAGCCTCTTCTCCCAGCCTCGACTTGCGTTGGGACGCCGTGCGCGAGATCGAGGTGAAGAGCAGCGGAAGCGGAACGGTCGCGCTCGGCTTCGATGGAGAAGCCCCCAGCGTTACCCTGCCCGTGAGTGACGGCGTGGTGGCGACGGCCGACCTCGAGGGTGCCGGGGCGCAGCTGACCTCCATCGTCGTCAGCGGCGGGCTGAATCTCGATGAGCTCGTGGTTCGCTCCACCGAGACGGCGGGGAAGACCCCCGACCTGATGACCGAAGCCGACGGTGGCTGCACCGTGAGCGCGGCCGGCGAAGACGGCTCGGTTCACCTCGCGTGGCTGCTCGGCTTCGCGGCGCTCGCCCGCGTGGGGCGCCGACGTCGCGACTGAGGCGCAAGCCTGCTAATCGGAGGTATGCGACGCCTCCTCCTCACGATGGGCCTGGCCGTGATGGCCGGCTGCAGCGGCAACCCCACGCCCGCACCTGCCCCGACCCCCACGTCGACCCCCGTGCCCACGGCGACGGCCACTACGGCCATCGATCTCACCGTGCCTCCCGTGAGGTTCGAGAACCCGGGCGGCATGTGGATGCCGACCCAGCTCGACCGTCACGCCGCCAAGCTGAAGGAGCTCGGTCTCAGCATCGACCCCGCCGCCTTGACCGACCCCATGGCCTTCCCGCTCGGCGCCGTCGTCTGGCTCGGGGGCTGCACCGGCTCCTTCGTGAGCGACAGTGGTCTCATCATCACCAACCACCACTGCGCGACCGGGGCGCTTCAGTTCAACACCACGGCCGACAAGAACCTCATCCGCGATGGTTTCTACGCCGCGACGATGAAGGACGAGCCGAGCAACGGGCCCGCCGCCCGGGTCTACGTGACGCAGAAGTTCGAGGACGTGACGGCGAAAGTCCGTGCCGGCATCGACGCCTTGAAGGACGACCAGAAGCGCTACGAGGCCATCGAGGATCGGCAGAAGGCGCTCATCGCCGAGTGTGAAAAGGGCCGGCCCGACATTCGCTGCAGCGTGGTGAGCTACTTCGGCGGTGAGACCTTCGTTCGCATCGAGCAGCTCGAGCTCCGCGACATCCGCCTCGTTCACGCGCCGGCCGAGGGGATCGGCAACTACGGCGGCGAGATCGACAACTGGCGCTGGCCGCGCCACTCCGGCGATTACAGCTTCTTCCGCGCCTACGTGGGCAAGGACGGCAAGCCGGCCGACTACAGCCCGGACAACGTACCCTACCGACCGCGGCACCACCTGGCGGTGAGCAAGACGCCGCTGAAGGCGGGGGATCTGGTGATGGTCGCTGGCTACCCGGGTCACACCACGCGCCTGCGCACCGCACAGGAGGTGAAAGAAGCCGTGGACTGGTACTACCCGCGACGGCTGAAGCTCTGCGACGACTACCTCGCCCTGCTGGGCGATTTGCGCACGAAGCACCCCGAGCTCGAGCGCAAGAGCCAGCGGCTCTTCCGGGGGTTGTCCAACGTGCGGACCAACACCCAAGGCATGATCGACGGCCTCACCAAGGGAGGCCTCAGCGCGAAGAAGGCCGCTCAGGAGAAGGCCCTGCGCGCGTGGGTGCAGGAACACGCCGAGCACGCGGCGGCGGCCGGCGCCATCGATGCCTTGAGCCAGCACTACGCCAAGTACCGCGCGCGACGCGACGCGGACGCCGCCCTCAGCGAGATCATGGGCCTGTCGACCCTGCTCGGCGCTGCCGACACCATCGTGCAGATGGCCGAGGAGCGGCCCAAGCCCGACGCAAAGCGCGATCCTCGCTTCCAGGAGCGCAACCACAAGCGCATCATCCAGCGGCAGCAGCAAGCCCAGCGCAGCTACGACCGCCGTCTGGATGCCGCCCTCTTCGGCTTGGCCCTCGAGCGGGCGGCGCGACTGCCGGAGAAGGACCGCCCCGAGATCCTCACCTTGGTGGTGGGCAAGGGGGTCGAACCTACCCCCGCGGCCATCGCGGCGGCGGTGGAGAAGCTCTACGACACGACCAAGCTCGGTGACGTCGACGAGCGGATCCGACTCATCGAGAAGGGCACGCTCGCGAGCCTGAAGAAGAGCAAGGACCCGTTCGTCCAGCTGGCCTTGAAGGTGCGGCCGGCCGTGGTCGCAACCGAAGATCGCGGCGAAGGTTACGAAGGCGCGGTCGTGATCGACCGCCCGCGTTTTGCCGCCGCCCTTCGGGCTCAGCGCGACGGGGTGCTCGCCCCCGACGCCAACTCCACCCTGCGCGTCACCTACGGCACGGTTCGCGGCTATCGCCCGCCCACCAAGCCGACCGGCAACGCACTACACGACGCCCTCTTCTCGAAGGGCGAGCTCTACTACCCCTTCACGCGCCTGTCGGGGATGGTGAAGAAGCACACGGGCAAGCCCCCCTTCGACGCGCCCGATGCGACCCTCGAAGCCGCCAAGTCTCCCGCGCCCGCCCGCTACCAGCACGCCCCCTTCGGCGAAGTGCCGGTCGACTTCCTCTCCGACCTCGACATCACCGGGGGCAACTCCGGCTCCCCTACCCTCAATGCGGCCGGTGAGCTGGTAGGCCTGGCCTTCGACGGCAACTACGAGGCCATGGCGTCCGACTGGGTCTTCATCCCGGAGATCACCCGCTCGATCCACGTCGACGTGCGCTACGTCCTCTGGACGATGGACCGCGTCTACGGCGCGACGCGCTTGCTCGAAGAGCTAGGCGTCGCAACCGACTGAGCGACCGGGGAGCATTCTCGAGGTTCGAGGTTCGAGGTTCGAGGTTCGAGACCGAGGTCGAGCCCGAGCCCGAGCCCGAGCCCGAGGTCGCGGTCGAGCCCGAGGTCGAGACCGAGACGGCTCCTCAGAGCTTGATGCGTATGACTCGGTTGAGGGCGTCGTCGCCACGCTGTACGAGGGCCACGAAAGCTGGGTAGTCCGCGGGCTGCACACGACCGGCGGGGAGGTACACCTCCCTGTCGATGACCAGCAGGTTGCCCTGGAGGCGATCTCGAACGATGACCCGGAGGTTGGGCTCGTCGATGGTGACCAGGTCGAGGGGCGTGAGGACCTTGGCGCCAGCGGGAAGCTCGACCCGAAGCTCGAGCTTCACGTGGCGGGTGGCCCGATCGCCGAGGTAGAGCGGGCTCTCGCGGGTGGGCATCTGCACGAGTGGCGACAGTGCGGCGAGGAACGGAGCCCTCAGGGACAGCTCACCTGCTGCCACCTTGGCCAGGTTGGGCACCTCGAGGTCCATCACCAGGCGGGCCGGCGTGTCGAGCTCGTCGAAGCCAGGCATGGTCAGCTCGTTGATGCGTCCACCGGGCAGCGCCGCCCCGATCACCTGCGCCTCGATGACGTCCTTGCGACGTGACTCGAGCACCTTGGACAAGGCGCTGCGCACGGTGATGGCGTAGCGCCCTTGGTAGGCCTGCGAGAGCGCCATCGTGGCCGACCCGTCGGCCGCGAGCTTCACCTTGCCCTGGTGGGCGATGATGTTGTCGGCACCTTCGTCCGGGGTCGTCTCCTTCTCGAGCGGCGGCACGGTCGGCGTGGTGACCGGGCCCTTCGGCTGTGCGAGCACCGCGGGCTGACCACGGAGCCGACTCGGAAGGTAGCCGTAGGGCGTGTACCGGTCTCCGATGATGAGCCAGCGGCTTCCCTTCTGCGTCTTCACGCGAACGGCCGCCGCCGTGTAGGCCGTCTCCGCCTCGCTGATCGGTCCCTGGGGAGGCGGCGCAAGGCGATCGCGCACGAGGCCGATGCGCGCGTCGATGCCGAGGAGCTGGCAGAGGTAGAGGAAGGCTCGGGTGCGATCACCACTCTTGCTCGTGATGATCTTGGGTCCCGCGACCTCCTGTCCGTCCTCGATGGTGTCGACCACCCAGCGATAGATCCGGCGGGCCTTTTCGTCGACGCTGAGGCTGGGATCGACCTCCTTGTCGAGCTTTCCAGCGAGGATGGTCTTGGCGATCCGTACCAGCCTCGGGTCGCGCGGCACGACGTGCAGCTGACCGGCGCGAATGCGCTCGAGGTGCCCGTCGAGGTCGATGCCCCATCCCACGCGCACGCTGGGCAGGAACTCGGTGATGGGAGGCCGCAGGGGCTCCTGCACGAGGGCCAGCGAGCCGTTGACGGTCCAGCGCCGCACCACGAGCCCAGCCGAGCGCTCGACCTTCACCTCGGGCACGTCCCCGGTGGTCTCGATGATGAGCTTGCGCTTCTGATCGATGCTCGAGGGCAGGATGACCACGAACTCGCTGGTGTGGTAGCTGACGTTCTCCTCGCGGAAGAACCAGCGCGGTCCGAGGAAGCGCTGACCGGCGGCGCTGGCACCGCGCAGGACGAGGATGCTCTCGGTCTCGATGTAATCGCCGACCTCGAGATGAGGCATGGTGACGGTGGGCTTGCCCGCCACGAGCTCAGGCTCGAAGATCTCGCCGTCCTTCTTGATGGTCCGCATCCGCAGAATCACGCCTCGCGGGATGTTCTGCTCGGCGTGCTGCGTGATCCCCTCTTTGGACTGCACGCGGATGATCTCGTGCTCGAGCATGCGCGCGCTGCCGTCGGGGGCAACCCAGATGGCGCCGTAGTCGAGGATGCGCGCGGCGCTGCCGGGCAGCGTCTCTCCGCTCTTCTTGACCTCTTCGATGACGGCGAGACCGTCGCGGCGGTAGGGCGCGAGGTCGGTCATGCCCTCCACGAGCTCGATCGCGTAACGCAGGTCGCCGTCGTAGGAGCCGGTCTCGAGCGCATCGACGAGGGCCTCGGTGAGGGCACCCTCGTCACCCCGCGCGAACTTGGCGTCGGCGAGGGCGAGGCGGGCTTCGTCGTCGGTGGGCTCCTTCTTCAGCGCGAGGGACAGCTTGGAGATCGACTCGCTGGTCTTGCCCGCCCGCACCATCAGGTCCGCGATGCGGATGGCCATCTCACGCTCGCGCCCGTCGATCTTTCCGATGCGCCGGAGCTCGGCGATGGCACCCTCGTAGTCGCGTCGCGCGAGACGTCGACGGAAGGTGATCTCGGCGGTGGGATCGAGCTCTTGGATGCGCTTGGCCACCGCGTCGGCCTTGTCGATCTGGCCTCCCTCCTCGTAGGCGTCGAGCAGCGCCTCGAGCACGTCGGTGTCCTTGGGAAAGCGCAGCGCCGCCTGCTGAAGGGCGGTGGTCCGCTCGGCCTTCCAGCCCAGCTGCCCGTAGAGCGAGGCGAGGCGCGCTTGCACCATGGGTACCTGAGGGAAGCGGGTGGAGAGGCCCTCGAGCTTGCCCGCGAGCTCGGCCGGCGTGACCTGGTCGGCTTGATTGAGCGTGAGCCACAGCTGCGGTCCCCAGAGCTGCGGGTCCTTCTTGGCGGCGCGCTCGCGCAGGTCGCGCGCTAGGTCGCGAGCCACCTGCTCGGCGAAGATGGGGTCGTTGTCGACGAAGACTGCCTGTTGAGCCAGGGCGGCGCCCGTGGCGTCGCCCGGCTCTTCGACGAGGGGCTCGATGAGCACGCTGGCGAGGTCGTCCTGACCCTCGATGTGGGCCAAGTAGGAGGCGACGTAGCGGAGCACGGGCGCATCGAGGGACGCCTCGAGCTTGACGGCGACGCTCTTGGGGAGCGGTCGTACCCCGAGCTTGCGCACGAAGGGCTCGAGCGCGTTGGGATCGGGTCGGCGCTCGGGGGCGGCGAGGCTGTAGGGCGCGCCCTGGACCGCCGACCCCTTCAAGCCGGCCGGCCTCCCGGCACTGGTGAGGATGCGCACGCTGGTCTCGGGCGCGAGCAGGCGAGCGAGGATGCGGTGCCTCCCCGCCCCCAGCCGGACGCGCACGCCGAACCGTGGCCACACCCCCCAGGCGGAGGCGTCGCGCTCGAGCACCATATGGTCGTCGACGCTGACCATGTACGCGCCCTGAACCGCGATGATGAGGTCGCGCGCGCTGTCGAGGTCGATGAAAGTCTGCGCGTAGTAGACGCCCTTGCGCGAGGCGTCCTGGGCCCGGAGAAAGCATCCGCTGCCCTTGCCGGCGAAGACCCGCGGTACCTGACCGCCACGGGGATCGGGGTCGAACCGTGCAGGCCAGGGCGCAGGCTTCTCGGCCTGGTAGTGCACGCGGTGGTCCTTGACGATGCCCTGTCCGAAGGGACCGGCGAACTGCGCTTCCCGGACGCAACCGTGGGTGTCGGCGACCCGCTCGAGCAGGGCGTCGAGGTCGTTGCCCCCTTCGCGGAAGACCTCCTCGCTCCACCACTCGATGAGGGTGCCCCGCGCACGCCATCCGAGCTGGCCCGGGTCCTGGAGCAAGCGCTCCACGATCGGCTTGGCCTGCTTCCACAGGTCCGAGCTCGCTTCACGGAGCATGACGAGGCGGTGTGCGGCAAACCAGCCCAGCAGCTGCGCGTCGCTGCGGGGGGCTACCGCAAGGGCTTCGAGCGCGCCGAGGTAGCCCTGGGCCGCGTCGTTGAAGCGACCGTGCACGTCGTGGTCGAAGGCGCGCGCGAGCAGGGCCATCTCCCCGCTGCCCTTCAGCTGCTCGAGGCGCTGCTTGGCCTTGGCCGCCTGTGCTTGGTCGCCCTTGGGCGCGATGAGCTCCGCAAGCATCCACGACGCCACCAGCTCGGCGTCGTCGGGGTCGTCGGCCGCCGCACGGCGAGCCGCTTCGAGGGGACTGTGCTGGGAGGGGGTTTGGGGATCGACGCAGCCGGTCGCGAAGACCACGACCACGAGGAGCCACGCGAGGAGGCGAGAGGTGGCGCTCATGCGTTACTTCCGAAGCTTGATCGGGCGGCCGGCGACCGGTTCGTTGCCCGGCAGGATCAGCTTCTTGATCTTCTTCTTCTCGTCGGCCCGCACGAAGAGCGCGCCCATGTTGAAGGCGTGTTCCCAGGCCATGTTCTCCGCCGCCGAGAAGAAGGCGACGTCACTCTCACACCCTTCGAGACGCTCTTTGATGGTCTCCTCGGTGTTGGTGAGATCCGGCCCCGCGAACCCCTTTCGGTGCTTGCGCCCGCCACCGCCCTCGAAGGGCCATACGCCGGTGTCGGCAGTCTGGGTCACCATGGCGGCGACGCTGCACTTGGGCACGTCGCCGAGGCTCGTCTCGGGGGCGAGGTGCAGCTCTTTCGCGAGGTCGTCGCGGGCGTCGGTCTTGATGACGATGCTCTTGGCGCCAGCCTTGCCGAGCTGCCACACCAGCTCGCTCACGAAGGGCGTCTTCGCCTTCTTGAGCACGCGGACGTTCACCGGCTCACTGCTGTAAGGCAGGTCGGCGACGGCCTTCTCGACCTTGGCCTTGTCGGCGTCGGTCTTGAGCGTCTTGATGCGGGTGGTGCCCACCACGATGCCGTCGGGGTCGACGAGCAGGGTGGGCATCTTGTTTTCGTCCGTCTTGGGGGGCGGGGCGGGCGCGGCCTTGGGTGCGGCGGATTCGGCCTCCGCCAGCATCTCGTCGACGCGGCTCTCTTTTTCCCCGCAGCCCACGAGGACCGCGAGCCCGACCATCGCCAGGGCGTGTGTACTGAAGGCCCGATTCATGGCGGGGGGAGCATAGCCTCCCCCCTGCCGGAAAACCATTGAGGTTCAGGGGAGGAAGGGCGCGCAGTAGGTGTTGGTCGAAGCGAGCTCGACCGCAGAGCCGCAGGTGCCCATGCTGTTGCCGGGCGGGGTGATGCAGAAGCCACCCTCACACTGCTCATCGGCCCCGCAGCTCTCGCCGTTGGCGAGAAGCTCGACGCACACCTGGCCGAGGCACAGCGACCCCTGTCCACAGGGGCGGGTCGGGTCGCAATCGTCGCCCACCGAACGCCGAACGATGCACGCATCGTCGGAGCCGCAATAGTGGGTAGGCGCGCAGATCTCCTCGGGCTGCGCGCAGGAGTCGCCGGGCATGACCTCGACCGGGGTCTGGCAAGTGTGCTCGGCCCCGGGTTTGCCGACGCAGAACAAGTCGTCCTCGGTGGCGCAGTCGGCGTCGGCCTGACAGGTGTTGCCCTCGAGGCGGCCGTCGTTGAAGACGATGTCACAGGCGGCCTTGATGGCGTCGAGCTCGGACTGGTCGAGCCGGGCATCGCGATAGGCGGTCTGCTGGGCGGCGACGCAGGCTTCGGCGCGGTCCTGGTGGTACTGGCGCGAGTTCGGGTTGCAGAAGTCGGAGTCCTGAACCGCGTCGATGCAGCTGTCGCGGTCTTGCGCGAGCGAATCGGAGGAGGAGAGGTAACAGCTGTTGAGCACCTCGTCGGAGCACACGACCTTGGCGAGCTCGGCGCAGAAGCCTGCCTCGGTACGGAAGGGCGAGGGCTGTAGATCGACGGTGTTGTCGTCACCGCAGGCCACCAGCGAGCTGGTCAACCAACCGAACAATCCGAGGGCAACGCTTCCCTTGATCAAGCTCTTCATCATCAATCTCTCCGTCCTCGCATGAGCATGAACGCTCCCGGCGGGCCAAGCTTTCACGACCCTCGGAATGTAGCTATCCAGAAGCGTCTGGCCCACTCACGGGCAAACATTCGACCAGCTTACCGGGACTTGCGGGTGCTTGCCGTCGCTTCGAGGGGCCTTTACGTGCTCCAGGGATGACCCTTCGCATCGCCGACGCGCTCGACCGGCACCCCGACGACCACATCGCCGTCATCGACGACGAGGGGGTCCACACGTGGGGCCAGCTCCGCCGCCGTGCGTGGGGCGCAGCCGCCGCCTGGAGCGAGGTGCAGCCCGGTGACCACGTGGGTTTGCTGGTGCGGCCGGGGGCGGCCTGGGTCGCGAGCCTGATGGCCTTGTGGCATCGAGGGGCGGCGGCGGTCCCCCTGTCGGCACTGCATCCGGGCGCGGAGCGCGGGCGTCTACTCGACGACGCGAAGGCCACCCACTGGGTGGTGGAGCCGGCCGAGGCGAGCGCGGAGGTGCGTCAGACCCAGCTAGCGCCGGCCTGGACCGATGCGTGCGGTGAGCCGGGACGAGCGCAGCGGCACCCGAGTGAGACGGCCCTCATCCTGTTCACGAGTGGGACCACCGGCCGCCCCAAGGGGGCGCAGCTCACACAGCACAACCTGGCGCACCAGTCGAAGCTGCTGTCGGAGGCGTGGCGGCTCGGTGGCACCACGCGGCTGCTGCACGCGCTGCCGCTGCACCACATGCACGGGATCGCCATCGCGCTCATGCCGACTCTGTTCGGTGGAGGCGCAGCACGGTTTCTCCCCCGCTTCGACGCGGACGCGGTGTGGGAGGCCTTCGGGGAGGTGAACGTGTGGATGAGCGTGCCCACGATGTACCACCGGCTGCTGGCCGCCTTCGACGAGCAGGTGGCGCTCCAGGACGAGCGTCGAGCGCGGGCGGCGGCGCTGAAGCTCTGCACGAGCGGATCGGCCGCGCTCCCCGTGACCTTGGCCGCACGCTGGCAGGAGCTGCACGGCCACATCCCCCTCGAGCGGTACGGCATGACCGAGATCGGCGTGGGGTGCTCCAACCCGTTCGACGCCGCGGCGCGTCGCCGCGGCACCGTGGGTCCTTCCCTACCGACCCAGGAGATGCGCATCGTCGATGCCGACGGCGCGGACGCGGACGAGGGCGAGGTGTGGGTACGGGGCCCGAGCGTCTTCGCCGGCTACTTCGAGCGCCCTGAGGCGAACGACGGAGCCTTCGTCGACGGCTGGTTCAAGACCGGCGACGTCGGACGATTCGAGGACGGCGGCTACCTCAAGCTCCTCGGCCGCAACTCCGTCGACATCATCAAGAGCGGTGGCTACAAGCTCTCGGCCTTGGAGATCGAAGAGGTGTTCCGCAACCATCCCGCGATCGACCAAGTGGCCGTGGTGGGCATCCCTGCCGAAGCCTGGGGCGAAGCTGCGGTCGCGGCCATCGTTCCCCGCGGTGAGCCCATCGACCCCGATACACTCCGCACCTGGTCCAAGCAGCACCTCGCGGCCTACAAGGTCCCGCGCCGCGTCGTGCCCGTCGAGGCCCTCCCCCGCAACGCGCTCGGCAAGGTCACGAAGAAGGCCCTCGTGGCGCAACTCGAGGTACGACTCGCGGGGCAAGACCTGTAGCTGGTTCGGGGTTCCAGGTTCCAGGTTCCAGGTTCGAGGTTCCAGGTTCGAGGTTCCAGGTTCGAGGTTCCAGGTCCTCAAGCCCGAGAACGAGAGCGAGAGCGAGACCGAGACCGAGACCGAGACCGAGAATGGGAACGAGAACGAGAACCCTGGGTCGAGCTGGGGTATTTCTCTGCCCCAATGCGAATCGCAGTGCAGTCTGGGGCGCCTTGGGAGGCGAAGGTTGGCTACGCGCGGGCGGTGCGGGTCGGCGACCGCATCGTGGTGACGGGAACGACGGGTCTCACGGCTGACGGCACGCCCACCGAGGGCGCTGAGGCGCAGGCGCGACAGGCGCTGGCCAACATCGAAACGGCCCTCGCCAAGCTCGGCGCGAGCACCCGTGACGTGATCCGAACGCGCATGTTCGTCACCGACATCCAGCGCGACTGGGAGGCGATCGGGCGGGCGCATGGTGAGGTGTTCGCCCACGTGCGGCCCGCCACCAGCATGGTCGAGGTGAGCGCGCTCATCGCGCCTTGGATGGTGGTGGAGATCGAGGCCGAAGCTGTCGTCGGCAGCGGTGCTCATCTCTTCATCGAGCCGGCGGCCATCAACGATCACGCGGCCATCGCCGCCCTTCTCGAAGCCGCCGAGCAGCCCGTCCCTGGTTCGGACGATGCCCCGGTGCGGATGTGGGTCGCGCGGCACGAGGGGCGCGTCGTCGGCGCGGCGGGCCTGGAAGTGCACCGTCCGCAGGGGCTGCTGCGCTCTGTGGTCGTCGCCCCGGACCATCGCCGCAAGGGCCTCGGGGCTGCCCTCACTCAGGGGGTCATCAGCGCCGCCCGCGAAGCCGGCCTCACCCAGCTGTTCCTCCTCACCCTGGGCGCCAACGACTACTTCGCGAGCCACGGCTTCGCCGACATTCCCCGCGCGGGTTTCGACGGCCCGGTGGCCGCGTCCCGAGCCTTCGCATTGCACGCCTGCGACAACGCGACCCTCATGCGGCGAACGCTCTAGCCGTTCCGGCAACACCCGTTCAGGCGTGCGCGCTTTGCGCTCGGCCGCGGGCAAGATTTTCACCGAGTCTCGCCGACGAGGCCTCCCGGTGGGGCCGGCTGGGGTCCCCACGCCCTTCGGCGCGGGGTGGCACGAACCATGGATAGCGGGCCTGAACGACACCATGTTGTGCATACCCACCTACGTCGGCCCGAGCCGTATCCACGGCCGCGGGCTCTTCGCGGCAGCCCCCGTGCGACGCGGAGCGCTGGTCTGGCGCTTCGACCCCGAACGAGACCGGATCCTGACCCGAGCCCAACTCGATGCCGAGGTCGAGGCCCGGGGGGAGACCGTTCTCTTCCACGTCTATCTGCAAGACCCGGGAAGCTGGGTCCTGTGCGGTGACGACGCCGTTTACATGAACCACGACGAAGCGCCGAACTGCGACGACCCCGATCCAGAGCGCACCACCGCGCGACGCGACATCGCGATCGGGGAGGAGCTCACGGTCGACTACCGCCTCTTCGACCAGTCCGCATCGACGTGGCTCCCCACGGCGGCGATGACCTCGTGATCCACCCCGACACCACCCTTCGCTGGGTCGACGAGCACGTCGGCTTCGGCGTCTTCGCCACCCGCAGGATCCCGCGTGGAACCATCACCTGGGTGCTCGACCCCCTCGACCGGCTCTTCGACGATGCCGACCTGCCACCGCGCTACCAGCCGCTCATCGAGAAGTACACCTACCGAACGGCGGCCGGAAAGCGACTGCTCGCGTGGGACCTGTGCCGGTACATGAACCACAGCTGCGAGGCGAACACCTTCAGCCCAGGCCTCAACCTCGAGGTTGCCGTCCGGGACATCGAGCCCGGCGAGCAGCTCACCAGCGACTACGCCGCCCTCAACCTCGAGGAGGGCTTCACATGCATGTGCGGCGCTTCCGGCTGCCGAACGTGGGTCGCCGACGAGCAGTTCGAGCTCCTCGCCCCGCAATGGGATGAGCTCATTCGGGCTGCCTTCTCGAAGATCCCCACCGTCGAACAGCCGCTGTGGGACCTCGTCTCGAGGCCGCGCGCCGTGCTGGCGGGGGTCCGCGATGGCCAGCGGATCCCGAGCGTGCTCTCCACACGCTGCGCCCCCTCCGTCGAAGCGTGGCCATCGCAACGCTACGCAATGAAATGACCGACACCCCCGCGGGGTCTGCCCCGTCGCGTCCATCTCGTCCGCGCCGCGTCCGCGTGCGGCGAGCACGCCCCGATGACGTGCCCGCCATCTGGGCCTGCCAGCGAGCCGCCTATCCGCAGTTCGCCGAGAGCGGGCTCTGTGACGAGCGACTCCTCGCGATGCAAGTCGAGGCCTTCCCCGAGGGGCAGCTCGTCGCCTTCCTCGGAGACGACGTCGTGGGCTACGCCACCTCCCTCATCGTGCAGCTGGACGACGAGTCGCCTTGGTACAGCTACAACGAGATCACGGGCAGCGGCACCTTCAGCACGCACGACCCCACCGGTGACACGCTCTACGGCACCGACATCGCGGTGCACCCCGACCACCGCGGTCAGGGTGTCGCCGGCGCCCTCTACGAACGCCGACGACGGCTGCTCAAGCAGCTCAACCTACGCCGCATGGTCGCGGGAGGTCGGATCCCCGGCTATGCCACGCACGCCGGTCGCCTCACCGCCGAGGCCTACGTGGAGAAGGTCGTCGCCGGTGAGATGTCGGACCCGGCCTTGAACGCCCATCTCAAAGCCGGCTACCGGGTGCGCGGGATCCACATGGGTTACCTCCGCGACGACCAGAGCCTCGACTACGCGACCTTCCTCGAGCTCGAGAACCCGAGTCATCGGCCCGCCCGCCGGAAGATCTCCGCCACGCCGATGAAGCGGCCGGTTCGCAAGATTCGGGTATGCGCCGCTCAGTACGGCATGAGGCGGCTTCGCGACTGGGACGACTTCGAGCAGCAGGTCGACTTCTTCGTGAAGACGGCGGAGGAATACCACTGCCACTTTCTGCTCTTTCCCGAGCTCTTCACCGTCCAGCTCTTCAGCACCATGCCCACGGGGCTGACGGCGGTCGAAGCCATCGAGGCCCTCGCCGACCTCACGCCGCGCTACCGCGAGCTCTTCGTGGATCGGGCGCGTCGCTCGGGCCTGTTCATCGTCGCCGGTTCCCACCCCGTTCGACGGGACGACGGACGCATCTACAACGTGGCGCACCTCATCACGCCCACCGGTGAGATCTTCGAGCAGGACAAGCTCCACGTCACCCCCAGCGAGCGTACCGAGTACGGCATCCAGCCTGGTGCGGGGCTGCGCGTGTTCGATACCAGCCACGCTCGGGTGGCCATTCTCGTCTGCTACGACGTCGAGTTCCCCGAGCTTCCGCGACTGCTGACCCAAGCCGGCGCCGAGGTGCTCTTCATCCCCTTCAGCACCGACGAGCGGCGCGCCTACCAGCGCGTGCGCTTCACCAGTCACGCCCGTGCGGTAGAGAACGTCATCTACTGCGTCCTGGCGGGCAACGTCGGCAACCTCCCCCAAGTGGAGAACTTCCTCATCAACTACGGGCAGGCGGCCATCTTCACACCGAGCGACTTCGCTTTCCCCGTCAACGCCGTCGCTGGCGAGGCCGACTTCAACACCGAAACGGTGGTCATCGGCGATCTCGACCTCGCTGCCCTCGAGCTCGTCCGCGAGGTGGGGAGCGTGCGACCGTGGCGCGACCGCCGCACCGATCTCTTCGACCTGAAGGCGACGCCCCCGGTAACCTTGGTCCGCGCTCGATGAGCGCGCGTCGCACCCCATGAATCTCCTGGTCCCCCCTTCGCGTCCGCCCTTCACTTTCAAGAAGTCGAAGGTGCCCCCCACCCCCGCCGGCTCGAAGGCGATCGTGGAGCTCCCCATCGCGCGCCTAGCATCTGGCGCTTGGGCCCACATGCGGGTCGCGGTCGTACATGGGTCCCGTCCCGGTAAAACCGCCTGGGTGAGTGGAGCCCTGCACGGTGACGAGCTCAACGGGATCGAGATCGTGCGTCGGCTTCTGCAATCGATCTCCCCGACCGACCTTCACGGAACCCTGCTCGCCATCCCCATCGTCAACGTCTTCGGGGTGATGAACCGGTCCCGATACTTGCCGGATCGGCGAGACCTCAATCGCGCCTTCCCCGGCTCGGCGCGTGGCTCGATGGCGTCGCGGCTCGCCCGGCTCTTCTTCGACGAGGTCGTCACGCGCTGCGACCTCGGCATGGACTTCCACACCGGAAGCGCCGGGCGCAGCAATCTCCCCCATCTGCGTTGCGACCTCGACGATCCCGAAACCCGGCGTTTGGCGCAGGCCTTCGGCGCACCGGTGACCTACCACGCCAAGACTCGCCACGGTTCCCTCCGGGGGGCGGCCGCCGCCGAAGGAGTGCAGACGCTGCTCTTCGAGGGCGGCGAGGCACACCGTTTCGACGAGGAGGCCGTGACCACGGCCCTCGCGGGCGCGAAGCGCACCCTGGCCGCGGTCGACATGCTCTCGCCGTGCGAGGAAGCGTCGGCCGTGTCGACGGTCGAGGTGCGGGAGAGCCGTTGGATGCGAGCCGGGCGCGCCGGTTTCGCCAGGGTGCACGTCTCTCTCGGTGCCCGGGTCCGCGAGGGGGACGTGGTCGCCACCGTGGCCGACGCCTTCGGAAGCCAGCAGGTGGCGGTACGCTCACGCCTCACCGGCATCGTCATCGGCGTCCTGCGCGAGCCCCAGGTCCACCAAGGCGACGCGCTGGTCCACGTGGCCAACACCCACGAGCCGAATCGAGCCTGACCCCACCCCCCGTCACCCATGCTCCCCTCGAGCCCGAGGTTCGAGGTTCGAGGTTCGAGGTTCGAGGTTCGAGGTTCGAGGTTCGAGGTTCCCCA
>JAUHZF010000597.1 GCA_030426145.1 Polyangia bacterium
TCCAGCTCTTCGGTCGACGTGCACGACCATCAGGTCGCGCGCGTCGAATGCCCCACGAGCGCCTACTCGGCGGGCGCGATGCTGATCGCGGCCGTGGTGGGGTCGGGCTCGTAGGCGGACGCCTCGGCACCCTCGTCGGTGATGCGGCGGACCTTGAGCATCCGGCTCACGAGGATGGCGAGCGGACCGCCGACCGCGCTGAGCAGGGCGCCCATCTTGGCCGCCCCCTGCAGCACCGGGTCGGTGAAGGCGACGTTCGATACGAACAGAGCCACAGTGAGCCCGAGCGAGGCCGCGACACCCACCACGAGCAGGCTACGACCGTTCATGCCTTCGGGCAGTGGGAAGCCGAGCTTGGCGCCCACGGTGGCGAAGAGGTAGATCCCCGCCGTCTTGCCGATGAGCAGCGCGAGCAGGACGGCCATGGTCGCCTGACCCACGGTCCCGAGCGAGACGCCGGCGTTGACGAGGCCAAAGAAGAACAGCCCCACATCGACCGGGAGCTTGAGGGTGTGCTGGAAGCGGTTGAGGGTGTCGGTCGCGTGCTCCTCCTCGGCTGCGAACATGCCATCGTCGTGCGACGCCGCGGGCATCAAGGGCACGATCGGGACGAGCGCGAGGGCCGGGTGCAGGTGGGCGGAGAAGAGTCCGAACCAGCTCAGCACACCGGGCACGGCAAGGTAGGCCCAGAAGCTCTTCACGCCGCGCTTGCGCATGGCGAAGGCGATGACCGCCGCGAGGGCCACGAGACCGAGGAACGCCGGCTGCACGGGATGCGCCGGATCCGGGTAGAAGACGGCGATGATCCCGAGGCCAATGCCGTCGTCGGCCACGGCCAGGAGCAGCAGGAAGGTCACCCCCGGGTGCTTGTTGCCGAGGGCGAGGCGCGCCACGAGCCATGCGATGGCGATGTCGGTCGCGGTGGGAATGCCCCATCCGTTGCGCAGTTCGTCGGCGCCGGTGAACCACACGTAGGCGAGGTAGACCGCCACAGGACCGAGGATCCCGCCGAGCGTGCCGAGCAGCGGGTTGACTGCCTTGCGTGGCGGATTGAGGGCGCCGCCAGGCAGACACGACTCGGTGATCTCACCGGCAGCAATTCCGAAGAAGAGCGCCATGAAGAGGTCGTTGACCAAGAAGTGCAGGTTGAAGTGGCTGCCGTGGCCCAATGGCGACCAATGCGCCATGTGGTGGTAGCTCTCGGCGCTGAGGTTGGCCCACACGAGGGCAAGGCCCACCCCCGCGAGCAATGGTACGGACCACTCGAGTAGCGTCTCTACCGGGGTCTTCGACGTCTTCTGACTCACCTTAAAATCCTCCTTCGCGGCGCAACGATGGAAACCGCCGCTCGTCGAGAAGAACGGCCACCCCTCCGACGCCTTGAGCACAAACGACGACGGGCTCCCGAACGACTTCGGGAGCCCGTCGAAGGGGGTGTGCGTGGGGTCAGCGCACGACCCAGAGTTCGCCGTCGAACCGGTAGGGGTAACCGTCGGCGTCGAACAGAGCATCACCGGCGAGCTCGGCCACGACGTCGCCTTCGTCGGCGATCATCACGTGAAGATAGCCGAGGTCTTGTGACGGCGTGTTGAGCCCCCACACGCCGTAGGCGTCGTGGGCGAACTCGCCGTTGCGCTCGACTTCGCCTGCGAGCTCCACCACCGGGTCGTCGAGGGTCGAGGTGGGCGACAGCAAGACGTGAAGCTCACCGGTGAGTCCACAGCCCTCCGTGTCGACGACCAACCGCATCGCCTGGCCGTCTTGCTGAGCAACCGCGGCGCGGACGCCGATCAAGCAGGCGCTCTGGGTCTTGGCGTTGGCGTCGAGCGTGTCGGCTTCGCCGTCGAGCGCGTGATCCTCGGTTTCGGTGGCGCACGCAGCCGCGGCGAGCGCCAGGACCAAGGGCAGAGTTCGAAGTCTCACGGCCGCCTCAGTGGAACTTGATGGTCCCTTCGACACGGCCCGGCTGACCCGCCGTATCGAGGAACTGCACCGCGCCCTCGATGTGACCGAAGTCTGCGCCCGAGCGGCTCAGGGCGAGGTAGAGCGAACCGAAGTCCGGCGCGTCCTCGTTCACCTCGATCGAACCATCAACCTGGCCGAGCTCGCCGTCGTAGGACTCCACGAAGCCAACCACGTCGACCGCACCGTAGAGGGGCTGCTCCGGGTTCGGCGAGGCGATCCAAAGCACCAGCTCCGAACCGGTGCACTGATCCTTGAAGGCGATGTGCGCCCCCATGCCGTCATCATGGCGTTGGAACTCACCGCGGAACCCGCTCGCGCAGGCGCCGGAGGATCCATCCGCCCAATAGAGCTCGGCTGCGTCGGCCGCTTCGTCGCTGGCGACGTCTTCGTCGGTCGGCGCCATGCAAGCAACGGTTTGGGTCGCGCACAGCGCGAACGCAGCGAGGGTGATGTTCTTCATGCACTTCATCTGAGGTCTCTCCTTCGACGGCCCGGCCATCTCGCCCTCACGGCCCATGGCCGGGGACAAGACCCGTGGCTTTGCGGCCCAGCCTCACGGCTGGTGTGCCTTTTCGTGTCGAGCCGCTCCTCGGCTCGTCCAGGAACAACGACCGAAGGTGAAGAGACTTGAGGCTCGGCCGGCATTTTTTTCGGCGGTGAATGGCCTCACGCGGCAACGCAACGATTTGAGTGTGACCCCAACGAAGCAGCTGTCTACGCGCTACCCAACGAACGCCCCCACCCTCCTCACCGCCATCGCCGTCGTTCTCCTCGCAAGCACGGCCGGCGCCACGCCGCCGCTCCCCGGCACCCCACAGTCCGGCGCCTGGCGCATGCCACCACCCGGAAGCCAGCCCGCTCCCGTGCCCTCCCCCGACCCCGCATCGGCGGCCCCCACGCCACCGACGGAGGTGCCAGCCCAGGGGGTCTACGGTTCCTACGAGGCGCCCGACGCGGTCGAGGACGAATCCGATCCCGCCGATCCGCCGCACCTCGACGTCGCGCTCGGAACGCTCGCCCCCCTCTCCATCGGAGGTCAGATCACCGGGGAGCTCCCCGGTCGGATCCTCCTGCAGGCCGACGTAGGCTTCCTTCCCGCCGCCTACGGCAGCGCGGTCAACGCGATGGTCCAGGGCTTCGGTGCCTACGACGCCGAGTACCAAGCGCTCATCGATGGCGCCATTCGCGACGGGGTCGTCGTTCGTCTCGCGGGCGGCTGGCGCCCATTCTCGGGGGCGGGCTTGGAGCTCTACGGCGGCTACACCTACGTTGGGCTCAGGGGCTCCGCCGTGCCGAGCGACGTGGCCAACGTCATCGGAGGAGCGTTCGCTGCCGCCGCAGCGCAGCAGACCCTCGGCGAGGAGGTGGGACTGCGGTCCCACCTCCACAACGTGCACGTGGCCATCGGCTGGCGCTGGGTCGCTTTCGATCACCTCGTCCTGCGCGCCCAGCTCGGCTACATGCAG
>JAUHZF010000210.1 GCA_030426145.1 Polyangia bacterium
CCACGAAATCGAAGATCCCCACCGGAAGGGCCAGGGCGTTGAGCCAGAGCCACATCCGAAGCGGAGCCCACGCGCGCGGGTGAACGTCGTCGGCGCTCGCGAGCAGCAGCGCGCTCACCACGATGAAGCCGTGCTGCATGAAGTAGAAGACGAAGTGAAAGTCGGGAAACCCCAGACGCAAGTCGGGCGTCAGCATGGCCGGGAGGGTCCCGGCCATGCCCCAGAAGTAGGTCATCTCGCCGAGCAGCGGCCGCCGCGTCCAGAGGGCAGCGGCACCGATGACGACCACGAGGTCGCAGAGATGCAGCGGCAGCCAGTAACGCCACGGCGTTCCCGCGGTCGCATCGACGACAACGTAGCCAAGCCCTGAGACCACCAGCGCCACCGCGACGACCCGCCCCACGCGCAGGGCCGTACCTGGTCGCCGTCGAGACAACCCCACGGCCATGGCCGCCACCGCAGCCGTGACGGCGAGGGCGGCGATGTGCTGCCCCCCGAACAGCACGAAGGCCCCATGCGGGCTATCGGGCATGTCTCTCGTAACTAACCTAGCGCCGTGGCCATGGCCATGCCGCATGAGGGGTGAGTGCAGGCTGGGGTCCTAGGGACACGATGGCCGAGGTTCCAGGTTCGAGGTTCGAGGTTCCAGGTTCGAGGTTCGAGGTTCGAGGTTCGAGGTTCGAGGTTCGAGGTTCGAGGTCGAGGTCGAGGTCGAGGTCGAGGTCGAGGTCGAGGTCGAGGTCGAGGTCGAGGTCGAGGTCGAGGTCGAGGTCGAGGTCGAGGTCGAGACCGAGGTCGAGACCGAGACCGAGCATCGAGGGTCGAGCATCGAGGGTCGAGCATCGAGGGTCGAGCATCGCGGGCCTCCGTCGCGGCCGGCACGCGCCTGTGGCAGGGTCGGGACCTTGCGACGCCGTGTGATCATCCTGGGGGCCGGTTTCGGTGGACTCGAGTGCGCGAAGAAGCTCGACGGTAAGGACGTCGACGTCCTCATCCTCGACCGCAACAACTTCCACACGTTCACGCCCCTGCTCTACCAGGTGGCCAGCTCGCTCTTGAACCCGAGTGACATCTGCTTCCCCGTCCGCAAGGCCTTCCGCGGGTCGCCCAACGTGCGTTTTCGCCAGGCCGAAGTCGTCGGGTTCGACTTTCCGGGCAAGCGCGTCCTCCTCCGCAATGGCGACACTGAGCGCTACGACCACCTCGTCGTCGCCGCCGGCACCAGGACGCACCACTTCGGCAACGAGACCATCGAGAAGCGTTCTCTCGGGTTGAAGAACATCTCGGAGGCGCTGGAGCTACGCAACCACGTGCTTCGATGCCTCGAAGAAGCCGGCGATCGCCCCGTGGCCGACCAGACCCCTTGGATGACCTTCGTCATCGTCGGCGGCGGCCCCACCGGTATCGAGTACGCGGGCGCTTTGGCCGAGCTCATGGCTCTCGTGGTGAAGCCTGAATACCCGATGATCCGTGAGGGCGCGCGCATCGTGCTCGTCGAGGGGCGGGACGAGCTGCTCCCCGCCTTCCATCCGAGTCTCGGCGCCTACGCGCGACAGCGTCTCGAACAGCTCGGGGTCGAGGTCCGCACCGGCCAGCTGGTCGACAGCCTCGTTGGCGATGAGGTGCGCTTCAAGTCGGGCGAGGTCATCGAGAGCAAGACCCTCGTGTGGTCGGCCGGCGTCCGCCCCGAAGACGTCGCCGAAGACGGCCCCACCCGCGAGCGAAGCCACCGGATGGAGGTCGACGCCTACTGCCGGATCCCCGACGCCCCCGGGGCCTTCGCCATCGGCGACATCGCCGGCTTCGTCGGAGAAGACGGGGCCGAGCTGCCGATGGTCTCGCCCCCCGCCATGCAACAGGGACGCTACGTCGCCGACTTCATCCTCCAGCAGAGCTCGGTCACCGGCCGCGACGCCGACCCCGACCATCCCCCGTTCCGCTATTGGGACAAAGGCATGATGGCCACCATCGGACGCGGCCACGCCGTGGCCCAGGCCGGCAGCCTTCGCTTCACCGGGATCATCGGTTGGTTCGCGTGGCTCATCGTGCACATCTACTACCTCATCGGCTTCCGGAACCGCCTCCTGGTGCTCGGGGGCTGGTCCTGGAACTACATCTTCTACGACCGTCCCGTGCGCATCATCGCCGGGGCCAAACAGCTCCCCGCCCTCCCCGGTAGCGATTGAACAAGGAGAAGCCCATGTCCCGCCTCGTCGACGACCTGATGCAGCAGATCAAGGACAAGAACCCCGACCAGCCCGCCTTCCATCAGGCCGTGCACGAAGTGCTCGAAGCGGTGGCCCCGGTCGTGGAACAGAATCCCGCCTACCGACAGATGAAGGTCCTCGAGCGACTCGTCGAGCCAGAGCGGGTGCTCATGTTCCGGGTTCCGTGGGTCGACGACAAAGGCGAGGTCCACGTCAACCGCGGCTTCCGTGTCGAGATGAGCAGCGCGATCGGACCCTACAAGGGCGGGCTCCGCTTCCACCCCAGCGTCAACCTCGGGGTCCTCAAGTTCCTCGCCTTCGAGCAGGTGTTCAAGAACAGCCTCACCACCCTTCCCCTCGGGGGCGGCAAGGGCGGCAGCGACTTCGACCCCAAGGGCAAGAGCGACAACGAGGTCATGCGCTTCTGTCAGGCGTTCATGAGCGAGCTCTACCGATACATCGGGCCCAACACCGACGTGCCGGCGGGTGACGTGGGCGTCGGCGGGCGCGAGATCGGTTTCCTCTTCGGCCAGTACAAGAAGCTGCGCAACGAGTTCACTGGCGTGCTCACGGGCAAGGGTCTCGGCTGGGGCGGCTCGCTGATCCGACCCGAGGCCACCGGCTACGGCTCGGTCTACTTCGCGCAGGAGATGTTGAGCACCCAGGGACGCAGCCTCGACGGCGCGCAGTGTGTGGTGAGCGGTAGCGGCAACGTGGCTCAGTACACCGTCGAGAAGCTCCTCCAGCTCGGCGCCAAGGTGCTCACGCTCAGCGACTCGAGCGGCGCGATCTACGACCCGGAGGGCATCAACGGCGAGAAGCTGAAGTGGATCATGGAGCTCAAGAACGAGCGCCGCGGCCGCATCAAGGAATACACCTCGCAGTTCTCCGGCGCGAGCTACCACGAAGGCGCCAAGGTCTGGGGTCTCGCCGACAAAGTCGACTGCGCCTTCCCCTCGGCCATCGAGAACGAGCTCGGCGAGAGCGACGCGAAGGGCCTGGTCGAGCGGGGCTGCACCTGCGTCTCCGAGGGGGCCAACATGCCGACCACCCCCGAAGGCATCGAGGTCTTCCTCGGGGCCAAGATCCTCTACGGCCCCGGCAAGGCGGCCAATGCGGGCGGTGTGGCCACCAGCGGCCTCGAGATGTCGCAGAATGCGAGCCACATGAAGTGGAGTCGTGAAGAAGTCGACGAGCGCCTTCACGGGATCATGCGCTCGATCCACGCCGCCTGCGTCGAGCACGGAACCGAGGGCGATCACGTCAACTACGTGCGAGGGGCGAATGTCGCCGGCTTCATCAAGGTGGCCGATGCGATGCTGGACCAAGGGGTGGTTTGACCGATAGCCCCTACTCCATGGGGCCACCGGGACGCCCACTTCACATCCCGGGCCCCGACGGGCGCCCTGAACCCTGGCAGCAGCGCTTTCAATCGCTGCAGCCGTACCGCGTCCTCGACATCCTCCTCGTCTCCAGTGCCTACGACGCCTTCGTTCTCGAAGAGGACGGCTCGCTCACCGACCGACTCTACTCGCACTATCTCGAGTTGAGCCTCTCGGCGACGCCTCGCATCACCCATGCGAGCTCGGCGCCTTATGCCCTCAAGATGCTGCGCGAGCGGCATTTCGATCTCGTCTTCATGGTGGTGCGACCGGGCGGCGCCGAGACCGAGAACCTGAGCCGCCACATCAAGTCGTTCGAGCCGGGCCTGCCCGTCGTCCTCCTCATCTTCGACGAGACCGACCTCGGCGCCTTCCCGAACGGCAAGCTGCCCCCCTCCATCGACCGCGTCTTCTTGTGGGGCGGCAGCACCGACGTCCTGCTCGGCGCCATCAAGTCGGTCGAAGATCTACGCAACGCCACCCACGACACCGCCGTCGCGGGGGTGGGTGTGATGATCGTGGTCGAGGACGGGATCCGTGGCTACTCGAGCTTCTTGTCGCTGCTCTACCCGGTGCTGTTCCAGCAGTCGCGTTCCCTCATCGCCGAGGGGCTCAACGACCACCACCGACTGCTGCGAATGCGGGCTCGTCCCAAGATCCTGCTCGCCACCACCGTGGCCGAGGCCGAGGCGCTCTACCACCGCTACGCCGACTACGTGACGGCATTGCTCACCGACATGCGCATGCCCAACCTCGCGGGGCAGCTCGACCCACGGGCCGGGCTGTCGATGGCCGAACGTTGGCGCAAGGACCGCTGGGATCTCCCGGTGCTCTTCCAGTCGGCCGAGACCCAGCTCCGCGATGAAGCCGAAGCCCTCGGGGCCTGGTTCGTCGACAAGAACGCCGCGAACTTCACCCGTCGAGTGAAGCGTTTCATGGTCGAGGCGCTCGGCTTCGGCGATTTCGTCTTCAGACTCCCCGACCGCACCGAGGTGGGGCGCGCACGCGACGTCTACGAGATGGAGCGCCTGCTCCCCAGCATTCCCGAGGCGTCGGTGCGCTACCACGCCCAGAACAACCACTTCTCCCTCTGGCTCACGGCTCGGAGCCTGTTCCACCTCGCACGCCGCATCCGACCGATGCGCATCGAGGACTTCGAAGACATCGACACGCTCACGAGCGACCTCGTGCGCATGCTTCGCGAGGCACGCTTCTACGAGCAAGAGAGTGTCATCACCGATCTGAGCTCACGCAACCGCGGCACCGAGAACCGCTTCATTCGCCTCGGTCGGGGATCCATCGGGGGCAAGGGTCGCTCGGTCGCCTTCGTGAGCAGCATCATCGTGGGGCACGGTCTGCTCACCCGCCACCAGGGATTGCAGATCCGAATCCCCAAGACGGTGGTCCTCGGAACCGACGCCTTCGACCGCTTCATGGAGCCGCTCGACGTACCCGCCCTCGTCTCGCTCGACGACGACGCCGAGCTCCACCGCCGCGTGGAGCGCGCCTCGCTACCCGACGACGTCTTGAGCGACCTCCGACTGGCCTTCACCGACCTCGAAGGCCCCCTCGCCGTGCGTTCGTCGACGCTTCTCGAGGACTCGCGGTTTCGCCCCTTCGCCGGCGTCTACCACACCGAGATGCTCTCCAACGACGACGAGAGCCACCAAGCACGCTTCGAAGACCTCTGCCGTGCGATCAAGGTGGTCTACGCGTCCACCTTCGCCGGCCGCGCCAAGCGCTACCTCGCCGGCACCCCTCACGACGCCGAGGAGCAGAAGATGGCCATCTGCATTCAACAGGTGGTCGGCCGCGACTATGGCCACGGGCGCTTCTACCCGGTGGTCTCGGGCGTGGCGCAGTCTTGCAACCTCTACCCGGTCGGGGGTCAGACCGCCGAAGACGGCGTCGCCCACATCGCGCTCGGCCTCGGCCACACCGTCGTGAGCGGAGGGGTCGCCCTCCGGTTCTCGCCCGGATCGCCTCAGTCGCTGCCTCAGTTCCCGGACGCGGTCTCCTTTCTGCGCGGTTCGCAGCGCCACTTCTACGCCGTTTCCACCGCCCATCACGACACCGACGGGCGGGTCGCGGGCGTGCATCGCTACGACCTCGACGCGGCCGAAGAAGATGGTGTGCTTCACCAGGTGGCCAGCGTCTACCAGGCCCAGGACGACATTCTCCGCGACAACCTCCGTCTCAAAGGGCCGCGCGTCGTCACCTTCAACAACATCCTCAAGTGGCGAAGCATCCCCCTCGCGGAGGCGATTGGCGACCTGCTCTGCCGCTTGCGCGAGGGGCTCGGCGAGGAGGTGGAGGTGGAGTTCGCCGTCGACATGCCCGGCGGCGACATCGACGCTCGCCTCTACGTGCTCCAGGTCCGTCCGCAGGGCTCGCTCCGCTACGCCGACCTAGAGCTGCACCCAGAAGACGTGCCCGAAGACGCCCTCCTCGCGACGACCGACCTCGCGCTCGGGCACGGTAGCTCGCCAGAGCTCTACGACGTGGTGCACGTGGTGGCCGATCCCCTTCTGCCGCAACAGCAACACGAGCTCTGCCGCGCCGTTGCGGCCATCGACCGCGAGCTGCGAGAAGCGAAGCGCCCCTACCTCCTCATCGGCCCCGGACGCTGGGGCAGCAGCGACGGCACCCTGGGGATCTCCGTGAGCTGGAGCGAGATCTCCGGGGCCCAGGTCATCGTGGAGACCCCCATCGGTGAGCGGCGCGTGGAGCCTTCGCAGGGCACGCACTTCTTTCGCAACATCACGGCCGCCCACGTGGCCTACCTCACCGTCACCGCGACCGAGCGGTCGTGGCTCCGCTCGTCGTGGCTCGAAACGCGGTGGGAAGAGCAAGGGGGGGACCCAGAGACCGCCGTCCGTCACCTCCAGCTCGGAACGCCGGTGCGGTCGTTGGTCGATGGCAAACAGAGCCGCGGGGTCATCGTCATCGCATGACGCGCGTCGTGGTCATCCTCGCTGCGGGCCGCGGCACCCGCCTCGCAGCCGCCTCGTCGGGGCGCCCCAAGGTGCTCGTTCCCGTCGGAGGGCGCCCCCTGCTCGCGCGCTCGCTCGCCTTGCCCGCTGACGAGGCCGTGGTGGTGACCGGCCACGATCGCGAGGCGGTCGAAGCCTTCATCGCGGCCGGTCGGTGGCCGCATCCCGTGCGCACGGTGTTCAACGAACGTTTCGCGACCGAAGGCAACGCGCGGTCGCTGGCCGTCGCCCTCGCCGCCATTGCCCCCGCGGCCGACGTGCTCAAGCTCGACGGTGACCTCTTGGTCGCCCCCGAGACGGTCGCGGCGCTGTGGTCCGCGGGTGGGTCCGCCGCCCTCGTCGACTTCAGAGGCCCCCTCGACGACGAGGCGATGAAGGCCCAGGTGGTCGATGGCTGCATCGTGGGCCTCGGCAAGAGCCTGCACGAAGCCCAAGGCGAGTCGATCGGCGCCGAGGTCCTCGTGGCGAGCGACCGCGAACGGGTGGCCAATGCCCTCGAGCGCGCGCTCCACGACAAACCCAACGCTTACTACGAAGACGCCTACCATCGACTGCTGCCGAGCTGGACGCTGCGCGCGACGGCGGTCACCACGCCGTGGGCCGAGGTCGATACCCCGGACGACCTGAGGGCGGCGGAGGCCATCTCGAGATCGATGGAGCGGCCGTGAGCGAGCCGGCCGGCTACAAACCCGACGACGTCGAAGAGCCCATCGACAGGTGGATCCATCGACCGCTCGCAGATCGGCTCGTGGTGCAGCCCTTGCTGCCCATGACCTTCATCTCCCCGAACCACGTCACCCTCGCGTCTGGCGCCCTCAGCCTCGCCGCCGGACTCGGCTGGGCGACGGGGCAGCCCCGGCTGGCCGCGGTCCTCCTCTTCGGATCCATCGTCCTCGACTGCGCCGACGGCCAGCTCGCCCGTCGACGGGGTACGGCCTCGCGCTTCGGGCGCATGCTCGACGGCGCCATCGACGGCGTGGCGCCCACCGCAGTTCTCCTGGGCATGGCGTTCCACCTATCCCGTGACGTGCACGGTCCCCTTCCGTGGCTCGCGGCGGCCGCGGCCGGGGTGAGCCTTGGCTGGCACGCGGTGCGCTACGACGCCCACAAGAGCGTCTACCTCGGTGCGGCGCGCCCCGACGTGCGGCTGGGTGGGGCGCCGGTGCAAGACGCAAGCGAGCTCGCCGCGGAGGCCCGGGCCTGTTTTGCGAAACGGCAGTGGTGGCGTGCGCTGGTCCTCGCCATCGGCGCGAGCTGGACCAAGCGTCAGCGTCGCTGGCTGCGGGGCTGGCGCGACGGCGCCTACGCCTGGCCCCAGAGTCCCGAGGAGCGCAGCCTCGCCGCCGAGCACCTGCGTGGCCCCATGCGCGCGACGCGCTGGCTCGGCTTCGGCCTGCACATGTTCTTGCTCTGCGCCGCGGGGCTGCACCCGCAGGGACCGTGGTGGGTCTGGGGAGTCATCGTCGGCCCGCTCAACCTGTGGGCGCTCGTCACGGGTCGGGCGTGGCAACGGGCAGAGGCGACCTATCTGTCGGCGCTGCGGCAGCGGAGACCTCCACCGGGACCCCGTTGAGCACCGCCGTGCCGCTGAGCTCGTCGACGACGGTCTCGTCGGTGAGGTCGTTCACGCTCACGCCTGGGGCTTGGCGGCGCGCGACCTCGAGAGCGACGTCGTCGAGGTCGTGGCCATAGCCGTGGGGCAGGCTCACCACCCCGGGCCGCAGGCTGTCGTCGAACGCGAGCGGGACCGTCACCTCCCCCGTCCGCGAGCGAACGACGACATCGGCGCCATCCCGAAGGCCGCGCGCCGTGGCGTCTTCGGGGTGCATCCAGAGGCGACAGCGCGCGGGGCCCTTCACCATGCTCGGGCTGTTGTGCAGCCAGGAGTTGTTGGTGCGAAGCTCGCGCCGGCCGATGAGCGACAGGGCCGGGGGCGCCTCTTCCCGAAACGCGGCCAGGCGTCGTAGGTCGGTGGCGATGCGCGGTGGCGACAGGGCAACGCGTTTGCGCCGGGTCATGAGCCGTTCCGGGAGCGCGGGCTCGAGGGGGCCGAGGTCGAGGCCGTGGGGGTGGGTCTTGAGCAGCCGGAGCGACATTCCCCGCCGCCCCGACTTGGCGCCATAGGGGCCCCACCGGAGCATCTGGTCGAGGATGCCGTCAGGGCCGAGGCGAGACGCGCCGATGTGGGCGAGGCGGGACGCGACGGCCGCCCGCGGCCCTCGGCGCGCGGCGATGCGGGTCGTCAGCTCGAGCAAGATCTCCCAGTCGTGTTTCTCGCCCTTCTCGCGGGGGAAGAGCGGCGGGCTGTACTTGGCCACGTTGCGGATCGCGAAGAGGTTGAAGGCGACGTCGTAGTGGCTCTGCTGAAGGGTCGACGTCGGGGGGAGGATGACGTGTGCGTGCCGTGTGGTCTCGTTGCGGAAGAGGTCGACCGAGACCATGAAGTCGAGCTTCTCCATCGCCTTCGACAGACGCCGTCCGTTGGGGGTGGAGAGGACCGGGTTGCCCGCAATGGTGACGAGGGCGCGGATCTGTCCTTCGCCCGGCGTCTCGATCTCGTCGGCGAGGGTCGAGACGGGGTACTCGCCATTGAATTCCGGCAACCCGCGGACACGGGAGCGCCCCTTGTCGAAGTGGCCCCGCTCTCCGAAGGCCGCGGCCGCTTTCACGAGGTCGGCTGCGGGGCGGGTAAACATGAGGCCACCGGGGGCATCGAGCTTGCCCGTCACGATGTTGAGTGCGTAGAGGAGCCAGGCCGAGAGGCCACCGAAGCGCTGCACACAGATCCCGATGCGACCGTAGGCTGCGGCCGCCTCCGCGGCTGCGAAGTCGCGCGCGAGGCGGCGAATGGTCTCTGCCGGCACGCCGGTCGCTTCGCTCGCCGTCTCAGGGGCAAAACCCCGGAGGGATGCCCCGAGCTGGTCGACCCCATCTGTGAAGCCGCGCAAACGCCCGAGGGCGATGCGCTCTTCGGCGTAGATCGTATGAAGCATCGCGGCGAGAAGGAGCGCGTCGGTGCCAGGCCGGATCGCGATGTGCTCATCGGCGAGCTCTGCCGTCTCGCTGCGTCGAGGGTCGACGACGATGATCCTCCCGCCGCGAGCTTTGATCGCCTTGAGGCGCTTCTTCACGTCCGGCGCGCTCATGATGCTGCCGTTGCTCACCACGGGGTTGGCCCCGAAGATGAGCAGGTGCCGGCACCGGTCGATGTCCGGCACCGGCATCAGGAGCGGATGCCCGAACATCTCGTAGGCCGCGAGCATGTGCGGCAGTTGATCGACCGATGTGGCGCTGTATCGGTTGAAGCTCCGCAGCGCCTTCAGAAATCCGCCCGCAAAGAGCAGCGTGCCCGCGTTGTGCACGGAGGGGTTGCCGATGTACACGCCGACCGCGTGGCGGCCGTACTTGGCCTGCACCTCGTGCAGGCGGTCGGCGCAGACGTCGAGCGCCGTCTTCCAATCGACGTCGGACCAGTCCCGCCCCGTGCGGCGCTGGGGTCGACGAAGGCGATCGGGATCGCGATGTACCTCCCCGAGCGCGACCGCCTTGGGGCAGATGTGCCCCCGGCTCAGCGGATCGTCGGGGTCACCCCGAACCCCGAGGACCTCCCGTCCGTCGTGCTCGATCACGACGCCGCACATGGCCTCGCAGAGATTGCAGGTTCGGTGGTGGGTCGCCTTCGTCACCCGGCGGAGTCTAGTCGCTACACATCGACGGCGCAGGGCTCGATCCGCGCGGGCGAGCGCCGAGCACGGAGCCGCGCCGCGAGCGCGTCGAAGCAGGGGCCCGGCGAGGGACCGTCGTCGTCGAAGCAACCGAAGAGGACCGCGTAGACCACGCCTTGTGCGTCGGCGTCATCGACGCGGAGGCGCAGCTCATCTCCGTCGAGGATGAGCTCTACGATTTGGTCGAGCTCTACGAGCAGACCGCGGCCGCCATCGTCGGTGACGAAGAGCTCGTCGTCCGTCACGGCGTAGCAACGACGCCCGTCCCGCGCCAGGCCGCGGAGATAGGCGACGCGGGCCAGTGCCCTCGGAAGCCGGGCCGTCGAGGCGACCCCCACGAGGATGGCGGCCAGGAGGGCGAGCATGGGTGCCGCGTCGGGGCTCTGGAGCCCCCCCAGGGCCCAGAGCACGGTACCGACGGCCGCGACGACGCCGAGGACGGTGGTGAGCGCGCTCGCCACCGCCCAGCGCCAGGGCGGAGCGCCGGACGTCGCCCCGGGGTGCGAGGCGAGGAAGGCCGACATGTGCATAGGAGGGTGCGGACACCGCCCGGCGTCAGAAGTTCCCGTGCTCTTCGCCCGCGCGTCGAATTTGCTGTGCTACGCCAGCCTCATGGCAAAGCTTCTGACCACCCGCCGTCACTTCGTGACCCTGGCGACCCTCGGCGCGGCCGCGACCGCGTGTGGCCCCACTTACGTCCGTGGCAGCGAAGAGCCCGGTCTCGACGACCCGGCCATGAGCACGCGGCTCGACAAGCGGGACCTTCAGAAGGCGCTGCACGAGCAGCTCGAGAGCTTCCGCGACTCGCGGATCTTCGGGGAGTTCCAGGGCGCGACCGAGCCCCCCCGGGTCAGCATCTTTCCCCTCGCCAACGAGACCAGCGAGCACATCGACAGCGCGCTCGACGCCCTCCTCAGCGACGTAGAGACCTGGCTCGTCGAGGCCGACATGTTCGACGTGGTCAGCGTGGAGCGCCAGCGACAGATGATGGCCGAGATCGCCAAGCAGCAGGGCGGCGGTTTCGACGAGACCAAGGTGGCTGCGGTCAACGCCCAGCTGGGCACGCAGTTCTACTTCACGGGCAAGGTCTACAACGCCGACGAGCGCACCGAAGACGCACGCCGCGTGCAGTACTTCATGTTCATGCAGCTCATCGAGGTCGCCACGAGCGGCATCAAGTGGCAGCACAAGACCGAGATCACCAAGGCGCTGCTCGACTGACGAGGCGGGAGACCCGAGTCGTGGCCCGCCGAGCCCTATTCGTCGTCGTGGCTGCGCTGCTGGTTCTCACCGGCTGCGCGGGCCATGAGTCGCGCGTGAAGATGGCCCTCGATGCCCTCGACCAAGGGCAGCCCGAGCTCGCCGTGGGCGCGCTCAACGAGGAGCTGGACGTCGCGAGCAAAGATGACGTGCCCCCCCTCGAGGGCGACAACGCGCTGCTCTTGCTCGACCGCGCGACCATCCTCCAGAGCATCGACGACTACCAGGCTTCTCAGCGCGACTTCGAGCTCGCCGACAAGGGCATCGAGCTCCTCGACTTCTCGCACAGCGCCGCCGACGACGTGGGGCGCTACCTCTTCAGTGACGACAGCGGCCCCTACCGCGCGCCGGCCTTCGAGAAGCTGCTCATCAACACCTTCAACATGATGAACTACCTCGCGCGCCGCGACCTGCAGGGCGCGCGGGTCGAAGCACGTCGCCTCGCCGTGATGCAGAGCTTCCTCAAAGAGCAGGGCGAGACCACGAGCCTGCTCGGCCTCGGGAGTTACCTCTCGGGCTACACCTTCGAGAAGTCTGGGCGCCCCAACGAGGCGCTCATCTCCTACGAAGAAGCCCTCGCCTACGACGACTACCCGTCGTTGCGCGACCCGCTGCGTGTGCTGACGGGCGGCGAATCGAAGAGCCCCCGCATCGACGCCCTGGTGGGCGGCGCAGGTCCCCTTCCTTCGGCCGAGCAGGAGGGCAAGAGCGAGGTGCTCGTGCTCGTGGGCTACGGCCGAGTCCCGCAGAAGAAGCCGGTGCGGCTGCCCATCGGCCTCGCCCTCACGGCGGTGAGCGGCATCATCAGCCCGCACGACCAGGCCAAGGCAAACGAGCTCGCGGCCAAGGGGCTCGTGACGTGGGTCAACTTCCCTCGCCTCGCCAAAGCCCGCGGCACCTACAGCCTTCCGACCCTCACCATCGACGGTCGACCTCATGCGCTCGAGCACGCGCTCGACGTCGAAGCCGAGGTTCGGCGCGAGTGGGAGGAGCGAGAGCCGACCATCATCCTGTCGGCGATCACCCGCATGATCACGCGCATCGTGGCGAGTGAGGCCGTCTCCGCCGGCACCAACGCCGCGGCCGGCAAGAAGCGCAACGGCGGCGGCGTGGTCGGGCTGCTGGCAGGCCTGGCCACGAGCGCGGCGCTCACCGCCGCCGACACCCCCGACACCCGAAGCTGGACCACCCTCCCCTCCAACTTCGCCATCTCCCGCCTCCGTCTCCCCCCGGGCCAGCACACCATCGTCGTGCGCGCCCGCGGCATGACGAAGACCTACCGCCTGACCTTGAAGCCGAAGGAGTTCCAGGTGGTGGTGGCTACGGCCCTGCGCTGATCGGCTTCCAGGTTCGAGGTTCGAGGTTCCAGGTTCGAGGTTCCAGGTTCTCGAGCCCGAGCCCGAGAACGAACCCGAGAACGAGCCCGAGAACGAGCCCGAGAACGAGCCCGAGAACGAGCCCGAGAACGAGCCCGAGAACGAGCCCGAGAACGAGCCCGAGAACGAGCCCGAGTACGAGCCCGAGAACGAGCCCGAGAACGAGCCCGAGAACGAGCCCGAGTACGAGCCCGAGTACGAGCCCGAGAACGAGCTTCGGCTTGTGGGCATGGCCCGTGTAAGCTCGCGCTCCATGCGGCGGTCCTCGGCACCCACGGGAGATGCGCTCCCACGCTGGGGTTGGGCGTTGGCCTCGGCCCTCGTCGCCTGCGCGGGCACCGCGCCTGCGGAACGCAGCGGGGAGACCTCGCCACCTCCGCCGAAAACACAGGCTCGAGCCGCACCTGTCGTTTCGGCAACGTCCTCGTCGGCGCCACCTTCGACCAGCGCGCCCGCTGCTGCCGCATCCCCACCAGCGCCGTCGGGGCCCATGCTGGTTTTGATGGAGGGAACGCGGCGGATCTTCGCCGCGCCGGCCTGGTCGGCCGATGTCATCGGGGTCACGCGGGCGGGCCAGCGGCTTCCGCTGCGCGCGCCCGATCCCCTTCCTAGCGGTGAAGCGCAGCCTTGTGCTGGCGGGTGGTTCGAGGTGGCCCCGCGTGGATTCCTCTGCGCTCCCGAACAGGGTGTGATCCGCGATCCGAGCGACCCTCGGATCGAAGCCATCGCCGCCGCCCTCCCGCGTGATGCCGACTATCCCCTCGACTACGGCACCGCCGAGGGCGCCGCACGCTACCGTCGCTTCCCCGCCCGCGACGAGCTGCGCCCGCACGACCGCGCCCCATCTCCGCCCTCCACCTCCGCGCCCAGCCCGGGCGCCGTCGCGCGTTGGCTCGCTTCGCGCGGCGGTAGCCTCCGCGACGGAACCAGCGCCTACCCCGGCATGAAGATGGCCTGGAGCCAGCGGTTCCGGCACGAGGGTCAGGACTGGCTGCTCACCCCAGACCAGCTCCTCGTCCCCGCCCACCGCGTGAAGCCACGCGCTCCCCTGCCCTCGAAACGCTTCGACGCCCCCGATCTCCCGTTCGCCGTCGCGCTCACCGACGTGAAGCCCTGGGTAGAAGAAGGTGGCCGCGTGAAGCAGCTCGAGACCCCCATCGCCAAGGGAGAGATCATTCCTCTCCAAGCGCCCGCGGTGGGCCAGTGGCGCGGGGGGCATGGGCTCTGGGCCACACGCGACGGTCGTTGGTTGTCGCGCGCGGGCATCGCCCTCTTCCGCAAACGCTCACCGCCCAAGGCCCACGAGCCCGGGGAGAAGTGGATCCACGTCAGCGTGCACGGAGGCTCCCTCGTCGCCTACGAAGACGAGACCCCCGTCTTCGCCGCCCTCATCTCGCCGGGGCTCGGCGGCACCACGCGTGACCACGAGCACCGGACCCCACCGGGCATCTACCGCGTCGGCGCCAAGTGGCTCACGAGCGACATGGGCGGTCCGCTCGGCGACACCGGCCATCGGTGGCGCACCCGCGAGGTCCCCTGGGTCGCTTACTACGACGGCAGCTACGCCATGCACGGCGCCTGGTGGCACGACGCCTTCGGGCGCCCCCGGAGCCACGGCTGCATCAACCTCACGCCCCCCGACGCGCGCCACCTGTTTCGCTGGATGGACCCACCCTTGCCCGAAGGCTGGTACGCGGTCCGAGGCGACGCCGAGCACGTCGGCACGCTTCTTTGGGTCACGCCTTGAGCTTCAGAAGGTGAGCTGCACGCCCAGCCGCCCGAGGTCCGGTGTCAGCACCAGGGTGGGCACGAGCCAGGTGCGCGGCCGCGCGAGGCCCACCATGGCCACCGCGAGACCGCCGAGCTGCAACAAGCCGTGTCCCACGAGGATCCCTGCCTCGGCCGCGGGACGCGACCGCCCGAGCGCAGCCCACGAACCCACGAGCGGCGCGTAGAGGGCCTGGTTGCGGTCGACCCGATCCCCCGGCTCGCCGGGCACGAGCTCGAGCTCGGCCGCCGCCACCCCCACGCCACTGAGGTAGCTGAAGCCGAACACCACGAAGCCCGTGACCACCCAAGGCATGTCGAAGCGTCGTTCGACGGCAAAGCCTGCAGGCACGGGGTCCCCCGCCTCGTAGGGGATCGGCGCGGGTGGCTCGGGAGCGATGACCCGGTGTCGACGCCGCGGCACGAGCACAGGCTCTTCGCCCTGCGGACCGCGGGTGACGCCGAGGCCTCGCTCCGGTCCTTCCCTCGCCGGCAAGCCCAAGCCGCGCTCGGGTGCGTGCCCGGGATCCACCCCTTGGGCCCACGCCCCGCAAGGCACCATGAACGTGACGAGCGCCAGGATGGCGCGCATCAGCTGTCCTGGTCGAGCCGCCCCACGAGACCGAGGTGGAACACGGCGCCCATGTAGCGGAAGTGGGGCTGGATCTGCATGTCGACCTTGTAGAAGCCGGCGTTGCCCTTGACCTCGCTCACCGTGATCTTCGCGTCCTTGAGCGGACGCCGCGCGCGGACCGAAGCCGAGACCACCGCCTGCTTGGCGACGTACTGCATGATCCACGCGCTGAGCTCGCGCTCGAGGTCTTGGCGCTCCTTCCAGGTCCCGATGTTCTCGCGCTGCAGCACCTTGATGTAGTGCGCCAGGCGGCACGACATGAACAGGTAGGGCAGCTGCGTGCCGAGCCGGTGGTTGAGCTCGGCCTTTCGCCCTTCTTCGCTGATCCCGTAGGTCTTGGGGCGTTGCGCCGAGTTGGCCGACAAGAAGCAGGCGTCGAGCGTATCGGGCCGGTAGGTGAAAGGCATGAAGCCCGAGTTGGAGATCTCGAACTCGCGTCGCTCGGTGATGATGATCTCGGTCGGGATCTTGGTCTGAAGCCGGCCCAGCGATTCGAACTGGTGCAGCGGCAAATCCTCCACCGTGCCCCCCGTCGAGGGCCCCACGATGTTCACGCACCAGCGGTATCGCGCAAAGGCCTCGGCCACCCGCGTCGCGAAGGCAAAGGCCGCGTTGCCCCAGAGGTAACGTTCGTGGTGTCCCTGAACCTGCTCCTCGTACTCGAAGGCGCCGACGCGATTCGCCGTCGGACCGTAGGGTCGCCGCAAGAGGAAGCGCGGCATGGCGAGGGCCACGTAGCGGGAGTCGTCGCTGTCGCGAAAGGCGCGCCACTTGGTGTACTGCGGTCCTTCGAAGTGGGCTGCGATCTCGCTCAACTGGGGCAGTTTGCGCCAATCGTCGAGGCCGAAGAACTTCGGCGCCGCCGCCGCGACGAAGGGCGCGTGCGCCATGGCCGCTACCGAGGCGCACATGTCGAGGAGCGCCATGTCCTGCGGCAGCGGCGTGAATTCGTAGTTGGCCACCACGAGGCCGTAAGGCCGCCCACCGAACTGACCGAATTCGTCCGAGTAGACGGTCTTGTACATGCCGCTCTTCGGCACCTCGACCGAGTCCTCGAAGTCCTCGAGCAGGTCCTCCTTGCTCACGTTGACGAAGGCGATGGCGATGTTCTCGCGGAAGTCCACGCGATCGACCACGAACTTCAGTCCACGCCACGCCGACTCGAGCGCCTGGAACGTCGGGTGATGAAGGATGGCGTCGATCTGTCCCGCCATGCGCTCGGTGATCTCGGCCACGAGCAGGTCGACCCCAACCACGTCGCACGGCTGACCGTGATCGGTGACGTATTTCAGGTAGTGACGCAGACCGCGCTCGACGTCGGTGTGCGTCGGCGAGGCCTCGGCCAAACCCGACACCGCCATGATCGAAGCGACCAGGGTATCCGGTTTGCTCTCCTCCGCTATCGCTTCGAGGTCGACCGCGTCGGACGTGGGCTCGTCGCCGCTCGCCGTCGGCTCCTCCTCAGGCTCGGGCTTGGCCCCGATGGGGAGCGGATCGGGCGACGCACCGATGGGCA
>JAUHZF010000598.1 GCA_030426145.1 Polyangia bacterium
GTAGGCGCTGGCGGCATGAACACGCTCGCCGGTGAGGGTGTCCTCGGCCTCGACCCTCACGCCCACTTCCATCGAGGTGCGCCCGACGTAGTTGACCATGGACCGCAAGTTCACGAGCTGGCCATTGCGAATGGGGGCCAGAAAGTCGAGCTGATCCATCGAAGCGGTGACCACCACCTTGCGAGCGAGGCGCTGCGCGCTCATCGCGGCGCAGATGTCGATCCACGACATGATGGTGCCCCCGAAAACGGTGCCGAGGGCATTGGTGTGGGTGGGCAGGACCAGCTGGTTCATCTCGACCGCAGACGCGGCGGGGGTGCAGGAGCTCGACATGGGTCTCAGTTCGGTTGGACGGGTTCGCGCATCGAGGCCCGTGCGAGGAGCTCTTCGATGCGGTCGTGGTCTGCGGCGTCGGGCGCGTGTTCTAGATACGACTCCAGGTCTTCGACCGCCGCCCCCACCGCTCCGAGCGCGAGCGCGTGCACGCCGCGATCGCGAAGGTGGAACGGCGCGTCAGACACCTCGCAAAGTCGGTCGCAGGCCACCAGGGCACGCGCGTGGTCGCCACGTCGCTCGAAGATGTTCTGCAGGTTGAAGAGCATGCGTACGGCCATGGAGCGGGTGTCGACGGGCTCGAGCTGCTCGGGGGCGAGGTCGCGATGCTCGCCGAGCGCGCGACGTGCGATCTCGAGCAGGTCGTCGCGCTCGAGCACCTGCCCTTCGGTGAAGGGGTCGAGGAAACGCCCCCCCTCGCCCCCCACGCGGACGATGAAGTGACCGGGGAAGCCGACGCCTTCGACCGTGAGCCCGACACGACGCCCGAGGGCGATGAGCACCACCGCCAACGAGATCGGGATCCCGGTGCGCCGCTCGAGGACCTCGTTGAGGTAGCTGTTGCGGGGGTCGTAGTAGTCTTCGGTGTTCCCGTGAAAGCCCAGCTCGTCGTAGACGTACTCGGTGAAAGCCTCGACCCGTTCTTCTTCATCGAGGCCCTCGAGGCGCTTGGCGAGCGGCGCGGCCATCTCGTCGAGCTGTGCGAGGTAGGCCTGCGTGCGTAGCCCCGGGTAGGCGTCGGCGGCGATCGCCAGCGCCACCGTCTCGATCGTGGCCGGCGCCTCGATCAGCTTCGACACGGACGACATGGTCCGCATGCTGCCACGTCACACCGCGACCGCAATGCCCAGAGTGGTTGCGCCACCGAGAGCAGTGCCCCAGGCTCTCTGCGTGCGCGCGCCCGAACCCTTCGACGCCCGACGGCCTCGCGGCCACCTCGACGCCTTCGCGTGATGCTCTCCCGCGCCCGCCCCGCCGACCTCCCCCTCGGGGGAATCGACATCTTCCACCTCCGCACCGATGACGAGCTGCGTCACCACTGGGGCGAGCGGAACACATGCGCGATCCTGGCCACCCTCGACGGCCGCGTCGATCTCGTACGCCTGCAGCAGCGCCTCCAAGAAGGACCGCCTGGGCTGCGCTACGCGCTGCATCGCACACCACGCTCCCCCTACTGCTGGCGCCCCGGCCCCGAGACCCCACGGGTCACGGTCCGCGCACTCGGAACGACGACACCGCTCGAAGCCGCCGTCGCGGCCCTGCGTGCCCCCGCCGACGAGAAGCGCCCCTTCCACGTGGTGGTCATGCGCGGCGAAACCCGCGACGCGATCGCGCTGGTGTGGTTTCACGCCATCACCGATGCCCGCGGAGCGGCTCGGGTGCTCGATTGGCTCGGGGGAGAACAGCCGGTCCCGAAAAAGCCATTCCTCACCAGCGACCGACTTCTGGCCGAGCTCGACCCGGCGGCGCAGCGCGAGCTCACCACGAGCTACATCGAGCACGCCTTCGAGCTGGGAAAGCGCCCCATCCTCGGCCTCGAAGGCACGACGACGAACGCCCCAGGACCACAGCGCGTGCACCGGTGGCGCCTCACGGCCGAAGAGACCTCGGCCTTCGCCGCATCGCTGCGGGCGCGAGCGGGCCTCGCCGATACCAGCCTCGTGCTCTGGGCTTCGGCGCGCCTGCTCGACCGTGTGATGGCTTCACGAGGCTACGCCCCGCCCCGGCAGGTGGTGCCCGTTCCCGTCTCTCTCGACCCCAAGCGGGGCTGTGAACGCTTGTTCGGCAACCACCTCACGATGATGCTCCTCGCCCTCGATCGACACGAGCTCGACGACGAACGCGTCGCCGTGCAGTCGCTCGCGCAGCAGCGCCGACAGATCGTGCGGGGCAAGCTCGACGTGGGCATGGTCTCGGCCATGCGCAGCACGGCGTGGATGCCGTGGCAGTTGGTCGATCATCTATCGCGGCGCCCGTTCGACGGTGAGCGCAGCTCGTTCGTGCTGAGCAACCCCGGAGAGCTCCCGCTGTCACGGCTGTTCGGAGCGCAGGTCACCGACGCGGTCGCCATGCCCACGGTGCCGTCGCCGGGCCTCATGGTCACCACCGACCACTTCGACGGCCGACGCAGCATCCTCTTTTGCCACCGCGAGGGCCTGCTCACGTCGCGCGAGCTTCAGGCTCAGCTTCCGGCCTTTCGCCGCGACTTGCTCGACGAGCGCACGTAGGCATCGAGCCCCGGCTGGGGCTTGCCAGCCACGATGGGGAGACAGCTCAGCGGGAAGTCGTCGGTGAACCCATGCCCAGCCTCGACGAGTTGTGCGAGAAAGCGGTCGAGCCGAGCCATGGCCCCAGGCAAGACGTCGTGGAGCACGACCACCATCTCGTCGAGTCGCTCCGCGTCTTCGAGGGCGCGCTCGACCCATCCCTCGGGATCCTTCCAGTCGCCAGGCACCGAGTTCCAGAGCACGCACGTCACCTCGTGTGCCTGCAGCCACGCCACGCTCTCTTCCGACAGCAGGTGGGGGCCGATCTCGCCCCCGCCTCCGAAAGGACGAAACCAGCGCGGTCCCGTCCACACCCGGTCGAGCAGAGCCTGGGTCTGCGCCAGCTCACGTGTGACCGCCGCCTCGCCGGGGTCGTCGCCGAGCGGCGTACCGTGGGTGAAGGAATGATTGCCGATGCGATGTCCACGGTTACGAATGAGCTCGGCGGTGGCGACGCCCGCCTCGTCGGTGAGGTTCTTTCCAACGAGGAAGAAGGTGGCATGCGCTCGGTAGCGGTCGAGCACGTCGAGCACATGCGGGGTCACCTCGGGGTCGGGTCCGTTGTCGAAGGTGAGGTGCACGGTGCTCATGGTCGGGCTCACTCCGCGGCGGGGGCGAAAGACACCATGGGGTCGTTTTCGATGGGCGTCTCGAGCTCGCCGATGCGCTCGATGGTCACGCGACAGACCTCACCCTGCACGAGGAAGCGCTGCGGAGAACGAGCGAAGCCGATCCCAGACGGCGTGCCCATGGCGATGACGTCGCCGGGCTCGAGCTCGACCGCCTGCGACAGAAGCGCGATGGTTCGCGCGACGCCGAAGACCATGC
>JAUHZF010000211.1 GCA_030426145.1 Polyangia bacterium
GAAGGAGGAGCAGGTGCTGTTCCCGGCCCTGCTCGCCGGCCGCCGCGGCGGGATGTTGAGCGGTCCGGTCACCGTGATGATGCGCGAGCACGACGATCACGGCGACAACCTCAAGCGAACGCGCGCCTTGACGAACGACTTCACGCCTCCCGCGGAAGCCTGCGCGACCTGGCGTGCGATGTACGAAGAGCTGGACCGGCTCGAAGCGGACCTGATGGCGCACATTCACCTCGAGAACCACGTGCTCTTCCCGCGGGCACTGCAGGAAGGCTGACACCCACTACCGACGCACGAGGAGGTCATCGATGAAGCGCGACCCCAACCTCCAGGACCTGAGCCGCGACCACCACCACGCGCTCGTCCTCGCACGTCGGGCGGAGAGGACCGCGGAGACCGGCTCGGACGAGGAGATCACCTCGATGTGGGAGTCGATCGCCCGTACGTTCGACTCCGACCTCGGGCCTCACTTCGAGGTCGAGGAGCAGCAACTGCTGCCTCCGCTCGAGGCGGCTGGGGAGCACGAGCTGGTGGGGCGAACTCGATCGGACCATGAGCGCCTGCGAGCGCTGCGTGCCCAGGCGGGTGACGAGCGGGGACGGCTTGGACGGTTCGGCGAGCTGCTTCGGGAGCACGTTCGATTCGAGGAGAGCGAGCTTTTCCCGACGGCCGAGAAGGTGTTGGACCCCTCCGAGCTCGTCGCCGTCGCGAAGGCGAGCGCCGCCACGCCAACCGCAGTTCAGCGAGCCGATGGCCGGGCGAAGAAGGGGTCTGCCGAGTAGCGACGGTCGCCAGCCGGGAACCATGCGCCGTAGTTCTCGCGAGACGCTGTCGCGAACCGCCGTCTCGTCCGGTGAACCTCGGACCACGAAAAAGCCCAGTCCTTGTCCCACTCTGGAGCCGTGAACCATCGGCTCTCTGGTGTGAACCGGCTTTTCGGCGTCTGGAGGCGTCTCTGAGGCCCGAGAGCACCCAGAGAGCACCGGTCGGGGTCGGCAACGACGCGAGGTACTCTGGCGCCGCCCGAGCAGAGAGCCTCCCGCCGAACGCCGACCGCGCGCAAACCCGCGCCAGCAGGGCAGATACGACAAGCCCCCCGCCGGCGAAGCCGACGAGGGTCCTGTTAAGAGAAAGGCCCAGGCTGACTAGCCTGGGCCTTATGAAGCTCCGGCTGCTGGACTCGAACCAGCGACCCAGTGGTTAACAGCCACTTGCTCTACCGACTGAGCTAAGCCGGAATGGGAGGGGGACCCTAGCATCAACTTGCACGGCGTCAATGCCCAAGTGCGAGGTCCGGGGACCCGGTGGCGCCTCGAGGCCATGACCGTGGTAGGGGGGCCCATGGCCGAGGGCCGAGACACCTCCTCCCCGGGCGGCGAGGACCACGACGAGGGCGACGTCGAGCGCAAGGCGGGCCGCGGAGGTCTGCTCATCGCAGCCGCCAAGATCTACTTCATGGTGGTGGGGCTGGTGCAGCAGATCGCGCTGAAGCACCTGCTCGGGTTGAGCACCTACGGTGCGCTCGGGCGCGTGCTCGGCGCTGCGAGCATCGTCTACAACCCGGTGGTCGCGACGGCCGTCCAGGGGGTGAGCCGCGCCGTCTCGTCGGCGGAAGAGCGCGACCAGGCCCAGGCGCAACGCAAGGCCATCTCGATCCACGGAGCGCTCGCCCTGCCCCTCGCGGCGCTGTTCGCGCTGGGGGCGCCGTGGCTCGCCGACCTCGGCCGCGCGCCCCACCTCACGACGCCGCTCCGCATCGTGTCGTTGGTGCTGGTGTTCTACGGGCTCTACACGCCGTTGGTGGGGGCGCTCAACGGCAAGCGTCGGTTCGGGGCCCAAGCCGCGCTCGACGTCTGTGCGGCCACGCTACGTACGTGCGGACTGCTCGGCGGCGGCTACTTGCTGTCGCGGCGCGGGCTCGGGGTCGAAGGTGCCCTCGCCGGCTTCGCCGCCGCGGCCGCCCTCATGATGGGCATCGCCATCCCTCTGGCGGGGCTCGGAAAGCCGGGTGGTGGACCGACCACCAAGGCGCATCTCGCCTTCATCGCGCCGCTCTTCGGCGGCCAGCTCGCCCTCAACCTGCTGCTGCAGAGCGACATGCAGCTTCTGGGACGATTTGCCGCCGACGCCGCCGTCCGCGAGGGCCAGCTCGAGACCGCGGCAGACACGCTCGCTGGCGCCTACCGCAACGCGCAGCTCTTCTGCTTCCTCCCCTACCAGCTGCTTCTGAGCGTGACCTTCGTGTTGTTCCCCCTCCTCGCTGCAGCCCATCGCGACCGCAACGACGCAGCGGTCGCCAGCTACGTGCGCACCGGGGTTCGCCTGTCGCTCATCCTGGCCGGCGCGATGGTGAGCGTCACCGCGGGTCTGCCTCGGGCGCTTCTCACGTTGGTGTTCGGCAACGACAGCGCCAACCTCGGCGCTTCGGCCATGCACGTCATGGCGGTCGGCCTGGGCGCCTTCGCCATTTTCGGCATCTTGGTCACGGTGCTCACCAGCCTCGGACGCGAGCGATTGAGCGCCATCCTGACCGTGGTCGCGCTCGCGCTGGTGGTGGGCCTCTGCGCTGCCCTGCTGTGGCAACAGCCCTTTGGCGCCGATCTGCTGATGCGAACGGCCCTCGCCACCGCCGCCGGCCTCTTCCTCGCGACCATGGGCGCCGCCATTGCCGTCAAACGCATCGCTGGCGCCGTGGTCTCCCCCGCGACCCTGGTGCGGGTGGTACTCGCCGTCGCCATCGCCGCCACCGCGGCCCACTTCCTCCCCGCCGCCGGCAAGCTCGTCACGCCGCTCTACGCCATCGCGGTCGGTCTCATCTACGCCGCCGTCCTCGTCGCCACCCGCGAGCTCGGCCGTGAGGACGCCAGGCTCGTCGCCCGCGTCCTAGGTCGAGGCTGAGTTCGGTTCGAGGCTGAGTTCGGTTCGAGGTTCGAGGTTCGAGGTTCGAGGTTCGAGGTTCGAGGTTCGAGGTTCGAGGTTCGAGGTCGAGCGCGAGTACGAGCCCGAGAACGAGCGCGAGAACGAGCGCGAGAACGAGCCCGAGTACGAGCCCGAGCCCGAGAGGTCAGTGGTCTTCGTTCACTGCCTTCACGTAGTCCTCGCGCGTGTAGGGCGACGCGTATTCAAACCGCTCGTCGGTTGCCTCGACGCGATGCACGCGGTCGAGCCGGAAGCTTCGGTAGTCTTCGCGTAGCTCGCACCAGGCGCCGAGCGTCCATGTGGGGCCCCAGAAGTAGAGTCCCAGGGGGCGCACGCGGCGGGTGGTTTCGACGCCGTCGCCGTCGCCGTAGTCGAGCTGGAGGATGGCGTGCGCTTCGATGGCGCGTCGCATGATGCCCATGCGTTTCCTCACCTCTCCCGAGGAGCGGAAGCTGAGTGCGAAGAGCGCCGTGTCGTCCATCGACTTCCGCAAGGGTGGCGGCAGCGCGACGTGCACTTTGTCGACGGCACGGCGCGCGGCCTGGCGGAGTTCGTCGTCGGCCCACGTCTCCACCATGCGCGCGCCCAATACGAGCGCTCGAACCTCTTCGACGGTGAACATCAGCGGGGGGAGCTCGAAGTTCTTCCCGAGCCGGTAGCCGACGCCCGCCTCGCCTTCCACCGGGACCCCGCTCGCCTGAAGGTCGCGAATGTCGCGGTAGATGGTGCGCTCGCTGACCTCGAGGCGTTCAGCCAGCCGCGCCGCCGTCGTGAGTCGATGGCGGCGCAGCAGCTGCACGATGTGAAACAGTCGATCAGCTCGCCGCATCCTCCACGCGAGCGTCCGCGAGCGGGTGGAAGAAGTCCAGCATCACGCCGTTGGGGTCGGTCACCAAAAAGCTGCGCCATCGCCAGGGCTTGTCGCTCGGCTCGGCCGTGATGGGGCCTCCCGACAGCATCGTGTCAGTAGCCCCGGTGCGGCTTCACGCTCCTGACGACGTATCGTCAGCAGCCTCAAGGGACCCTCATTTCTGCCGTTCAGGAAGATGTAGCCACGAGGATCATCATGCTCTCGTCTCTCCACGCTCGTTTCAGCTCCGTCCCCGGCGTTCGCCGTATCGAGCCCGCGCAGTCTCGCGAGAGCGGCGACCGGGCAGCCGAAGAGGAAGCCGCGCGCGCGGGTGGGAGCAAGCGCGCCGAAGGCACCGTCACGAAGCAAGCCGTCGGCGGCGCCGAGGAGACGCGCAAGGGCGAAGACGACAAGCGCCCCGGCAAGGGCGAGCTCACCGACGAACAGAAGCAACAGGTCGCGGAGCTGAAGGCGCGCGATCGCGAAGTTCGCAACCACGAGGCGGCGCACAAAGCCGCCGCCGTCGGCCTCCGCGCGTCCGGCCCCAACTACACCTTTCAGACCGGTCCCGACGGACAGCGCTACGCCGTTGGTGGTGAGGTCAACATCGACACCTCTCCCGGGCGCACGCCGGAGGAAACGGTCCGCAAGGCCGACCAGATCATCCGCGCCGCGCGCGCGCCGGCCGAGCCGTCGGGCCAGGACCAGGCGGTCGCCGCCCAGGCCGCCGCCATGGGCGCCCAGGCGCGGGCGGAGGTCGCAGCCAAGAAGTCGAGCGACGAAGACGACACCGGCCCCGCTGCTCCCAGATTCGAAGGCGCGGACGACGCGGCCCATGCCGCGCCCGACGACGCCCGAGCCCCGAAGGTGACGCACCGCGAGGGGGGCGTCGACGGCGGCCACGCACACGTCGAGGGGGAAGACGGCTGCCCCTATTGCTCGCGCGGCCTCGCTGCCTACCAGGCCGCGGGATGACCCCAGGTCATCGCGCTCACTCCGACTGACAAAGGGTGTCGCAGCCGTCGCCGGCTACTGCGTTGCCATCGTCACAGCTTTCGTGAACGCCGACGTTGCCGTCGCCGCAATAGGTCGGCGTGAGCTGCGCGCACTGCACATCGACCTGATCCACGAGGGCTCCTTCGTAGCCATCGAGGCCAACCGCCAACGCATCACCGCCGCAGATGGCGTTCACGTCGGGCGTGTCGGCGCCGAGGTCACCGGTGCTGTTGGCTGCGCTTCGCGCAATGGAACCGCCCATGGGATGGGTCGCGAACGTGAAACGGGCGCACCGCAGGCGAATGGATTCGACCTCGCCGTAAGCCATGGGGTCATTGTTGACGCGGCCGCGTACGCCGATGAGGTAGCGGTCATTGCTGCACGTGAGCTCACCCAGCTGCGCGCCCTGGCCCAGCGCGCCCCCGATCTCGGCGAGGTCGCTCGTCGGTGCAGCCCAGGTGAAGTTGCCCGCCAAGTCGACCGACACCTCCGCACAGATGGGAACGAGGCTGCCCACCTGGGTCGACACCGTGGCGCACGAGCAGCCGGAAGCGTCGTAGACCCTCACCCCGACGAGCACCTGGCCCGCGCCGCAAGCCACGCTGTAGGACGAGCCCCCCGTGCTCCCCACGGCCCCCCCGCTGGTGGCCGCCCCCGCGGTGAAGCCAGATACGTGCAGGCAGGGGCTGTTGGGTTGGGGGCAGTCCCAGCCCGCTTCGATCATGCCCTGCGTGTCGCAGCCGTCGCCGGCCTCCACGTTGCCGTCGTCGCATTCCTCACCGGGGTCGATGATGCCATTGCCCAGCGGGTCCATGCCGCCTTGGCCGCCAGCCCCAGACGTCGAGCTCGACGAGCTGCTGCTCGCGCCTCCACTGCCCGACGTGGAAGAGCTCGCTCCGCCGACCCCGACCGTGAGGCTCCCGCCGGCAGACGAGCTGCTGCTGCTACTGCTCGTGGGGTCGTCGTCGAACAGCGCACCGCCCCGGTCGAGGCACACAGGCGCTCAGCAGAACGCCCCCCACGAGCATGCACGTCGTCGAGCGAATCACCTTTGGAACGATACAAGCCCTCCCGTCACGGCGACAAGGAAACCCGCTAGAGCGCGTTGAAGCGCGCCTTGTCGCGTTGTACCCAAGCTCCGTGGCAAGTCAGTTCGTCTACTCCATGATGGGGCTGCGCAAGGTGCATCCCCCCAACAAGGAGGTCATCAAGGGCCTCTCGCTCTCCTTCTTGCCTGGCGCCAAGATCGGGGTGCTGGGCCACAACGGCTCGGGCAAATCGACGCTCCTTCGCATCATGGCTGGCGTCGACACCGACTACCTCGGCGAAGCGAAGGCGGCTCCCGAGCTCAAGGTCGGCTACCTCCCGCAGGAGCCCCAGCTCGACCCCGAGAAGAACGTGCGCGAGCAGGTCGAGCTCGCGGTCGCCGACAAGCGCAACCTCGTGAAGCGCTTCGAGGAGATCAGCGAGCAGATGGCGACCGACTTCGACAACATGGACAAGCTGCTCGAAGAGCAGGGTGAGCTGCAGGATCAAATCGACGCCGCCGACGCCTGGGAGATCGACCGTGTGGTCGAGCGGGCCATGGACGCGCTGCGCCTGCCCCCCGGCGATGCCGACGTGACCAAGCTCTCTGGTGGTGAGCGGCGCCGCGTCGCCCTCTGCAAGCTGCTGCTCGAGAAGCCCGACCTGCTGCTCCTCGACGAGCCCACCAACCACCTCGACGCCGAGAGCGTGGCCTGGCTCGAGCGCTTTCTCGAGGAGTACGCCGGCACCGTCGTGGCGGTGACCCACGACCGCTACTTCCTCGACAACGTCGCAGGCTGGATCCTCGAGCTCGAGAATGGCCACGGCTACCCCTACGAGGGCAACTACTCGGGCTGGCTGAAACAGAAGCAGAAGCGACTCGAGCAGCAAGAGAAAGAGACCTCCTCACGCAAGCGCACCCTCGCCCGCGAGCTGGAGTGGATCCAGATGTCGCCCAAGGCGCGACAGGCCAAGGGCAAGGCGCGCCTCAACGCCTACGAGAATCTGCTCGCGGAGGACGCCAGCGCCGACAAGCGCGTCGAGACCGGCAAGATCTACATCCCGCCCGGCCCCCGGCTGGGCCAGAACGTCGTCGACGCCAAGAACATCAGCAAGGGATTCGGTGACCGCCTCCTCATCGACGACCTGTCCTTCAGCCTCCCTGCGGGCGGCATCGTCGGGGTGATCGGCGCCAATGGCGCCGGCAAGACGACCCTCTTCCGCATGCTCGTCGGCGAGGAGAAGCCCGACAGCGGCACCCTCACGGTGGGCGATACGGTCAAGCTCTCCTACGTCGATCAGAGCCGCGACGCGCTCGACCCCGACAAGTCGGTGTGGGAGGAGATCAGCGAAGGCGAAGAGGTCATCCAGCTCGGCAAGCGCGAGGTGCGAAGTCGCGCCTACGTCTCGAGTTTCAACTTCGGGGGCAGCGACCAACAGAAAAAGGTCGGCTCGCTCTCAGGCGGTGAGCGCAACCGGGTGCACCTCGCCAAGCTCCTCAAGAGCGAGGGCAACGTGCTCCTCCTCGACGAGCCGACCAACGACCTCGACGTCGACACCCTGCGCTCCCTCGAGGAGGCGATCCTCCAGTTCCCTGGCTGCGTCATCGTGATCAGCCACGATCGCTGGTTCCTCGACCGCATCGCCACCCACATCATGGCCTTCGAAGGCGACAGCCACGTGGAGTGGTTCCAGGGCAACTACGAGGACTACGAGAAGGACCGCAAGCGTCGCCTCGGCGACGAGCAGCCCACCCGCATCAAGTACCGCCGCATCGGCGCGTAACCTCGGCTCTCGGGCTCGGACTCGCTCTCGGGCTCGCTCTCGACCTCGACCTCGACCTCGAACCTCGAACGTCGAACCTCGAACCTGGGCCCTGGGCCTTCCACGACTTCGAGAACGACAACGAGGTCGAGAACGACAACGAGGTCGAGAACGACAACGAGAACGAGAACGAGAACGAGAACGAGAACGAGAACGAGAACGATCTCACCGGAGCCGCGTGGGCCCTAGTTCCAGCTCGGGTCACCCGGGAGGGCGCAGAAGCAGCCGGTTTCGCCGGGGTTGTTGTACGTGTAGCCGGCGGCGAGACCACTGTAGGCCCAACAGATGCAGTCGGCGGCGCCGGTCGAGCAGACCACGGCCGAGTCGTCGATCAGGTCGAGGTCGGTGTCGCAGACGACCCCAAAGTCGGCGCACTGGGCTGGGTTGCCGGTCGTGGCAGCACAGGCGGCGAAGGCTTGGTTCACGTTGTGGGTGCCAAGCGCTGCGCAGTCGTAGAAGTTCTGCCCCTGACCGTTGCTGTGCTGGGTCTGGCAGCTCGTCCCGCAGCACCCGGTGCCGCCGCAGTCGTCGGGCGTTCCGTTGCAGTCGTCATCGAGGCCGTTCTGACAAATCTCAGCCGCCTGGGCCATCTGGTTCTGCTGGCAGACGAGGATCCCGCCCGTACAAAATAGAGTTCCCGCAGTACAGATTCCCAAGAGACCGGTGGAGCACGGGCCGCCCCCACCAGGGTTCCCTTCGTCCGGCGTACCGTTGCAGTCGTCATCGAGGTTGTTGCAGAGCTCGGCCGTGGGCTGGTTGTTCTGCTGGCACACCAGGGTGCCGCCTACGCAGTGTTGGGTGCCCGGGTTGCAGATCCCATTGAGGCCGGTGCTGCATGCGCCGCCGCTCTGGGGGTCGTTGTCGTCGGGCACGTTGTCGCAGTTGTCGTCTTGACCGTTGCAGAGCTCGGCCGTGGGCAGCACTTCGCCCACACAAGCACCCCAAGCCCCCTGCACGCAGGTCTGCATGCCCGCCGCGCACAGGCCAACCCCTTGGGTGTTGGGCGCCCCCGAGTAACAGGGCTGAGTGTTGCCGTTGATGCAGTCGCACCCCTCGTCGATCGCCCCGTCGCAGTCGTCGTCGAAGCCGTCGCAGGTCTCGCCGCCGGGGTTCGGATCGCCGGGCAAACACGGTGTGGCGACGCCGCCGACGCAGGTGTCGACGGTGACCTGACAGATGCCGAGACCGCAGGTGACGGTCGCGTTCAGGCCTTCGTCGGTGTCGTCGTCGCAGTCGTCGTCGGCGCCGTTGCAGGTCTCGTCGGTGGGAACGACGCTGCCCTCGCAGGCGCCCCACGTCCCCTGCAAGCTGCACGTCTGCTGACCGCCTGCGCAGAGCCCGATCCCCTCCGTGCCGGAGGGCCCGTCGTAACAGGGCTGGGTCTGACCCTCGATGCAGGCGCAGTCTTCGTCGACCGCGCCGTCACAGTCGTCGTCGACCGTGTTGCAGAGCTCCTGTTCGAGACAGGCGCCTCCGCCTTGACCGGTACCCGCACCCGTGCCGCCAGTGCCATCGTCGACGATGGCGTCGGTGCTGCAGGCGGGCGCCGCGCCCAAAGCCACGAGCAGGCCCAAGCCTGCCCCCATCGACAAGAATTCCAAGCGCATCGAAGCCAACCTCGGTCCCGAGACGAAACCGTTGGCTCCATTATCGCACCCGCGGGCACACCGTTCAAACGGCGATTGGCTCAGGGCTTCGGGTGGGCCTCGAGAAAGTCGAGCAGTCGCTCGGGCCAGTCCTGGGCGAAGGACGGGATGTGCGAGCCGCCTTCGATGCGCCAAAGCTCGGCCGACCCGCCCGATGCACAACCTTCATGGCGCAGAACCTGGGTCTCCGCGTCGGGGAGACTGCCCACCAAGTCGAGCGTCTCCGCGGTGGTCGGCGTGGCGGCACAGCTCGCTTGCTCGGCCCAGAAGGCGACGGCTTCGTCTGCGCTCGCGATCGACGTCGTGGTGAACGGCCCGCCCGCGAAGGGCACGACTTGATCCGCAGTGCCATGCACGTGCAGGTGGTGCACGGGCTCGCTCGGGGTGCAGCCCATGCCGTCGGTCAGCAAGCCCCCGGCGAGACCCGCCACCGCGGCCACCAGATCCGCGTGGTCGCAGGCCATGCGGTACGCCATGAAGTGTCCGTTGGAGTGGCCCACGAAGTAGATGCGCTTGGGATCGACGGCGTAGGCCGCCTGGATCTCTTCGATGACGCCGCGCAGGTAGCCGCTGTCGTCGACGCCGGTCCCCCCGAAGTCACAGCAGGCCGCGTTGGCGTTCCAGAACTGATTGCCGTTGCCGTCGACGGTCCCGTCCGGAACGGCGACGAGCATGCCGCGGTCGAGCGCCGCCGGCCGGAGCTTGAAGTAGGCCTCGTGCAGGGCGCCGGTCCCAGAGTAGCCGTGCAGCGACACCAACAGAGGCGCAGGCGTGCCGTCGTAGCCATCGGGGACCGCTAGGGTGACCGGGCGATCGCCGCCGAAGACCGCAGGCGCCCCGCCGGTCCCCGACGACGACGATGTCGATGCCCCGCCGGTTCCCGCAGTGGTGCCCGCGCCTCCCGCGCTGCTCGAGGATGCGCTGCTGCCTCCACTGCCGGTGGTCTCGGCCCCATCCCCGCAGCCGACGAAGGCAACCCATGCCAAGACCGTGAACAGCCCGATGCGCTTCATGGGGCCGAAGGTAGACGATGCGACTGCCTCGAGCCACAGGGCGGTTTCACATTGCGCTTGACTGCCCCCGGGCCCCGGGTATGTTTCGCCTCCCCGAAGGGCCTGTAGCTCAGTTGGGAGAGCGTCGCGTTCGCAATGCGAAGGTCACCGGTTCGATCCCGGTCAGGTCCACCCACTCCGATTTCGCCGCTGGCGATCTCACCCTGAAGCCTCCCGCCACCGGTCCTCACCCCGGAGGGGGCTGGCGCTTTGTCAGACCATGGCTCACTATCGTGGGTCATGACTGCCGCCACGCCCCTCGCGTCATCGCCCTCCCCCAGCCCGTCGACGGACATCGCCGCCACGGTCGCACGCCTGCGCCGCACGTTCCGCTCGGGGAGGACACGGGCCCCGGAGTGGCGTGACGCCCAGCTCGGACGGCTCAAGGCGCTGGTCACCGAGCAGCGTGAAAAACTCCTCACCGCGCTCGAGGCCGACCTCGGCAAGTCCTCTTTCGAGGGCTACCTCGCCGAGATCGCCCTTCTGCTCAAGGACATCGACCACGCCCGCAAACACTTCCGCGACTGGATGCAGCCCGAGCGCGTGAGCACGCCGATGGCGCTCCAGCCGGGCACCTGCCGGGTGCAGCGCGACCCCCTCGGCGTGGCCCTCGTCATCGCCCCCTGGAACTACCCGGTGCAGCTCGCGCTCGAGCCGCTGGTGGGCGTGATCGCGGCCGGCAACTGCGCGCTGCTGAAGCCGTCCGAGGTGTCCGGCGAGACCTCGAAGGTGCTGGCCGAGCTCGTTCCGCAGTACCTCGACCCCGACGCCTTCGCCGTCGTGGAGGGCGGCGTTCCCGAGACCACGGCGCTGCTCGAGCAGAAGTTCGACCACATCTTCTTCACGGGCTCGACCAATGTGGGCCGCATCATCATGGCGGCGGCCGCCAAGCACCTCACGCCGGTCACCCTCGAGCTCGGCGGCAAGAGCCCGACCATCGTCGACAGCACCGCCGACCTCGACGTGGCCGCGCGCCGGATCATCTGGGGGAAGTTCTTCAATGCAGGCCAGACCTGCGTCGCCCCAGACTACGTGCTCGTCGACGATCGCGTCGCGACCCCCTTCCTCGACAAGCTGCGGTCGACCATTCGTAAGTTCTACGGCGCCGATCCCAAGCGATCGCGCGACTACGGCCGCATCGTGAGCGATCGGCACTTCCAGCGCCTGGTGAAGTTCCTCGACCAGGGCGAGGTCGTCTGCGGCGGTGAACACGACGCCGCGACGCGCTTCATCGCTCCGACCGTGCTCACCGACGTGAGCCTCGACGCGCCCATCATGGGCGAGGAGATCTTCGGACCCATCCTCCCCGTGCTGAAGATCGGATCCATCGGCGAAGCCATCGACTTCATCAACGACCGCCCCAAGCCCCTCGCACTCTACGTCTTCACCCGCGACAAGATGACGGCGGACCGGGTCCTCACCGAGACGAGCTCCGGCGGTGCCTGCATCAACGATGCGCTGGCCCACCTCACCGTGCTCGACCTGCCCTTCGGCGGCGTAGGCGAGAGCGGCATGGGCGCCTACCACGGCAAAGCGAGCTTCGACACCTTCACCCACCTCAAGAGCGTGCTGTCGAAGTCGAACCACCTCGACCTCGAAGTGCGCTACCCGCCCTACTCCGACACCAAGGCGAAGATCCTCGAGAAGCTGATGTAGGCCAGCCCCATGGGCGAGCCTCCTGCCTACTCTGCAACAGAGACGCGGTCTTTGCCGGCCGACTTCCCCTGGAAGACGGCTTGGTCCGCGCTGTCGAGCAGGCTCGTCACCTGCTCGCGGTCGAATGGGCTCGGCGGCTTGGACGATGGTGCCTTCTTCGCTCCGGGCAGCGCCTTGCTGCCACTCCGTGAGGGGCGCTTGGGCTTCTTGGGCGCGAACGTCGCGAGACCCACGGTCGCGGTAGCGCGAATGGGCACGTCCCCGGTCTCGTAGGTCCGGTTGCGGATCGCGTCGCGGATCCGCTCGCCATACTGCTTGGCCGCGCCCTTGTTGCAACTGCGCAGGATGACCACCAGCTCGTCGGTGCCGTAGCGCGCCACCACGTCCTCGAGCCGTGAGACCTGCCGCACGAGGTTGGCGATCTCGACCATGAGCCGATCGGCCCCTTGCTGCCCGTCGACGTCGACCACCTTCTGGAAGTCGTCCATGTCGATGAGGGCCACGCTGAGGGGATCCCCGTGGCGGGCGGCGTAGGACATCTCCTGGAGGAGCCGCTCCTGCGCGTAGCGCCGGTTCGGCAGCTCGGTGAGGCGATCGGTGGTCGCCGAACCCTGCAGCTGCTCGAGCAGCGCCGTCTCTGCTGGATCCTGGAAGCGGACCCGCATCACGGTGTCGTTCGAGACCTGGACGTTGTTCCCGTCGAAGATCTGCGCGCGCGCGACCTGGACCCCGTTGACGTAAACGCCGTTGCGGCTCTCGTCGTCCGAGAGCATCACCCGGCCGTCGGGCGCGAACTCGAGCCGCGCATGCTGTCGTGACACGTTGGGGTCGCTGAGCGGCACCACCGAGGCCTCATCGCGGCCGATGTAGCCCCCCGGCGGTTTGACCAGGAACCGCTTTCCGGCATCCGGACCGCGGAGCACGAGAAAGCTCACGTCCTCGGAAGGACGATCGAAGGCCGGAGCAATCGACTCCGCATGGGTGCGCTCGTCATGAATGTTGTAGGGCACGATGCTCCCCCGTCGGGAGGCCGATGATGCCAACGCACGCGCGCCGGCACAACTCGCCGATGGCGGCGGCGCAGAAGCTCCCCCTAGCCCGTTCTCCGTGGCTCACCGGCGCGGCCTGTGCGGGCACCACACACAACCTACGACGCTTCGGTGCTTTCTCGCCCAATCTGCGCCAATTCGCGCTTGCGCTCACCGGGAAATTGCCGACAATGCTGTGCTTGGGCTTGTCATGAACGCACCGAACCCGGGGGATGTCATCGCGGGCCGCTACCGGCTCGACCGCGAGCTGGCTCGCGGTGGCATGGGATCCGTCTGGGCCGCGCACGATGACAAGCTCCAGCGTCCGGTCGCCGTCAAGCTGGTGGCCACGGACGGGCGCACCGGTCTCGACGGTGAAGAGGCCGACCGACGCTTCGAAGCCGAGGCGATGGCGGTGGCCAAGCTCCAGAGCCCCCACGTCGTTCAGATCTTCGACTACGGCCGCGAGGCCGACACGCCCTTCATCGTGATGGAGCTCCTCGACGGCGAGGACCTCCGAAACCGGCTGCACCGACACAAGCGGGTTTCGCTCGAGACCGCCGCCCTCATCCTGGTGCAGACCGCCAAGGCGCTCAGCATCGCCCACGCCGCAGGTGTGGTCCACCGCGACCTCAAGCCCGGCAACATCTTCCTCGTCCGGGCTGGCGAAGAAGAGATCGTCAAGGTTCTCGACTTCGGCGTCGCCGTACAAGCGACCGACGCCGGCGATCTCGAAGGTGCGCCCATCATGGGCACGCCGCAGTTCATGAGCCCCGAACAGGCACGGGGGCTCCCGGACCTCGACCACCGCGCCGACCTCTGGTCGCTCGGCGTCATCGTCTACAAGGCGCTCACGGGTCGATTGCCGTTCAACGCGGCCGCGCCCACCGACGTCATCGTGCAGGTCTGCACCAAGGACGCGAAGCCGGTGAGCGAGCTCGCCCCCGACCTCCCCCACGAGCTCGACGCCTTCTTCGACAAGGCCCTCGCCCGCGACCCCAAGCAGCGGTTCGCGAGCGCACGCGAGATGGCCCTCGCGTTCAGCCGCATCTCACCGGTCAACTTCACGACCCTGAGCATGCCGGACCCCAAGTTCATCGAGGCCGCCATCGCTCGGGCCAAAGCGAGCCGCCCGGAGGACGACGAGGCCCTCACGCTGGTGGCCGACCCGGCCACGGTGGTTCGCCTCGAGGACGAGCTCGACGACCTCAAGACCTCCGTTCACATTCCGCCCTCCCTGGCCTCGGCGCCGGGGTTGGGGTCATCGAGGGGGCTGCCGCCTCTCGTCGTGGTGCCGCGGTCCCCGCAGACGACGACGAGCCTCTCACGGTGGTGGCTCCGTCCAACGCCGGCAGCCTGCATGCCGCGGAGATGGAGTCCGTCGACGCCGACGAAGCGCCCGACTCGGAAGCGCCCTCGTCGGGCAACAGGTTCCCCTCGGTGCCCACCCTCGCCGCCCTCGAGCGGCGCTCGACGCCCGTTCCACCCGAAGGGCGTTCGTCGGCCTCCACGCCGCTCCTCGTGATCGGGGCCATGGCCGCAGGTCTTGTGGTGGCCGTCATCGGAAGCCTCCTTTCCGGCCGCCCTGTGGTGGCTGAGGTCGGGCTGAGCCAGGCCCCGGCCGCACTCGCCCGTGATTCACTGAACAGCCTGCCGGGCAACCTGCCAGCGGATCCTGCCGAGCGTCCCGCGTCCGCCGACGCCGACGTCTCCGAGGATGCGACCACCGAGGCGGACACGAAACCCGTCGAGCTGGCGCCGAAGTCGGCCGCGAAGCCCGAAGCGAAGCCTGAGGCGAAGCCCGTCACCACGCCCACCCCGCCCCGCGTCGTGGCGGACGAGAAGCCCAAGGCACCGCCGCCGCCCGCGGTCGAGAAGCCCAAAGCGACACCGCCCCCCGCGCCCACGCCACCGTCCCCGCCGCCCGTGGCGGTCCCTTCCGACGATGACGTTTTCGCCGATCGGCTCTGACGTGCCCCTCCGTCGTGTGCGGGCCTTCGCCCTCGCGCTCGCGCTCGCGACGAGCACGCTCGCTGGCGCCTCGGTCGCACGAGCCCAGGACGCCGAGGACAATGGCCCAAGCCCCGCCGACAAGGCCGCGGCCGAGACCCTCTTCAAAGAGGGGCGTGCTCTCCTCAAGGCGAAGAAGCATGCCGAGGCGGCCAGGAAGTTCGAAGAGAGCATGCGGCTCGATCCGCAGCCCGGCACCCAGGTAAACCTCGCGCTGGCCTACGAGCGGCTCGGCAAGCACGCCAGCGCCTGGATCAACTACACCGAGGTTGCCACCAAGGCCGAGCGAGCCGGGCAGGACAAGCGGGCCCAGGTCGCGCGAAAGCGGGCCGCGCTCCTCGAGCCGAAGCTGCCCAAGCTCACCATCGAGGTCGACGCGTCCATCCCCGACATGGTCATCGAGCGCGGCTCGACCGCCGTGGGCGACGCGCAATGGGGCGTCGCCGTACCCGTCGATCCGGGCACCATCATCATCAGGGCACGGGCCGAGGGCTACGAGACCTGGACGAAGGAGATCACCATCCCCGACGCGCCAGAGGTGACCACCGTGCAAGTCCCGGCGCTCGAGAAACTCCCCGAGCCGCCTGCGCCCGAACCAGACCCCGATCCAAAGCCGGTCCCGGTGCCCTTCGCCGAGCCGCGGCTCGTTCCTGTGGTCGAAGAAGACCCAGGCGCGGGACAGCGCGTGGCCGGCTACGTCGTCGGCGGCTTCGGGCTCGCGAGCCTGGCCGTGGGCGCCGTGATGGGTGGCCTCGCCATCGAGCGCAAAGGCGCCTCGCTCGACTTCTGCCCCAACGACGACAACCAGTGCTTCGACGAGGGGGTCTCGATTCGCCAGGACGCCCTCACCTACGCGCACGTCTCCACCGCAACCCTCGTCGTGGGCGGCGCCCTCTCGGTGGCGGGGCTGGTGGTGCTGCTCACGGCCCCCGACGGCGAAACCAAAGAAGAAGGCGTTGAGGCTCGCCTCTCTCCGATGCTGGCGCCTACGGCCGGAGGGATGTGGCTGGAGGGGCGGTTCTGATGCGCGCCGCGCTGGTGCCCATGCTGATGCTCATCGGTGCTTGCCATCTCGCGGCAGGGATCGAAGAGGCGACCCTCATCAGCCCCGACGACATCTGCGACGCCGACGGCGATTGCGACGATCAGAATGGGTGCACGACCGACACATGCGTCGAGGGTGTGTGTGAGAACACGCCGCTCGACGGTCCGCTCGAAGGCCAGGTGGCCGGCGACTGCCAGGAGACGCGCTGTGAAGCCGGCGTCTCCACCACCATCGCCGACGACGCCGATGTGCCCGACGATGGCTCGGACTGCACCCTCGACGGATGCGCCGACGGCACCCCGACCCATGATGCCGTCGCGGGCGGTACCCCGTGCGAAGGTGGGGTCTGCAACGGTGACGGCACATGCACCGAGTGCTTCGCCAACGTCGACTGCACCTCGCCCGACACGTGCGGAGGCGGTGGCACCCCAGGGGTCTGTGGCTGCACGCCCGTCCCCTGCTCGATGTTCGGCCTCACCTGCGGGTTCGCGGCCGAGAACGGCTGCGGCGCCCCCCTCGACTGCGACAACGCCACCATCGATGGCGATGAGACCGACGTCGACTGCGGCGGCAACGTGAACACATGCGCGGTGCGCTGCCCGGCCGGCCGCATGTGCGACGACGGCACGGACTGCGCATCCGGCAGCTGCAACGGCGGCTTGTGCCTCTGAAGGTGTTCTAGGACCAGCGCCGTTCGAGGTTCGAGGTTCGAGGTTCGAGGTTCGAGGTTCGAGGTTCGAGGTTCGAGGTTCGAGGTTCGAGGTTCGAGGTTCGAGGTTCGAGGTTCGAGGTTCGAGG
>JAUHZF010000212.1 GCA_030426145.1 Polyangia bacterium
ACATCGACATCGTGCGCGATGACCGACGCATCACGAGCATCGACGTCGGACGAGAGCGGGTGCGCGGCGGCTACGACCCCTGCCGTCGTGGATGAAGAGCACGACGAGGTTTCAGGGCCTGAGCCAGGGCGAGCACGCGGCCGGGGTCATTCTCGCTGCGGGTGAGGACCGGGTCCTCCGGATCGGCGAGCATTTCGTGTCCGTGTGGACGCAGGAGGGCGAGCGGCTCGCGGCGTGGACGGCCGAGCGCTGACGCCCCGGAGCGGCGGCACGCGACGGTTGTCTCCCGCGTCCTCGTGCCAGCGGAGATCCACAAAGCGAAAGCGGCCTCGAGGTGGTTACCTCGAAGCCGCTCGATGAGGGGTGATCCTCAGCTTCAGTGCGCGGTGGGCGCCACGCGCGGGGTGTCCGGAAGCTGAGAGGGCCAGGGGACCTTCGGCTTCTGGTGCTCCGGCACCTTCAGCTCGCCGGGCTGAGCCGCCGCGTCGCTGCCGGACGTGCTGATCGGCGAAACGGTCGGCTCGACCAGCACGCGCCCCTCGGGGGTGGGCTTGTTCGTCGCGTCGTATGCGTCCCGGAAGGGCTCGTTCCGCTTCGTGTCGATGAAGGTGATGCTGATGAAGAGCACCACGAAGATCACCGAGCCGAAGAAGATCATCACGTTGTACTTCTGGTCGAACCAGAGGTGCATGAAGATGAGGCAGACCAGCATGGCCTTGGCCCCTGCGATGGCCATGGCCACGATGAGGTTGGCCTGCGCTCCGAAGTCGACCTTGATGGCGCCGACGGTGAGACCGGTGAGCACCATGAGACCCAACCAGGTGCCGATCAGCACCTTCGGGCTCATGATGTGGTGTTCGTGATGCTCCTCGTCGTGAGCTTCGGCTTCGTTTTCTCGGTATGCCATTTCGCTACCCGGTGCTCGACTCAGTGGATGAGGTAGAGGAGGGGGAAGAGGAAGATCCAGACGAGGTCGACGAGGTGCCAGTAGAGGGCGATGAAGTCGACCGGGCCGTAGTAGTTGGGACCGAAGTGGCCGGCGGCAGCTCGCTTGAGCAGCCAGGCGTAGGCGATGATCCCGCCGATGACGTGGATGCCGTGCAGGCCCGTCATCACGAAGTAGATGCTGAAGAAGATGTGCAAGCGGCTGTTGGCTTCCACACCGTGCATCGCGTGCTCCATCGCCTCTGGCGACGGCGCGAAGAGCTGGCCCCACAGGATGCCCTCGTGGAACTTGTGGCTGTACTCGATGTACTTGATGCCCAAGAAGCCGAAGGCGCACGCGATGGTCAGCGCGATCATCAGCATCAGCCCCTTCTTGTTGCCGAGCTGAGCCATGCGCACCGACCACGCCGCGGTGAGGCTCGAGAAGAGCAGCACGCAGGTGTTGATCGCGCCCAGGTTCACATCGAGGAAGTGATGCCCCTCGACGAAGATCTCCGGGTGCATGCCGCGGTAGATGGCATAGGCGCAGAAGAGACCTCCGAAGAAGAGGAGCTCCTGTCCTAGGAAGAGCCAGATCCCGAGCTTGCCGGTGTTGAACTGGTGGTCGTGGTCTTTGAAGTGATGACCGAGGAAGGGCTCGTCGTGATGCCCGTGATCGTCATCCTCGTGCGCCGCGTCGGCGTCGATGGCTGCTTCGCTCATGGTTCCTCTCAGGCTTCGGAGGCTTTACGAACGTAGCCCTCGGTGCGCTTGTCCCACTTCCAACCGGAGAAGTCGTAGGGGTCGGTCGCCTCGGGCTGAACCTTGAAGTTCTCGTGGGGCGGGGGCGAGGAGCAGTACCACTCCAGGCTGTTCGCACCCCAGGGGTTGGCCGGCGCCTTCTTGCCGTTCTTCAGGGACATGACCACGCCGGCGAAGCCGACGAGGATGCCCACGCCGAGGATGAAGGCGCCCACGGTGGAGATCTGGTGCAGGTCTTGGAACTCGGGCAGGTAGCTGTAGTAGCGACGCGGCATGCCGCGCGAGCCGAGGATGAACTGCGGGAAGAAGGTGACGTTGAAGCCGATGAAGGTGAGCAGTGCGCTCAGTCGGCCCATCTTGTCGTTCGGCATGCGTCCGAAGATCTTCGGCCACCAGTAGTAGATGCCGCCGAACAGCGCCATCAGGGTGCCGCCCACCATGACGTAGTGGAAGTGCGCCACGACGAAGTAGGTGTCGTGAAGGTGCACGTCGACGTTGAGGGTGCCGAGGAACATGCCGGTGAGACCACCGATGCTGAACAGCCAGATGAACGACAGGGCGTAGAGCATCGGGGTGGTCAGCCAGATGGCGCCGCCCTTCATGGTGGCCAGCCAGTTGAAGACCTTGATGGCCGACGGGATGGCGACGGTGAAGGTGAGGGCGGAGAAGATGATGCTCGCCGTCTTGCTCTGGCCACTGGTGAACATGTGGTGACCCCACACCAAGAACCCGAGGAAGGCGATGGCCATCGACGAGAAGGCGATGAAGCTGTAGCCGAAGATGCGCTTGCGGCTGAACGTGGCGATGAGCTCGCTGATCACGCCCATGCCCGGGAGCACCATGATGTAGACGGCGGGGTGGCTGTAGAACCAGAAGAAGTGCTGGAAGAGCACCGGGTCGCCACCGAGGGCGGGGTTGAAGATGCCGAGGCCCATCGTGCGCTCCAGGGTGAGGAGCAGCAGCGTGATGGCCAGCACCGGGGTCGCGAGCACCTGGATGAGCGAGGTGGCGTAGAGCGACCACAAGAGCAGCGGCATCTTGAAGAAGGTCATCCCCTTCGGACGCATCTTGTTGATGGTCGCGATGAAGTTGATGCCGGTGAAGATCGAGCTGAAGCCCAGGATGAACACGCCCATGGCGGCCGCCGAAACCGCGTTGGCATTGTCACTGGAGTAGGGCGTGTAGAAGGTCCAGCCGGTGTCGATCGCCGAGTCGTACATGCTCCACATGAGGAAGCAGGCGCCCAGGACCCAGATGTAGAAGCTGGCCAGGTTCAGCCGGGGGAAGGCCACGTCTTTGACCCCCAGCTGAATCGGCAAGACGAAGTTGCCGAGCGCAGCTGGGATCGACGGGATGATGAAGAGGAACACCATCACCGCCCCGTGCAGGGTGAACATGCGGTTGTAGGTGTCGTGCTCCATGATGGTCGGGCCGGCGGTGAAGAGCTCGGCGCGGACCAGCAGGGCAAAGGCGCCACCCAGCAGGAGCGAGACGCTGGTGACGATGAGGTACATCACGCCGATCCGCTTGTGATCGAGTGTGTACAGCCACGACAAGATTCCCTTGGCGTGCTTCAGATAGTCGGCGTGACCGACGTCTACGGCAGGTGCGGACATTTCCTAGTTCCTCGGCGGGGGGATCCTGGCAACGTAAGAGAAAAGAAGCTCGGGCTTCACTTCAAGCTCTTGATGTAGGCGATGATGGACTTGATGTCCTCTTCGCTCAGCTTGCCCTGGTAGGTGGGCATGACGGGGTTGAAGCCGGCCACGACCTGGCCCTTGGGGTTGAGGACCGAGTTGCGGATGTAGTTCTCGTCGGCCTTGGCGGAGGTGCCATCGGCGAACTTGCGGTCGCTGCCCCAGAGCCCCTTGAAGGTGGGACCGACGATCTTGGAGCCGTCGACGGAGTGGCAGCCGACGCATGCCTTCTTGGCGTAGAGGAGCTTGCCGCAGGAGGCGGCGTCGAGACCTTCGCAGGGGTTGCCGAGCTCCTTGAGCTTCTGCTCGAAGTCGGCCTGGGGGAGGACGAAGACTTGGTTCTCCACCATCGGCTGACCGGTCTCCGGATCCATCACCTTCTCCTGGGTCTCGGGGTCGACCTTGACCCGGGTGCCCATCGTCGAGTGCTGCGTGCCGCAGTACTCGGTGCAGAACATGTGGTGGGTGCCCGGCTCCTTCGTCTCGAAGTAGAACTCGGTGTAGCGACCGGGGACCGCATCCTGCTTGAGCCGGAAGGCGGGCACGAAGAAGCTGTGCAGCACGTCGTCCGAGCTGATGACGAGCTTGATCGGCGTGTTGGCCGGCAGGTAGAGGTCGGTGCTCGTCGCGCCGTTGGGGTAGCTGAACTCCCACGCCCACTTGTAGCCGCGCACGTTGACCACGTAGGCGTCGCTGGGGGGCGTCTTGGCGTCGATGTAGCCGATGGCGCCGAAGTAGAAGAGGATCACGCCCACGATGCCGACGGGGATCGACCACCCGACCTCGAGGACGGTGTTGTGATCGCTCTGCTTGGGCGGCATGTGGTCGGGCTTGTTCCGCTTGTACTTGCGGACGAAGAAGACCATCAGCGCGACGATGATCACGAAGCTGATGATGCTCACCCAGTAGATGAAGAAGTAGACGTCATCTACGAGCTCGGCGTTCTGCGAAGCCTGGTCGGGAAACCAGAACCCCGCGGGGTCGAGGGAGCTGTTCATCAGCAGGCCACTGAAGTTCTTCATGTCGAAGGCTCGGTATGAGGTTGGGTCGATGCGTTGCCGTCACCGTCTTCTTCTCGGCGGCTGCGCAGGATGATGCGCATGACGAGCCCGAAGACGATCAACGCCGTCAGGCCCCCGCCGAGTCGCATGATGTTGGCGATCATCGGGGTGTACTTCCCCGAGGTGGGGTCGTACTGGAAGCAGTAGAGGATGAGCTGGTCGGCCGTGGTGACGAACTTGCCGTCGGAGGCCTCGGCCAGCGAGAGTTGCAGCGTCTTGGGGGAGAAGTTGACGCCGTAGATGTAGCGGGAGACCTGGTCGTTCCCGTTGAGGAGAATGAGGGTCGCGGTGTGCAGCCACTCCCCATTCTCGGGGTTGAAGGCGTAACCGAATCCGACCGTATCGGCGACGTTCTTCACCGCCGCCTCGTTGCCCACGAGGAAGGTCCAGGCGTCGTCGGTCCGCTTGCCCTTGAACTGGGCCAGATACCGATCGCGGGTCGACTTGGCCTTCTCGGGCGTCTCCTTCGGATCGACGCTGATCGTGACCAGGTCGTAGTCTTCGCCCATGACGTAGTCGACGCCGTTGAGCGTCTTCACCAGGTCGTTGAGCTGGAGACTGCACAGCATGGGGCAGTCGGAGTAGTTGAAGGTCAGGATGACGGGCTTGTCGTGCGACAGGACCGCGCCGAGCTTCACCTGCTCGCCCGTGTACTTGGTGAGGCTGACGTCGAGCGGGACCTTGGTCTCGACGTGCTCGGTGATCCCGACCCCCTCGAGCTCCTTGGGCGTCTGGTTCGCGCGCAGCTGCACTTCACCGATGTCCACGGGGGGACCCGGTTGGAGCATCATCGTGATGCCGAGAAGTGCAGCTGACCAGCTCATGGTTCGTTACTTAGACGCGGGTTCGGTTTCTGCAAGGTGCCGTCAGATGCCGCCGGGGGCGGGGGCCTTCGGGGCGGCCGGTGCCGGTGCCTTGGGGGCGGCGGGCACGGGGGCCTTGGGCGCGGCCGGAACCGGTGCCTTGGGGGCCACGGGCACGGGCGCAGGGGCCTCGGGGGCCGGTGCGGGGGCTTCGGTGCCCTTCTCGTCCTCGTCCTTCTTCTCGTCCTCGTCTTCCTTCTCCTCGTCCTTCTTCTCAGGGGCGGGAGCGGGCGCGGGGGGGGGCTTGACGGGGGCCGGTGGCGGGGCCCACTGCGGGAGGGCCTTGGCCACCATCTTCTTCGCGTCCTCCTTCGGGATCGCGACGAGCTTCTTCTGGTCGTCCGCCCAGCGATAGTCGCCGGCGAACTTCTGTTCCTGCTCGGTCTGGTAGGCGACGTAGTCGGCGCCGCGGCGCTGACGGTCGGTCTCGACCGAGTGGTTCATGTCCTGGTCCAGCGCCTGGACGAAGTAGACGATCGCGACCACGGCGAAGGTGGTGGCGAGGCCGATGCCGATGAGCATCGCGTTGTCGATGTCCGAGCCGGACTCTTGAACGACGTCTTCGTGTGCCATTGGTCTTTCCCGTCAGACGTTGTGGAAGCCCAGCGACTCGACGATGCGCGGGTCCTTGATGGGCATGAGCTTCTTGCCGCGGAGCGCGAAGGCCATGGCGGCGGCGAAGGCGCCGGCGACGCCGACGAAGGCCAGGATGTTGGCGGGGCCGAAGTGAACCGCACCCGCTGCGTGCTCACCGCCGTGGCCACCCTGGGCCGGGCTGATGAGGTAGAACATGTCGATGAAGTGAGCCGCGAGCAGCCATACCGACCAGAAGGTCAGCAGCTTGAGGTTCCGCTTCGCCCGGCGCGAGATGAGGCCGAGGAAGGGGATGGCGAAGTGGCCCAGGAGCAGGGCGATCGACACCATGGCCATGCCGCCCTCTTGGCGCTCGAGGTACCACTCGGTCTCCTCGGGAATGTTCGCGTACCAGATCAGCATGAACTGGCTGAAGGCGATGTAGCTCCAGAAGAAGTTGAAGCCGAAGAGGAGCTTGCCGATGTCGTGGTAGTGCTCGACGGTGAGGCCGGGCAGCATGCGCGCGTCCTTCGACTGCAGCCACCGACAGATGATGATGGTGACGGCGAGGAAGGAGACGTTGGCTGCAGCGAAGTAGTAGACGCCGAAGATGGTCGAGAACCAGTGCGGCTGCAGGCTCATGATGTAGTCGAAGGCCGCGAAGGTGAGGGTGAGCGCGAAGGCGAACATCCCCGGGGCGGCGAAGCGCTCCATCTTGGTGGTGATCTTGTGATCACCCGTCTCGTCCTGCTTGAGCGAGTTGCTGAGGAAGTAGCGCGCGGCCAGGGTCCAGAACCCGAAGTAGATGACGAAACGAATCGCGAAGAAATTCGCGTTCAGATAGGCGTGCTTCTTGTGGATGAGGTGGTCGGTCTCGACGAGGTGGGGGTCGTTCCACTCGAAGAGGTCGTGGTTCCCCATCAGCACCGAGATGACGATGGGCAGCAGCAGCACCCCCATCACCGGCAGGGTCGAGGCGGCGCCTTCGGCGAGACGCCGAATGACCACGCTCCAGCCCGCGCGGACCAGGTGGTTGAGGATGACGAAGAAGAGCCCACCGAGACCGATCGCCAGGAAGTAGGCGTAGGCGATCATGTAGGCGTGGAAGAAGGCATCCCAGTGGCCGGCGGAGAGACCGGCGGCCCCTCCGATGCCGACGACCGCCGCCGCCCCGCCGAAGGTGATGATCTTCTGAGCCAGCCCCGGGTCGAGGTTGGCGTGCTTGAAGTCGGGCTTCTTGGCTTTGCTGGCCATGGTGTCGATTCCAGTTAGCTCGGGTTCACTTGAGCTTGACCCTGGCCGAAGCCGGGACGTCCTTGAGCTCGGCGCCTTGGCTGAGCTGGAGCGCCTTGATGTAGGTCACGATGGCCCAGCGATCCTCGGGCGGGATGGCGTGGCCGTAGGCCGGCATGTTGCGGATGCCGTGCTTGATGGTGTGGTAGAGCTGGCCCACCGGCTGCGTGCGGATGTAGTCCTGGTGCAGCGAGCTGGGGGCGACCCAGCTCGGGGAGCCGATCTTCTCTGCCCGTCGGTGCACGAGCCCATCGCCGTAGCCGGCGAGGCCGTGACACGGCGCGCAGTAGATGCCGAAGCGCTCTTCGCCGCGCTTCACCGTGGCCTCGTTGAGCGACACCTGTTGGGGCAAGGTGTCGACCCACGCGCCGTCTTCGTCGACGCCGCGCTCGAAGTGGTCGTCGGTGCCAGGCTCGCCCACGGCGACGGTGCCTTCGGGGTAGAGGCGCATCGACCGGCCGTCGGGGAACATGGAGTTCGCCGTCTGGGTCTTGAACTTCGGCTGCGCGTCCATGTCGGGGATGATGTGGATGCGCGGCTCGGACGAGTAGGCCGTCCGGGCGCGGGCGATGAGCCCCAGCGGGATGAAGGTGAGGCAGACCGCGACCACACCCGCGATCTTGAGGTTGCGCGGAAGCTCGGCGTTGACGTGCGAGTCGTCCTTGATCTGCTCGACGTCGATGGCGCCGAGCTCCTCGAGGAAGTCCTTGCACTTGTCGAAGTCGTACTTCTTGTCGGCCGACGAGATGCTGATGAAGAAGGCATCGTCGGTCACCCGCTTGAAGGAGTCGTGGTTGAACAGCGGGTTGTAGAAGCTCGGCAGCTTGTTGACCGCCAGGGTCACGATGAAGGCGGTGATGGCCGAGAACAGAACCGTCAGCTCGAAGCCGACCGGGATGTTCGCCGGAATGCTCCAGAACGGCTTGCCGCTGATCGGGAACTTGTAGTCGACCGCGTTCGTCCACCACTGCAGGAGGATGGCGGTCGTGGCCCCGGTGAGACCCGCGGTCAGGATGACGGCCGGGATCTTGGTCATCTTGATCCCCATGGCCGGGTCGATGCCGTGCACGGGGAAGGGACTGTAGGCGTCCCAGCTCTTGTAGCCGGCGTCGCGAACCTTCTCGCACGCCTTCACCAGGGCGGTGACGTCCTTGAACTCGGCGAGCACGCCGCCGTCGCGGAATTCTTCTTCAGACATCGTGCTCACTCCTTCTCCTCGTCGTCGTCGGAGTCATCATCGTCGTCGTCGTCATCCGAATCGTCGTCGTCGTCGTCGTCGTCGTCGTCGTCGGACTCGTCATCGTCGTCGTCCGAAACGTCATCGTCGTCGTCATCCGAATCGTTCGCGTCGTCGGCCGCGGCCTTGGCCGGCGCTTCCTCCTCGTCGTCGTCGTCGTCGTCGTCGTCCTCGTCCTCGTCGTGACCGTGGTCATCGTCGAGGTGGACGTGAGATTCCTCCATCGTGGTCTTCACCTCGGCGATGGCGATCATGGGGATCCACCGGAGGAAGAGCAGGAAGAGGGTGAAGAAGATGCCGAAGCTTCCGATGAACATCATGAAGTCCACCGGCGTGGGGCTGAAGTAGCCCCAGCTCGTGGGCAGGAAGTCGCGGTTCAGCGAGCTCACCGTGATGACGAAGCGCTCGAACCACATCCCGATGTTCACGAAGATGCTGATGATGAAGATGAAGGTCGGGTTGGTCCGCAGCTTCTTGAACCAGAACAGCTGCGGAGAGATCACGTTGCAGCTGACCATGATCCAGTAGGCCCAGCCGTAGGGACCGAACGCGCGGTTGTAGAAGGTGAAGCCCTCGTACGGGTTGGCGCCGTAGTACGCGATGAACATCTCCATCGAGTAGGCGTAACCAACGACCGATCCGGTCACGAGGATGACCTTGCACATGTTCTCGAGGTGCCGCTTCGTGATGAGCGTCTCGAGACCGAACAACCGCCGCGCGGGGATGGCCAGCGTGAGCACCATGGCGAAGCCCGAGAAGATGGCGCCGGCGACGAAGTAGGGCGGGAAGATGGTGGTGTGCCAGCCCGGGAGCTGCGCGACCGCAAAGTCGAAGCTGACGACCGAGTGCACCGAGAGAACCAGCGGCGTCGCGAGGCCCGCGAGGATGAGGTAGGTGCGCTCGTAGCGGTGCCAGTGGCGGGCCGAGCCGGTCCAACCCAGCGAGAAGAAGCCGTAGACGGCCCTCCGGATGGGCGACTTGGCCCGGTCACGCATGGTGGCGAAGTCCGGGATGAGGCCGAAGTACCAGAAGAGCAGCGAGACCAGACCGTAGGTGCTGACCGCGAAGACGTCCCAAAGAAGGGGACTGCGGAAGTTCGGCCACATCGCCATCTGGTTGGGGATGGGGAAGAGCCAGTAGGCGCACCAGACGCGGCCGATGTGAATGCCCGGGAAGATCAGGGCACAGACGACCGCGAAGATCGTCATCGCCTCCGCGAAGCGGTTGATGCTCATCCGCCACTTCTGACGGAAGAGGAAGAGCACCGCGGAGATGAGGGTTCCGGCGTGGCCGATGCCGACCCAGAACACGAAGTTGACGATGGGCCAGCCCCAGGAGACGGGCTGGTTGTTGCCCCAGACGCCGACGCCGTTCCAGATGAGGTAGGCGAGGCACGTGAAGAACATCCCCGCCACGCCGACCGCGGTGAGGAACGCCATCCACCATTCTTTGTTGGCGCGCTCGCGCTCGGGGAAGGCGGTGACCGCGGCCGTCACGCTCGCGAAGGTGTGGCCACCGAGAACGAGCGGCGCCCGCTTGCGCGGGTCGTCCGCGGTGTTGTCGATGTCCCGTTCAGGTCCTGCAGTGATGACAGCCATGATCAGGCGGGCTCCAGCGCGGGGTTGGGGTTACTGATGCGCGCCATGTAGCGCGTGCGGGGTTGAACTTGCAGCTCCTGGAGCATCGAGTACGTGCGCTTCATCGCGTGCAGCTTGGTGACCTGGGCCGTCTCGTCGCGGAGGTTGCCGAAGACGATGGCGTTGGTCGGGCAGGCCTGTTGGCAGGCGGTGACGACGTCGCCGTCGCGGAGGTTGCGCTGCTCGACGCGCGCCTGGTGCTTGGCGGCGTAGATACGCTGCGTGCAGTAGGTGCACTTCTCCATGACGCCGCGGACCCGAACCGTGACCTCAGGGTTGAAGACCATGAGCTTCACCTTGTTGGCCGGGTCCTTCAGGTCCTCATTCCAGTTGTGGTAGTTGAACCGCCGCACCTTGTAGGGGCAGTTGTTCGCGCAGTACCGGGTGCCGATGCAGCGGTTGTAGACCATGGCGTTGAGGCCATCGCTGCTGTGGACCGTGGCCGCGACCGGGCACACCTGCTCGCAGGGCGCGTTCTCGCACTGCATGCAGGTGAGCGGCTCGTTGACGATCTTGGGGTTCTCGTACTGAGCCACGTCGCCCGAGCCGGGACCGTCGGTGCGGAAGTAGCGGTCGATGCGGATCCAGGCCATCTCGCGACCGCGCGCGACCTGGTCCTTGCCGACCACCGGCACGTTGTTCTCGGCCTGGCAGGCGACGAGGCATGCGTTGCAGCCCGTGCATCGGCTCAGGTCGATGCTGAGCGCCCAGCGAGGACCGTCGTAGACCGCGTCGTCGAAGAGGCTCTTCAACGGCGGGTGGTGATCCATGTGGCGGATGTGATCCGGGTCCTTCTCGAACTCCGGCAGCGTCATCTCGCGGACCAGCATGTCGGAGCGGTCCTCGCGCTCGTCCATGCCCGACTGGTCGATGGCCCAGTGGTCGATCGTGGTCGAGAGTGAGTAGGTCCCACCCTTCTTGCTGACCTGCGCACCCGTCGCGAAGAATGGGGACTTGGCGCTACGGATGGGGTTGACGTCGAAACCGACCTTGATGTCGTCGGTGGCAAGACCGCCTACGACACCAGCCCGGGTTCGGCCGTAACCGATGGCGACCGCAATGGTGCCGGTGGCTTGGCCCGGCAGCACGATGACCGGGAGGTCGACCGACTGACCGTTGACCTGGACCGAGATGAGATCCTCGTCCTTGGCCCCGATGGCCGCGGCGGTGGCCGGGCTGAGGTAGGCCGCGTTGTCCCACGTCAGCTTGCTGCGCGTCTCCGACAGCTCCTGCAGCCAGGCGTTGTTGGCGAATCGGCCGTCGTGGACCTTGCCGTCGTGGATGAAGACCACCTCGTAGGGGCCGCCGGGCTTGGGCGCGGCCGGGGCCGCAACCGTGACCTTGGGCGCGCTCGCCGTCGGAGCGACGTGCGGGTAGGTGGTCTCCTTGACGAAGCCGGCGTTGAGGGCGTTGCGCCAGGCACGCTCGGCCTCGGTGAGGGCGACGTAGCCCTCGGGTCCGGGCTTCTTCGGCTCTTCTTCGACGGGCTCCGGCGCGGGGGTTGGAGCTGCGCCACCTTCGGCGCCGCCACCCTGTGCATCGTCACCCGCGTCGGCTGCGCCACCGCCCTGACCGGCCTCGGCGGCACCGCCGCCTTCGCCGGCGCCACCAGCCCCGTCAGAACCGCCAGCCGCGGCTTCAGGTGCGGGGGGCGGAGGCGGCGCTTCCTTCTCGGCGGAATCGGACAGGCCCGTCTTGGCCACGAAGGTCTCGCGGACCAAGAGGCGATCGTTCGGGTCCTTGATTCCCGCGAGCTCGGCCGCGAGGGTGATGCGGCTGATCCCGTCGTAGAGCGGCTTGATGAGCGGCTGCTGCAGGGTGTGGGTGCCGTCGTGGGTCAGCACGTCGCCCCAGCTCGCCAGGAAGTGCTGCTCGGGCACGTGCCACTTGCACTTCTCGGCCGTCTCATCGTCGTGAAGACCGATGTGAATCGTGTTGGCGACCTTGCCCAGTGCCTCGCCGAACTTCACATCGCCAGGCAGGGCGTAGACCGGGTTCTCACCGTGGATGACGAGGGTGTCGACCTTGCCGCCGTTCATGTCGGCGACGAGGGCGGCGATGCCCGCGTAGTGGTCGGGGCGCTCGTCTTCGACCTTGCTGTAGGTCACGGCCTTGCCGACCGCGCCGAGGGCGTCGTTGATGAAGGCCGCGAGCGCGTGAACGTCGGCAGGCTGAGCGAAGCCGGCCATGACGGCGGCACGGCCCTTCGCCGCGACGAGGTCGTCGGCGGTGGCTTGCACCAGCTTGTCGATGTTGGGGTCGCCGAAGCTTCCGCCACCCGCGGGGGCACTCTTGCCGGTCTTCTTGGCGACGGCTTGAGCCAGGGCCAGCGCGAAGGCGCCAACCTGGGTGGGCGGCAACGGCTGCCGGTGGTCGGCGGCCATGCCCGTGGGCGTGGTCGACGACTCGATGGCGTAGAGCCGCAGCATCTTGGCCGCGCCGGCGACGGGCTCCTCAGGGCGTCGTCGCTGGCCCCACTCGGCGGCCAGGCGCATCGCTTCGGGGCCGTGCCCGAGCGGGTCGGCGTCGAGGGTCACCACCACGTCGGCCTCGAGGAAGCTGTGGTGTGCGCGGTGCGGCGCGCCGAAGGTGAGGGCGGTGCCGGCTCGCTCGGCGTCGTGGCTGAAGGGGTCGAACTCGAGCCACTGCGCCCGCGGCAGCGCCTTCTTCATCTCGCCCCGCAGTCGGGCGAGCGTGGGGGAGTCGCTGACGCTGCTGAGCACGCGGAGCTTGGCGCCCCCGCTGGCCTTCGCAGCCGCCTGCAGCTTGCGCAGCTCGGTGAGGAAGGTGGCCTTGTCGGAAGCCGTCTTCGCCGCGCCCTCGCCCTGCATGTAGAGCTTGGTGCGGTCCGGGTCGTAGAAGCCGAGAATCGACGCCTGGGCGTAGGTGTCGGTGCCGCCGAGGGTGGCCGGGTGCTCCGGGTTGCCCTCGATCTTGGTCGGGCGACCGTCGAAGCTCGTCACCTGCAGGCCCATCACGGAGGCACCGAGCTGCATCGCGGTACGGAAGTACTTGGCGACGCCGGGCACCAGGCCTTCCGGGCGGCGGGTGTGCGGCTTGATCTCCTCGCGCTCCCAGCGGGGGAGGCAGCCCGAGGCCAGGGCCACGGAGGCCCCCATCAGCTGCATGAAGCGTCGGCGTCCTGCCTTGCCAGGGGCCGCGTGTGCAGCTTCGGGGAATTCGCGCTCGACGAATTGCCGGTACTGCTCGTTGTCTTCGAGCTCGTTGAAGCTACGCCAGTAGTTTTTGGTCGTTTGGCTCACTTGATCACCCTCGATGTCAGCATCACCCTCGACGTCAGCGGTGACAGGCCGAGCAGTCCTGCGGCGGCGCTACCGTGGCGAGATCGGTGTTGTCGACCGTGCCGTGGGGGTTGTCGTTGGGCGTCCAGTCCATCTGCGTGACCTTGTCCTTCGGACGCAGATGCGGCTCCGGGTTGCGGTGGCACTCCAGACACCAGCCCATGCTGAGCGGCTGGTCCTGGTGCACGACCTCCATCTTGTCGATGCGGCCGTGGCAGGACGCACAGCCCACACCCTTGGACACGTGGGCGCTGTGGTTGAAGTAGGCGTAGTCCGGCAGGTCGTGCACGCGGACCCAGCTCACGGGCTCACCGGTGTCCCAGCTCTTGCGCACCGGCTCGAGCTTGGGGCTTTCGGTATGCACCCGTGTGTGGCAGCCCATGCACGTCTCCGTGGAGGGAATGGCCGCGTGCGCGGCGCGTTCCACGGTCTGGTGGCAATAGCGGCAGTCCATGCCCAGCTGGCCCGCGTGGATCGCGTGGCTGAAGGGCACCGGTTGTTCCGGTCGGTAGCCCACGTCGGTCGCCCAGGGCGAGAAGCCGAACGTGATGACAGTGGTGACGTAGGCCCCACCACCGATGACGGCGGCGGCGATGACGTACCGGATCTTGTTGGTCCAAGGTGGGTAACGAAACTGCATCTCGAATCCCAGTGAGGGGAGAGAAGGTCAGGGCGAGTCAGGCTAATGACTCGCCTCCCCTCTTAGTAGAGTCCGAGGGAATAGAAATGCGTAATCTTGACGCATCCTAAGGCCCCGGATTTACTGGGGAATTGAGCCCCTGCGTCAAATTGTCGCAGGTTGGTGAATCAGAAGAACGACACGGTCCGGACACAGGGTTCTCTGCTCCACCGCGCCGTCGGCACGCCGTCTACCACGACCGGGGTCCGACTGAACAGATGGTTATCAGTCGGTCGGCGGGACTTTGAGCTTTCGCTGCAAGGTGCGCCGCTGAAGCCCCAGTCGCCGGGCGGCTTCGGAGATGTTGCCGCCGGTGTCGCTGAGAACGCGGTTGATGTGCTCCCACTCGGTCCGGGCGAGCGATGGGGTCTTCGGCTCGTCGCGAATGCCCTCGGGGCGCACGTCGAGCCCATCATCGAAGGCGGCGAGCACCTCGTCGCAGTCGGCGGGCTTGGTGAGGTAGTGCTTGGCGCCGAGCCGTACCGCCTCGAGGGCGGTGGCGATGCTGCCGTACCCGGTGAGCACGACCACCGCGCAAGGGTGCCCCTGAAGCGCTTCTACGAGCTCCAGGCCGGATTCGCCAGGCATCTTCAGGTCGATGACGGCGCGCTGGGGTTTGGCTTCGGGGATGACCTCGAGCGCCTCGCGAACCGAGCCCACGGCGACCACTTCGAAGCCCCGCCGACGCAGCATGCGGGCGAAGGAGGCGCGGAAGACGGCGTCGTCATCGACGACGAGGATGGTGCGTCGTGAGATGTCCTGCGTCGTCTCCATGATGCTGCGATTGTGACCGTTCCCGAACGTCACGTCCTCCTCGCTGCGTCATTCGGCGACCCGCGGGCGTTCGGATTCGCGCTTGGCCAGCACCTGAACGCGTGACGAGGACGGAGGGCCGTCGACGCGGGGCAGCTCCATCGTGACCTGGGTGCCGCGACCCGGAGCGGAGTTGATCACGAGGTCGCCGCCAGCCCGTCGGGCCAGGTCGAGCGCGAGGAACAGACCGAGGCCCATGCCCTCACCGGCGGGCTTGGTGGTGAAGAAGGGTTCGGTGGCGCGGCGTGCGACCTCGCGCTCCATGCCGGGCCCGTGGTCGCGCACGGCGAGGTTCAGCCGGCGACCGTCCCAGTCGGCCGTGACCTCGACGCGTCGGTCGGAAGGCGAGGCCTGGCACGCGTTCTTGATGATCCCGCGCAACGCGAGGGCCATGGGTCGAGGAGGAACGTGCACCACGACGTCGGGGTCTTTGAGGTCGACCTGGACCCGCGCATGGCCGACGTGGCGCAGCGCCTCTTCGAGCAGCTCTTCGACGGTGACGTCCTCGAAGGCCTCGCCGCGGCTCTCCCCCGCGTCGGCACTCATGAGATTGAGCACGTCGCGACAGCGGCGCACCTCTTCTCGGATCACGCGCGCGTCTTCGGCGGCTTCCTCGAGGCTGATCCGGCCATCGCGGAGATTGTTGCGCAGCTCTCCCGAGAGCATGGCGATGGTCGAAAGCGGCGTCGAGAGCTCGTGGGCCGCGCCTGCGGCGAGGGTGGCGAGGGAGGCCAGCTTCTCGTCTCGAGCGGCGGCGTCACGGGCGAGCGCGATTTCTTCCTCCCGGTCGCGCAGGGCTCGGCCGACCCGATCGCCGAAGTAGAAGATGAAGAAGGCGGCGATGGTCATGAAGACCGCCATCCCCCACTGGTAGGTGCCCTTGGCCACCGGGGCATCACCGAGGGGGCTCGTCTGGCCCAGCGCGAAGAGGAGCCAGAGGCAGCCGAGCGACAACGTGATGATGGTCGCGCGCCAGCGACGGCCCGCGACCAGGGTCGCGAGGCTGATGTGCACGAAGTAGAAGGCGACGGCGGGATTGCTGGCCCCGCCGCTCAGAACCAGCAGGCTCGTGAGGAGGAGCACGTCGCCGACCATGATGGCGCCGGGCGTCCAGCCGGGCAGGCGGCGCCCCCGCCGGTAGGCGTGGTGCAAGGCGACGTTGCTGATGAGCGCGACCCCGATGATGGCCAGCATGGGCGCGAGGGGCAGGGGCACGCCGACCCCGAAGTGAGCGACGAGGATGGTCATCACGTGCCCGAGGGCTGCGCCGTAGCGCAGGCGGAGCAGCCAAGGGACGTTGACGTGCTCGTAGTCGAAGGCGTCTCTAGCGCTGGGCATTGACGATGTTGGGGTGCACACGCCGACAGTAGTTGGCCGCCGCGCGGTAGGCTTCGGCGCAGCGGTGTTTGTGCTGGCGCGTGTCGTCGAGCTCGCCGTGATCGATGAGCTCGTGACAAGCGTCGTAGCCATAGGTCGTGCGCATGTAGGTGCCCATCTCCGCACGACACCAAGCCTCACGGTCCTGACTCTCCATGCAGCGGCCGATCACGGTCGGCATGGCGCGGCGGCAGAACTCCTCGAAGCCCTGACACTGGCCGATCCAGTCCAGGCCCGCTCTGACACAAGCGTCGGGCGTGTAGACCTCCGTGGTCCAGGCGGGTGGCTGGGCCGGGTCGTCGATGGTCTGTCGCGCGTAGGCCTTGAAGGCGGTGTACTCGACGTAGATCGAGTGGCCGAAGGGGATGGCGATGAGGA
>JAUHZF010000213.1 GCA_030426145.1 Polyangia bacterium
ACCCTGAGGTCGTCGTCCTTCACGGAGGTCGAGGCCGCGCTGAACCGTCGGACTCGGCGCACAAAGCCAAACCCACGTCCGCATCTGCCTAAACAAAACGTGCGGCAACTACCTTGACAACCACCGAGGTTCGAGGTTCGAGGTTCGAGGTTCGAGGTTCGAGGTTCGAGGTTCGAGGTTCGAGGACGAGTAGCTCGAGCTCGAGCACGAGACCGAGCACGAGACCGAGATCGAGATCGAGCCCGAGATCGAGCCCGAGCACGAGACGCCCGTCAGTCCTCGGGTTGGACGCGTCCGCGTAGGTACTTGCCTACGGCTTTTCCGATCTTCTCCGCGTCCTTGCGGATGCGGTTGCTGACGGCGGCGTTGGCGATGGTGGCGTTGGTTTGGTTCACGACCTCGATCTCGTCCACCACTTCGCCGTCGGGCAAATGCACCGTGACCACCATACGGGTCTCGCTGGGCTGGGCCGCGACGTAGGCGTAGAAGCCGGGCTCGATGAAGCGCACGTGCCCTCGAAGCACGTACTTCGCGGTCTCCTTGGTGGGCACGATCTTCAGTCCCGACGCCGCCGCCTCATCGCGTAGCGCCTCGAAGAAGCGGTCGGACATGGCCTTCTTGTCCTCCGCCCAGGTCTTCTTGTGCTCGTCGTCGAGCCCCGCCACGTAGACCGCCTCGGTGTCGTCCCCCACCCGCATGGCGTCGAAGCGCAGCGGCTCGACCGACAGCTCCCCCGCCCCCACGAGGGGGTTGTCCGGCGACTGTTGGAGCACCCGCCACGGGCGCGCGCAGCCCATCAGCGTCGTGCCCATGACGGCCAAGCTCATGCGACCGAGGTCGCGTCGGCTCCACTGCGGGCGCGTCACGGGCGCACCACCGTTCGGCTCAGGTAGGCATCGATGACCTCGTCTTCCACGAAGGGCACCGGGAGCGTCTCGTTGCGCCGCCACCGCTCGGCTTGATTCGACAAGAAGCGGCTCTCGGCATCCCACACGGCCCCGCCGGGCAGCGCGTTGCGGACCACAGGGCGGTCGGGGCGGAGCTCGATGACGAAGCGTTGGGTGGGGCCCGACCCGTAAGCGAAGCTCGGGTCGTCATCGACGGCGTAGTTGTGACGGTAGGTACTGGCGTCGACACCGGCGACGTCGCCCGGCCGCGGGAAGCCGTCCTGGAACACGGGGTCGACCATAGTGGGAATGCGCAACGCGCCGAAGGTGGGCGACAGCGGCTCGAAGGCCACGGTGTGGAAGAAGCCCCAGCGCCACTGGTCGGGTCCGCCTTTGGCGCCCAGCCACACGAGGGCGTCGACCATGGCCCGCACCATGCGCTCTTGGCGTGTCTCGACGTCGGGCGTGTTCAGGTCGTCCCAGAGCGCGCTGTCGCCGCTGTCGGCGTCATAGGTCGCGGTGGCGGCCGGGTCGCTCTGCACGAGGTGCATGAAGGCCCGCACGTAGTGTCGTCCACTGCCCCGAGGCCGATTCAGCTCCGCGAACTCGTCGCCGAAGGTATAGGCCAGCACCCGTACCAGCCACACGTTGAACACCAGCGTGGCCCGCCCCGCGTAGCCACGCCCATCGTCGAGCGGCAGCGGCGTGTTGTCGTCGTAGCTCACGCCGGCTTCGGCCGAGAATTCGATCTGATCGCCCCAGACCGCGAGCGTGGTGCGGATGTCGCGCATCTGATCGGTGTTCCACCCCGGCAGCGACGTCACGGCCGTCAGGTCGGCATAGACCCCGTCGCCGGTGGCGTGGGCGATGGCGTTGTCGAGGGCGAGCAATAGACCGGGCACGAGCCGTCGCCCGAGGGCCGAGGTGTTGTCCCCCTGAATGCTCGACATGTCGTCGAGGGTGAGAGGTTCGGCCGCGCCTTCGATGCGCTCGACGATGCGACGCTGCCGGTAGCCGTTGACGTAGCGGCTGGAGAGGTAGCCGCTCGTGCCATCGGCCTGCAGGTCGTTGGTGGGGTCGTTGTCGAGGGTCGTGCCCACCAGGTCTTGGTTGGCGGTGCTGAGGTAGCCCTGGGCCGGGTTCTTCGCCCAGGGCACCGCGTCGTCGTCCCAGAAACCCTCCCACTCGGCGGTTCCGTCGCCGGGCAAGACGAACCCGGGGATCGTGCCCTGGTAGGTCTGCGGGTCCCACGCCAGGGCCCCCGGCGAGCGGTACGGAACGAGCGCGTGCGAGGTCCAGGCGATGTTTCCTTCCACGTCGCCCAACATCCAGTTTTGTCCGCCGGTGCCGAAGTCGTCGAGGGCCTGCCGCGCCTCGTCGACGTTCTTCGCCCGCCACAAGCCCAATACCGCCCTGAGCTCGTGGGTGGGCTCGAGGCCCGTCCAGCGCACGCTGAACGCGGTGTCACCAGCCTTGGCAGGGACGACCTGTCCGCCTTCGATGACCGGAACGATGGGCCCGTGGTGGGGGACCACCTGCACGGCATAGACGACCTCGCCCCCCCGTCCATCGCCGATGCGCTCTTCGATGATCTCGAAGGGCACCGTCTGGCCGTTGAAGCGAACGCCCCCCTCCACCACCGTCTCCTGGTAGGCGTCGCTGACGTCGTGGTTCGCCACCGTGGCGCCCCATGCCACGTGGCGATTGTGCCCGAGGATGATCCCGGGGATCCCGGGAAAGGCGAGCCCCGCGACGTCGAGGTCGCGGTCCGCGTCTGCATCGTCGGTGTGGGCCACGTGGATCGACACCGGCCAGAACACCGCCGGCGAGCTGAGGGAGAGGTGCGGGTCGCTCGCGACCATGGCGTAGCCAGTGGCGCTTCGCTCGGGGGCGACGGCCCAGTTGTTCGAGCCGAACGAGCCGCCGCCGGTGAGGAAGGCGCGCCCCTTTTCCACCGCCTTGCGGTAGCCCTCGAGGGGGTCGAGCAGGGCCGCGGGTCGGGAGAAGGGCACCGGCACCGTGGCCATCGGCGTCTGCTGCTCGGGCCTCAGCGCCTTCGCTTCGCCGATGGCACCGCTGCCCCCGATGGTGGTCGCGAGCTCGGGCGGCGCGAAGCGGAGCACATCCTGCTCGATGCCGGCGCGGCGCGCGAGCAGGCCGCCCGCGTCGAGGTTGAAGACCGCGCGCATGTCGTCGAGGAGCGCGGTGTCGGCGATGTCGGCGTCGGCGTCGTAGCTCAAGAGCCAGGTCTGAAGCCGCCCGATGGTGAGAGAGTCGACGGGCGTCCAGGGCTCGAAGGCCGAAGGTTCGATCACGTTGATCCCGTTGGCGAGCGGGACCTGACCGCCACGGAGCTCGTCGAAGCGTGCGTTCACCCCGGCCGTGAAGGCCTCGAGCACCTCACGGACCTCGCCGTCGGCCGTCGCCCACTGCGCTTCTGCCACCCGCCTGAGGCCGATGTGGCGAAAGGCGATGTCACCCTCGACGAGCGACGCATCGAGTCCTCCGAGCAGCTCGGCGATGCGTCCCGATGCCAGCCGGCGCAGAAAATCGAGCTGCACGTGGCGGTCGCGAGCCACGAGGTACCCCTCGACACGCATCGCGTCGGCCATGGTGGTGGCGTAGATGTGGTAGCGACCATCGACGTCGCGGACCGCGTCGACCGGCCCGGTCAGGCCCGGGACCTCGAGGCGCTCGTCGACGGGCAGCTTGCTCCCGAGGGGGCTGTCGTCGAGGGGGATCGGCTCGCTGGAGCAGCCAGCGACGAAGAGGGTGAGGGCCGCGCTCAGGAACGGACCGAGGATCGAGCGCCGGGACGTCATGAAGTAGGCAAATAAGCGATTATTGGTGGTTGGGCCATGCCAGAAAGCCCCGTTTGTTGCAAAAAACTCGGCCCATGACGCGGGCTTGGGGGAGCGTGCGAACCATGAGCCAGGCCCGCACGACCTCGGTCCAGTCCCCGTCCCTCTCTCCGGCCCGCGCCGAAGGGGCCGCCTTCCTCACGCCCAGCCGCCGCTCGGAGCGTTGCAAGGAGCTGGCGGATCGGGGCTACCTCCTCGCTCGGGTGGGCAGCGATGGCCCCCTCGAACGAGGCGAGCTGCGCCAGGCGCTCGAGGCCGCAGTAGAGATCAGCCTCGCGCTGCGCGGCGCGCTGCCCCCGACGGTGAAGATCGATGCGCCCCCGGTGGTCGCGGCACAAGACCAGCTCTTCCGAGTGAAGACCCTCGACGCCGCCGGCCTCTGCCTCGTGCTGCCGTCCCTCGCCGATCTCGCCGACGCCGACCTCCACCTCCACCCCGCCGACAGCACGGCGCTCGACACCTGGCGCCGCCTCGGCGAGCACGAGCCGGTCGTGCTCCTCTTCGACGCCCACGACCGCGGCCTGCGCATGCTAGCGCCCCAAGCGCTCGGTGACGTCTTCGGCGACGAGCCCGAGGTGCGCGACAGCGGCTCGTTCGTCACGGCGCGCGACGACCAGGAGCCAAGCACCGTGATCCCGCTGGCGCCGAAGACCGATCTTCCGCCCGAGCCCGAGACCCTGCCCCGCGCCGCAGCGCGCCCGCAGGCCTGGCCCGACGCCGAGCCTTCGGGGGAAGACACGAGCCGTGACGCGATCTCCCTCGCCATCGCCGCCCCCTCCGATGCCGCCAGCTCGCGTCACGTGGCCTCGGTGCCCGGCCGTCGCGCCGATGCCAGCCGCAGCAACCGCGTGATCGCGGTCGACCCGCTGAGCGACCTCGGGCCCCTCGACGCCGACCTCGACGACTACAGCGACCCCTTCGCCGGCAACTTCGATCCCGCACCGCAGCTGCCGCTCTCGCTCGAGACCTACGACCGCTTCCGCCGTGAGCTCGACGACGCCGACGGCCCCAAGCCCGTGCGCGCGGTCGAGTCCCTGTTCCGCACCCGCTACGTGCCGCTGCTCGAGGCGCTTCAGCTCGGACTCGACGATCCGGAGGTCGAGCGGGTGGTGCAACACTTCAGCCGCACCTTCGAGAAGAGCTACCGCGAGGGTTTCCAGGCCATGCGCCTGACCGGCAAACGACCCACCATGGTGCTCGATGCGCCCGACGTAGCGGCGAAGATCGGTCGCGCCCACGGCGCGCGAGCGACCCAGCTGCTGCTCATCGACGGCCTGCGCTACGACCTCGGGCTGCGGGTTCGCGAGGTCCTGAGCGAGAGCCTCGAAGGCCGCGCCGACTGTGTGGAGCAGACCCTCATGTGGTCGGCGCTGCCCAGCGTGACCCCGGTTCAGATGCGCCTCTTGTCGATGGGTCCACGTGGCCTGCGTGAGAGTGATCCCTCCAGCGACCGCGATCCCGTCATCCACCGCGAAGGCTCGGTGACCACGCTGCGAAGGGTGCGGATCGGCCAGCGCGACCTCATCAAGCTCGATGTCGTGGAGGCGCGCCTCCGCGAGACCGGCCCCGGCTTCGATGCACGCATGGAGTGCCTCGCAGAGGAAGTCGGCGAGATCGTCACCGAGCTCGTGGGCCAGCTCGCGCCGCGCACCCTCCTCTACGTCTTCGGCGACCACGGATTCCAGCTCCCGGTGCTCGATCCTCAGGCTACTGGCCCCGCCGAGCAGGGCGGTGCCAGCCCCGAGGAGGTCCTGGTGCCCGGTCAGGCATGGCTCATCGAGTGATTGCCAGAACTGCCGCAGTTACATAGGTTGTCAGCCGTGGCTGCACTTCGCTCAGTACTGGTCGCGGGCTCGCTGCTCACCGTGGCGGCCGTGATGGCGCCGGCTTGTGGTGGGCGCGACTCCCTCCTCTTCGACGACCTCGAGGGCGCGGGCGGTGCCGGGCAGGGCGGCTTCAACCAAGGCGGCTTCAACCAGGGTGGCGACGCGCCCGAGGGCGGTGCTGGCGGCGCGCCCTTCATCGTGGGCGGCTTCGGCGGCATGCCGAACACCATGGTCACCTCGAGCGTGACCAACGGCTCCACGAGCGTGGGCGTGAGCACGGTCGGCGTCACGACCGGCGTCACGACGGTCGGTGTGACCACCGGCGTCACGTCGTCGGGGACCAGCGGCCCCACCAGCTCGGTGGCCACGTCAGGCGTCACCACCGTGACCACCGTCACCACCGGCGTCACATCGTCGGTGACCAGCGGCAACAGCACCAGCGCCGTCACCACCAGCGGCATGTCGTCGGTCGTCACCACCGGCGGCGTGGGTGGCTTCGGCGGCTCCCCCACCGGGGGCGGCGGTTTCACGCCCATCGACTGCATCAGCTGCATCAACAGCAACTGTCCGCAGGCGCAGGCTTGCCTCACCAACCCCTCGTGCATCAGTGGCGTGGTCTGCACCATCGGCACGTGCATCCAGGGCAACAACCCGCCCAACTTCGGTTGCGTGCTCGGTTGTTTCAACGGCGACTTCATGGCCGCCTTCCAGGCCCTCGGGGCCCTCACCTGCATCGGCACCCAATGCGGGCAGGAGTGTCAGGGCGCCTTCGGCCCCTGAGCACACGCTGCGCACGCTGGGCTGGCTCAGCGACCAGGAAGCTGCTTTCGACCGGTGAGGCGGCCGACGATCTCCGTGCGCTGTCCCGTGCGGTTGAAGGCGCTCGCGTAGAGCGCCCCCGCAACCCCTGAAGCGAGCGCCACGCCGCCGCCGATGGCCCACCCGACGAAGGGGATCACGGCGAGCTTCATCAGCAGAATGCACGCGATGGATGCGAGCAGGGCCGAGGTGAGCGGCGCCGCGTAGAACAACCCGATACCAGGCAGAAAGGCCGCGGCGAGGAAGGCGACGATCACGCTCTTCTGACGGCGAGGCGGTCCGAGGGGTGAGAGGGCGCGTGGGTTTTGCGGGGCCCGCTCGAGGTCGGCCTCCATCTGGGCGATGCGGAGCTCGGTGCCAGGGTGCACGTCGGCGCGCGGCATCCGTCGGGGAACGAGCCCCCGCACCGTGTACACGATCACGCCGTGGTCCTCGTCGATCTCGAGGTCGAGCTTGCCCGCTTTGGCCAGCTCGTCGAGCCACGCCTCGGTCTTGGCGCTCGACAGTCGCAGGCGCGCCGCCACGTTGGCCACGGTGAGGCGCACCCCGCTGTCGGCCAAACGGGTCACCTCGGTCTCGAACGTCTTCAGTTTCACGCCGAGAACCTAGCCACCACAAACCCCTCGTGCCTGTGAGCTAGCTCACACTCATCTGTCTTCGAGCAGCGCACGCGCGATGATGATCCGCTGGATCTCGGTCGTGCCTTCGTAGATACGCAAGGGGCGAATGTCGCGATAGAGGTTCTCGACCCGGGTCTCGGTGAGCACGCCGCGGCCGCCGTGGAGCTGCACCGCCTTGTCGACGATGCGTTGCGCGGCCTCGGTGGCGAACATCTTCGCCATGGCGACTTCGGTGGAGGCGCGACCGCCGGTCGTGTCCTTCTGGTGGGCAGCCCGAGCGACCAGGAGACGAGCGGCATCGAGCTCCGTCGCCATGTCGGCGAGGTAGCCCTGAATCATCTGCTGCGCGCTCAGTGGCTTGCCGAACTGTTCACGCCCTTTGACGAAGGCGATCGCGTCGTCGAGGGCCGCGGTGGCCATGCCGTTGGCCGCCGCCCCGACGCTGATCCGGAAGGTGTCGAGCGTCTGCATCGCGAGCTTGAAGCCCTGACCGATGGCTCCCACCCTCGCATCCCCAGGGATGCGACAGCCGCGGAAGCGGAGGGCACCGATAGGGTGATGGATGCTGAGCTGCTGGCTCTGCTGCTCGAGGCCCGGGGTATCGCTCTCGACCACGAACGCGGTGATGCGGCGCCGTGGGTCCTCGGGAGCGCCGATGCGCCTGAGCGTCTCCTCGTCGCCCGCGACCTTCGCGAAGACGACGTGGTGATGCGCGATGGGCACGTTGGAGATGAAGTGTTTGTCCCCTTCGAGCACCCAGCCGTCGCCGTCGGGGCGGGCCTCGCAGCGCATGGAGGCTACGTCGCTCCCCGCTTCGGGCTCGGTCAGACCGAAGCCGGCGATGCGCTCTCCACGAATGACGGCGGGCAGGTAACGCTCGCGCTGGGCGTCGGTGCCAGCGAGCACGATGGGGTAGCTGCCAAGTCCTTGGACCGCGAAGATGGCGTCGGCCAAGGGGCTCGCGTAGCCGAGCACGTCCCGGATGAGCACGAGCGCACGAACGTCGACGTGGGTGGCCGCGTCGGGCGCGTTCACCGCGGCGCCGCCGTGTTTCTCCGGCACGAGGTAGGGGTAGAGGCCGTGCCGCGCGCCCATGTCGGCGGCCACGCGCGCGCTGTCGTGGCTGGCCTCGGCGAGCAGGGTCTCGGCAACGCCCGTGAGGTGCTCGACGAGGGGGCGATGATGCGTGTCGAAGAGGGCGGGGATGGTGTCGAGGCTGGTGAGGGACAGCCGCTGCGGCAGGGCGCTCATGCCTTCGTTTCCACCGCTGGTTTCACCACCGGGGCACCGGTGAAGGCCGGCGTCACGCGCGCCTTGTTGGCGTCGTAGGCGATGCGAAAGTCGGGGTGGGCCATGCAGATGGCCTGGGCCTGGGCCTCGGCTTCGATGGCGGCCGAGAGGCCCATCACGGCCTCGCTCTCCAGCATCTGCTTGGTGACCGAGTGCGCGAAGGCGGGCCCTTCCGCGAGGCGTCGGGCCCATTCACGGGCGGTCCCCACACAGGCGTCGACGGGGACCACGCGGTTGTAGAGGCCCATGGCGAAGGCGGTCTGAGGGTCGATGATGTCCCCGAAATAGAGCAGCTCGGCCGCGCGCCCACGCCCCACGATGCGGGGCAGCAGGTAGCTCGCGCCCATGTCGGCCCCCGACAGACCGACCTTGGGGAAGATGTAGCCGATGCGCGCCTTGTCCGAGGCGATGCGAAGGTCGCACGCCGCAGCGATGACGGCCCCCGCCCCGACGGCGACGCCGTTGATGGCGGCGATGACCGGACGTCGAAGCTCACAGATGTTCTGGATGAGTCGGCCCGTCGCGCGCGTGAAGTCGAGCAAGCCCGCGGCGTCCTTGGCAAAGAGCTCGGCGATGATCCCCTCCACGTCGCCGCCAGAGCAAAAGCCCTTGCCGCGTCCCGTGATCATCACCGCGCGCACGTCGTCGGTCTCGAGGGACGCGAAGCAGTCCGCCAGCTCGCGATAGACCTCGAAGGTGAGGGCGTTGAGGCGATCGGGTCGGTTGAGGGTGATCTCGGCCACCCCGTGGGACAGCTGGAGCTCGAAGGTCTCTGGCTTCATCATCACGCGTTCTCCTCGCTGGCCAGCACGGCCGTCGCTTCGATTTCCACCTTGGCCCCGGCTTCGACCAGATCGGCCACCCCGACGAGGGCCATCACCGGGAAGTGTTTTCCGAGTACCTCGCGGTAGGCGTTCCCGACCTCGGGCAGGCGCTCGCGGTAAGCCGACAGGTCGGTGGCGTACATGGTGAGCCGTGCGATGTCCTCCACCTCGGCACCGGCGGCCTCGACGACCGCCTTCACGTTGAGCAGCGCCTGGCGAAACTGGGCCACGAAGTCGTCGCTCACGATGGTCTCGGTCTCGTCCCAGCCGATCTGGCCCGCCACGAAGAGCACCCGGCCTTCGGCCACGATGCCGTTGCGATAGCCCTTGGGCCGGGGCCATCCGTCGGGTTGTACGCCTGTCATGTGGTCCTTCATCGCATCACCTGTCCGCCGTCGAGGGCGAGGGCTTGGCCGTGCACGCTCCGGCTGTGTTCGTGGCAGAGCATCAGCACCTGCTCGGCCACCTCCTCGGGCACCACGAAGCGCCGCTGAGGCGACATCTTGGCGAGGGTCTTTCGTGCATCCTCCTTGGTCTTGCCGGTGGAGGCGACGATGTTGTCGAGGGCCTGGTCGAGCATGGGGGTGTCGACCCAACCGGGACAGACCGCGTTGATGGTGACGGCGGTCCGCGCGAGCTCGAGCGCCACCCCGCGCATGTATCCGAGCACCGCATGCTTCGAAGCGCAGTAGGCACTCGTGTAGGCGTAGCCGGTGAGGCCGGCATTCGACGCAACGATGACCACGCGCCCGAACCCAGCCTCGACCATGGGCGGCACGAGCCGCCGGCACTGACGCATCACCGCCATGGCGTTGATGGTCATCATGCGGTCCCACATCTCGTCGGTCGTGCGCTGGTAGGGCGCGCTGGCGGATATCCCCGCGTTGGGCACGAAGATATCGACCCGACCGACCTCGGCTTCGACGCGATCGAGGCCCTTCTCGATGGCCGCTGCGTCGGCGACGTCCATGGGAATGGCCACGCCACCCAGCTCCGAGGCCAGCTCCGAGAGCGGGCCCTCGGACCGTGCACAGACGACCACCTTGGCCCCCGCGGCCGCCAGTCGCCGCGACACGGCAGCGCCGATCCCGCGACTCGCCCCGGTCACCAACGCCACCCGCCCGTCGAGCTCTGCCATGCGGCGGTCTTACCCGCGGCGAGCCCCGGACCACAAGGGATGCCCTAGAGGAAGAAGCGGATCACGGCGCTGATGACGCTGATGAGGAAAGCGCCTGCCATCGCGGTGCCGGTGCTCTCGAGCTCGATCGCGTCGGAGATCGAGTCGGTCATCTTGAGGAGGATGACGTTGACCACCCAGGTCGTGATGAAGGCCAACACCCACCCAAGGCCGAGGGTGATTAGGCTCAGCAAGACGAACAGTGCCTTGGCGAGCAGAAAGTTGAGCACCCCGTACACGGCCGCACTGCCCACTGCCCCGCCGATCCCCTTCAGCTTCATCCCGGGCAAGAGCCAGGCCGTGCCGAGGAATGCGAGCGACAGAACGAACCAGGAAACGAGAATGGTCACGCCCAAGAGCTTAGGTCGCCATGCCCTCCAGGCAACCCCGAGCACGAGGTTCGAGGTTCGAGGTTCGAGGTTCGCGATCCCGAGATCGCGGTCGAGAACGAGAACGAGAACGAGAACGAGAACGAGAACGAGAACGAGAACGAGAACGAGACCCAGCCCGAAAACGAGACCCTTACCGTCCGTGGTCTTCCATGTACACGTCTTCGAGCGTCTGACCGTGCCGGATCTCCACGAGTCCCGCGTCGGCTTCGAGAAGAACGGGCACCACGGCGCTGTTGATCTTCGATGCCGTCCAGCCGTTGGGAGCGGTGACGGTGAGAATGCCGGCATCACCGCGGAAGGCGAGCTCGTCGAACTTGTCCGTGAGGTCGGTGAGGTCGAAAGGCCGCTCGACCCAGTAGCGCATGACGAGTCCGCGCTGGGTGACCTCGTCGATGGTGCCGCTGCGCACACAGCGCCCCTGCTGGATGAAGACGACGTGGTCACAGACCGCTTCGAGCTCGCGAAGGTTGTGGGAGCTGATGACCAAGGTGCGATCGCCGCGATGGGAGGCGAAGAGCTCGCGCATGCGGATGACGAGCTCGGGGTCGAGACCGCTCGTCGGCTCGTCGAGCAACACCACCTGGGGGTCACCGAGCAGCGCCTGGGCCACGGCCACGCGGCGCTTCATGCCGTGCGAGAGCTGTTTCACCGTCGCCGTGGCGCGGTCGCCGAGGGCGACCTCGTCGAGTCGCTGCTCGGCCGTCTTGCGGGCCTCGTCTTTGCTCATGCCCTGCAACCGTGCGAGGTGCGTGAGGTAGGCCACCACGGGCACGTTGGGAACGAGCTCGCAGTCCTGAGGCAGCATCGACAGCACGTGCTTCCCGATGCCCGGCTCGAGCGCACCGTGGCCGAGAATGTCGACCGTCCCCGCATCGGGGTAGATGAGTCCGCCCACACAGCCGAAGGTGGTGGTCTTCCCTGCTCCATTGGGTCCAATGAAGCCGCAGATGACGCCCTTGGGGATCTCCACGTCGAGACCGTCGAGAGCCACCGTGCGGCCGTAGGACTTGCGGAGGCCGGTAAGGGTGAGTGCCGCGCTGCTCATGCGTCCCTCCGAGACAAGCGCCAGTAGCCGAGGCTGAACCACGCAAAGCCGATGGCGAGCAGGGCCACCATGCCTACGAGGCGATCACTCAGCTCGGGGCGAAACAACGACGACGCGTGGCCGTTGGGAAAGAGCTTGTGGGCGAAGTTCACCAGGTCGGGTGACTTCTCGACCAGGGCGGGGATGGCCAGAATTCCGCCGACGAAAGAGGCGCCGAAGGCCAGCAGGAGCGCAATGCCTCGTGCCGCGCCGTTCGAGCGCACGAGCTGTGATGCGCAGAGGGCGATACCGAGATAGGCGAATCCGTAGAAGGCCCCCCGTAGACTCATTCGCATCAACCAATAGAAGGAGTTCGTGGCGTCGATGCGATCGAGCTGAGCCATACCCATTCCCCAGCAAGCGACCGCACCGATGAGGATCCCGACGATCATCAACAGGGTCTGACCGACGAGCTTTCCGTAAGCCCAGCCGGCTCGATCGACCCGGAACAGAGAAAACCGCGCCGAGCCCGTGCTGATCTCGTTGCTGATCGCATCCGCTGACGACAGCACCACGATGAGCGGCATGAAAGTGGTGATGAGCCACTCGTAGAAGAGCGCGAGGGGGGGGATGCGGAGCAGCTCGCGGGCCAGAACCTCGTCACCGCCGGTGAGGCGGGTCACGAGTTTCACCACCTCCTCGCTCTCGAGGAGCTTGTCGACCATCTCGGGACCGAGCTGCTCGCCGATCTGAGCGAAGAGTCGGTTCACCAAGCTCGAGAACAAGGCCGTGCCGCCGATGGCGATGACCACGTAGATGAGAATGAGGGCCAGGGCCTTACGCGACCGTAGCGACTCGTAGAGATCGAAGCCGGCCACCAGGCCGACGGTCCTTAGGCGGCTCATCGCGGGCGGACGATAGTGCCTCTCCCCAGCCCCTGGCCAGCCTTTGACGCGACGGGTCCTTGTTTCTCGGTCGTCGTCGGGGCCTCTGTTTCGGAATGTTGCGGCCCGTGCACGGCGACGACGATGACCTATTCTCTCACCATGTCGAAGATGCGCCGCCACCTCGTATTCGCCGCACTCGCCCTGTCGAGCGCCACCGCCGTCGCCGCCTGCGCCTCCTCCGAGGAGGAGCCGGAACCCACCGTGCAGGAGGTCCGCCAGCATCAGCGGGGCGCGCTCCACGCCGTGATCAACGCCTCGATGGAGGCGGCCGACCTCACCACCGACCAGAAAGCGGAGATCGAAACCATCCGTGACCGCTTCCGAACCGACGACGAGACCCGCCACAAGCTGCGCGAGGAGATGCGCACCACGGCGAGCGAGATCGTGCGTGACGGCACCACCCAGACCGAGCGCTTCGACGCCGCCGTCGAGCGCGCTGCCACCGCCATCGAGACCCGCATCGAGATGAGCTCACAGGCGGTGAAGGACGTGCACGCCCTGCTCACCCCCGAGCAGCGAGTCGCCGTGGCCGAGGTGCTGCGGGAGCGGGTCGATGAGAAGTGGGGCAAGGTACGTCGTGACCGTCACGAGGGCTTCCGCCAGTTCGCAACCGAGCTCGCCCTCACGCCGGAGCAGGTGGCCGAGATCGAAAAGGTCCGCGACCGCGTGCTCGGCCAGTCCAAGCGCCTGCGTCCCACCGCCGAAGAGCTCTACGACCTCATCGGCGCCTTCGAGACGGAAGACTTCGCCGCCGCCCTCGACGACTTCCACGCCGAGAAAGCTCCTCTTCTCCGCGAGAAGCTCGCCAACGCCGGCGACAACGCCGACACGGTGCTCGGCATCCTCGAGGACGAGCAGCGGGCCCTTCTCGCCGACATCATCGAAGACGGCAGCGGGGTGCTGAAGCCCAACGCGGCCGCGCGCGCCGAGACCGCGACGCCCTGACGACGCCGTCGATGGCTTGACGCTTTCGGGGTGCCCGCCGACCTGACATCACGACCTTAGACCCTGGTCTGTGCCTTGCACCACAAGGCACACATGGGTCGCAAGAAGAACAACCGTCAGCCCCGCCCCCGCGTTTCGCTCTGCATGATCGTGCGCGACGAGGCCACCATGTTGCCCGACTGTCTCGCCTCGGTGCGCGAGGCGGTCGACGAGGTCATCGTGGTCGATACGGGGTCGGTCGACGGCACCCCCGAGATCGCCGCCGCGGCCGGGGCCACCGTGCTCCACCACGTTTGGAACGACGACTTCGCCGCCGCCCGCAACGCGAGCCTCGCGGCCGCCACCGGCGACTGGGTGCTCGTGCTCGACGCCGACGAGCGGCTCGCCCGCGGCGCAGGCAAGGTGCTCCGCCTCGCGCTGCAACGCGACGACTTCGACTGCGGTCTCCTGCCCCTCCACAACGCCGCGAGGCTCGATGCCGACATCGAAGCCGTGCGGCGCGGACGGGATTGCGCCTCGGAGACGAGCTTCCTCCCGCGGCTCTTGCGCCGCACCGACGACCTCGCCTTCGAGGGCGTCATCCACGAGAACGTGACCACCTGGCTTCTCGGCCACGAGCGCACACGCATCCTCACTGGGGCCGACATCGTGCACTTCGGCTACACGGCCGCCGTTCAATCGAACCGCCAGAAGCACGCGCGCGACGTCGCTCTGCTCGAGAAGGCCATCGACCGCAACCCGAAGGACGCGAGCTACTACGGCTATCTCGCGCTGAGCCACCTCGAGGCCGGTGAAACCGCCCTCGCGCGTCGGGTCGCCGAAGAGGGTTGGGCGCACCTGCCCGAGCCGGCGCGCGGCACCGAAGTCGTCGCCCTCCGCCTCGCCGTCGCCCGCGCCGCAACCGCGCTCGACGGTGGCGACTACGACCGGGCCTTCGAGACCATCGACGTCGGCCAGAAGCACTGGCCCGACCACCCCGACCTGTGGTTCCTCCAGGCCTGTGCCGCCGAAGCCCTGGTGCACGAGGCTCAGACCGTCTCGGACCGGAATACCTGGCTCGAAGAGGCCGAGCGCTCCTTTCGCGAGACCCACGCCCAGCGCGACGGGTTCTTCGTGCAGCGCTTCCTGTCCGGCGCCACCACCTGGGCCACGTGGCTGCGGCTCGGCGCTCTCGCCCTCCTCCGCGGCCGTCCTCGCGACGCCCACCAGGCCTTCGCCCGGGCCGAGGAAGAAGGCGGCCCGACCGATCTCTGCGACCTCGGTCGCGCCGAGGCCTTTCTGGCGGAGAACCACACCGACCGGGCGGCCAAGCTCATCGACCGCCACCTGCGCAGGAAGACGGGCACCGGCCGCGCCGACGCCTATCTGCTCGGCGCGCTCGTCGCCGAGCAGAAGGGTGATCTGCCGGCGATGGGCAAGCTGCTGGTCGAGACGCGCCGGAACCTCACCGGTGACTTCGCAGCCATCCATCGTCGCGCGCGCTTCTTCGACGCCGTGGCCGTCATGGCGCTTCATCACGGCGAGCACGTCGAGTCGCCGGGCCCCTTCGGCCAGCTCGCCGTGCTCCTGCGCGGCGACGACCGCAGCGTGAAGGGGGGAGCGGCTCGACCCGCCGACGCAGGCATGCTCGAGCGGCTTCTCCACCGGCTCGTCGCCACCGGCCACGCCAACGCGCTGGGCAACCTTCTCACGCCCACTGCGGAGGCCCATCTACCCGGAATCGGGTCCACGCTGACCCGCGTGGTCGATGGTATGGCGCTCCAGCGCGCCGCCGGCTGAATCGACATCCCCCATCCTTCCGGTGGGGGTCGTGTCACAAGGGGGGCTCGCGCGGGGAGCGTTGTTGGTGCACATTGTGGGCATGCTTGCTCGAAAGGCCGGCCTGCTGGTGTGGGCCCTCTGCCTGGGCGCGGGCTGTGGGTCGTCCCTCGATGAGGACGACACCACAGCGGCAGCTCGCTACTCGGTCCCCGGCGACCTCAGTGCATTGTCCGGGGAGGCGTGGTTCGACCATCCCTGGCCGAGCGATGCTCGCACCGTGGACGGGAGCCCCGTCTTCACCGGTTTCTACAACCCGGCCGCCAACGCCCTGCTCGAAGAGTACCTCGGGGTGGTCGATGGGCTGCTCGACGGCTTCTCGCCCGTAGGCGCTGGCTACTTCCGCTTCGACGTCACGCTCGACCCGAGCTCGTTGCCTGCCGACCCGGCCCAGACGCTGGAGCCCACGGCGACCTTGCAGGTCATCGACGTCGACCCCGACTCTCCCGACCGCGGCACCCGCACCCCGGTGCTCGTGTCGTTCCGCGGTCCGGTGGGGCTCTATTACCAGCCCAATACGCTGCGCTGGCTCCCCGCCCCGGGCTTTCCCCTCCGCCCCAGCACGCGCTACGTCGCCGTCGTCACCGATGGGGTCCGCAGCATGGGCGGGGCACCGGTCGCCCCCGCTTCCGCCCTGAGACAGGTCCTCGACCTCGAGCCGGCGAGTGGTGCCACCGCCACCCTGCGCGACGCCGTCGCCGCCGACGTGACCGCGCTCGAAGAGGTCGGGATCGCGCGCGAGCAGATCGTGCACTTCACCTCCTTCACCACCGGCGACCCCACGGCCGAGCTCATGGCCGTGGCCGACCACGTGCCCGTCGGAACCCCCGCGCCCGACTTCGACGACGGCGAGTGGGCGTCCAACGAGCAGACGTCCTACGTCGAGTACACCGGGCGCTTCGGTCCGCTCCCGAACTACCAGAAGGGCAACCTTCCCTTCGCCGTGTTCGGCGACGGTGGCAGCTTCAACTTCGACGCCAACGGCACCCCCGAGGTGGTCAACACCTTCGACCTGCGCTTCTCGCTGTCGGTGCCACGCAACTGCACCATGCCCGCCAACGGCTACCCCATCGTGCTCTACGCACACGGGACCGGAGGTGGCTGGCGCAGCTACCTCTCCTACGCGCGCACCCTGGCCGAGCAGTGC
>JAUHZF010000599.1 GCA_030426145.1 Polyangia bacterium
ACGAAATCCTCATCAACAAGCGGATCGAATTCGATACCTACGGCGACAGCGTGGGGGAGGCGGTGACGCCAGACTCGGCGGGGGTGCTGCGCGAGGTGGCGGAAGCCATCAAGGCGCGACCCGAGATCTCGGTGGTGGAGGTGCAAGGGCACACCGACGACAGCGGTGACGCCGACTTCAACTACGACCTCTCACAGCGGCGCGCCGAGGCCGTGCGCGAGTGGCTCATCGCGAAGGGCGGTGTGTCGGCCGACCGCCTCGTGGCCAAGGGCTACGGCTTCGACCGTCCCATCGCCGACAACCGCGTGAAGACGGGCCGCGCCAAGAACCGGCGCGTTCAGTTCGTCATCATCAAGAAGAAGTAGCTTCGGCCCGGCTACTCGAAGTCGTAGCGAAGGTTGGCGCCGGGCGCGACGCCGAGGATGAAGCTGCCCATGAGGAGGTCGGCGTCGTAGGTGCCGATGCCATCGGTGTCGGCCGACACCTCCAGGCTGTCGTCGAAGCGCGGCTCGTCGAGGGCGACGAGCAGCAGCGCTTGCACATAGCCGCTGAGCTCGAAGTGGTCGAGGAAGCGGTAACCGACGCGCACCATGGGGTCGACGTAGAAGGAGGTCACGCGGGGGAAGGCGACCACGGGGAAGGTGCTGTAGCTGTCGTTGCCCCGGGTCATGAAGGTGCCCTGACGCTCGTCACGGAGCTCGCCGACCATGATGCCGGCGCCGGTCCGGATGACGACGGGGACCTCTTCGCCGAGGTGATAGCCGATGGTGGCGCCGGCCATGAAGGCCTGCAGGCGCAGGTCGTCGTTGGCGGTACCGGCGGTGGCGCTGGTGAACCCGACGGGCGTGAGGTTGGCGCTGCGGCCGTTCACACTCTGATTGGCCAGCAGGTAGCCGGCCTCGATGCCGAAACCGAGCCCCGAGCCGAGTTCGTAGTTGGCCTGGGCCATGAGCATGCCGCCCAGGCCGACGCCGCTGTTGCAGCCGTCGGCGCAGCTGTCGGCGACGTCACCACCGAAGGTAGGCATGACGACGAAGCCCACGCTCCCGTCGAGCACCCATCTGGATGGCTTTCGCCACATCGGTGCGTCCTCGTCGCGCTCGAGCTCGATCTCGAGGCGGCGACGTTCCCCGGTCGGCAAGCGGATGGACTCGGTGGTGTCGAGAAATCCGTCGGCTTTGACGAGGATGTCGTGTTTGCCCTGCTTGAGCCGGCCGAGCCAGACGCCGTTGCCGACTTCGACCCCGTCGATGAAGACGGTGGCGCCGGGCGGGGTGGGGTCGATGCGCAGCTGAGCTTCGAGGGGCTCGGCGAGAAGCTTCAGGGTGGTGAGGCCTTGGCCTTTGACGTTGGCGCGCGCCGGCTGGCTCCCGACCTTTCCCTGGCCGACGAGCCGCACCACGTGGTCACCGACGCCGAGCGTACCCTCCCAAGGGGTGAGTCCGACGGCCACGTTGTCGACCAGTACCGTGACCGCTTTGCCCGACTGCTCCACCACCCGCAGGCGACCGGAAGCTGTGAGCTTGACCATCGTGGCTTCGACCCGGGCGAGCTCGCCACCCGCGACGTCGATGCGCGCTTCGAAGGGCTCGTAGCCCTCCTTGAAGAGGCGCACGACGTGGTCGCCGGCGGGCACACGGATGGGCTTGACCGGGGGGTATTCGCCCTTGTCCACGCTGCTGATGACGATGGCGGTGCCAGGCTCCGCCCCGGTGATGTCGACGGTGCCGACGCGTTTGCGCAGCTCGGCGATCTGCTCCTGCGCTGCCGCGCGATCCCCCTCGGGCACGTCGAAGTCGCGCAGGAGCGTCTCGTACATGTCGAGGGCTTCGTCGTAGCGCTGGAGCTTGCGCAGCGCGACCGCGGCGTTGTTGGTCGCGACCCGGGTCGGGTAGAGCTCGCGCGAGCGCAGGAACTCGGCGAGGGCCGGGGCCCAAGCCTCTTCACGCAAGAGCTGAAGTCCCCGCTTGAAGCGCTCCTTGGCCTCTTCTTTGGTCTCGGCGCTGACCTCTTGCTCGTCCTCGACGTCAGGCGACGGCGCCTCGGGAGCCGGCTTCGGCGCCGTGCCATCCTTCGGCTCCTGCGCTTCGGCGATCCCCGCGGGGGTAGCCACGGCAAAGGCGAGCACGAGGGGGAGGAAGCGCTGGGCCTGGCGCGCGAACGGGTTCATTGGAACTCGGAGTCGTCGGTCTTGATCTGGCCGGGCACCTTGCCCGGAGGAGGTTGCGGCGGCGGCTCGGGGCCGGGCGACGACGCGGCGCCGGGCATGGGCTGACGCTTGATCACGTTCTTCTTGCCGGCTTCGACCTCGACCTTGGGGGGAAGGGCCCCGGCCTCGGTGATGACCACCTCGACCTCGGTTTCGCCGGTGCCCTTCATCGCCTTCACCTTGAAGACCTTGCCCGGCTTGCCTTCGAGCTCGAGCAGCCCGCCCTCGAGCTCGGTCTCTTCGCCCTCGACCTCTACCTTCGCGTCGTCGGGGATGATCACCACCTTCACCCGCTTGGGGGCCACGTCCTTGGGCGGAGGTGGGGTCGCGGCGCTCGTGGCCGCTGGCGGCGGGGGAGGGGTCACCGGCGCGGGCGTGCTCGCGACCGGTGGTGGTTGGGTGGCGCCGCCATCGTCCTGCGAGAGGGCAAAGGCGCCCGCGCCCACACCCACGACGAGCACCGTGGCGCCCACGAGGAGCGGGACCTTGGAGGCGCCGGGCGTGCTCGGTCGGGCGGTGGCCGGACCCATGACGCCACCGGTCGTCGATGCAGCGTCGGACGGGGGCGGAACGCTCTGAACCCCCGTCTGCGCTTCGTAGCGGCCGCTGTCGTAGGTGGCCGGGTCGATGATCTGAGCGCGCGGCTGCTCCTGTTGACGTTGGCTGTCGGCCAGCGACACCAGCATCGACTCGTCGATGTTCCAGCCGCCGGGGAGCAGTGCGCGAACCGCCTCGAAGAGCTCATCGGCGGTTTGGAAGCGCTCATCGGGGTTCTTGGCGATGCACTTGTGACAGATCTCCGCGACGGCGGGCGGTACCCAGGGCGCGTGGTCTTGAACGGGCGCCGCGGGCTCGGTGCAGACCATGAGGATCAGCTCGCCGAGGGCGGTCGCGTGCTCGAACGGCGTTCGTCCGCAGAGCATCTGGTACATGACGGCGCCGAGCGAGTAGATGTCGGTGCGGTGGTCGATCTGCCGTTTGCCCCGGGCCTGCTCAGGGGAGACGTAGAGCGGCGAGCCGAGGAGATTGCCCGTCTTCGTGAGGTCGGCCCCATCTCGGCTCTGGGCCTGGTCCATCTTGACCTTGGCGATGCCGAAATCGAGGAGCTTGACGATGATCTCGCCAGCATCACGGTGCGCCAGGAAGAGGTTGTGGG
>JAUHZF010000600.1 GCA_030426145.1 Polyangia bacterium
CTCCCTCGGATCGGCGTCGACAGGGGTGCCAGCTCGAAACGAAAACGGGATCCACAGCGGTTCCGCGGTGGTCGTCGCGGACGGCAACACCCCCATCGGTTCCGGCGTCTCGCTCGGTGGCCGCTCGCAGGCGACGAGGGCCACGATCACCGCTCCGCCCCACAGGGCTTCATGCGCGCTCCGCTTCACGGGCCGGACTCTACCACCGCCACAGCGTGACCGCGCGGCGAGCCTCCGCCTGTGAACCGTCGTTCACGCCTGCGCCCCAGGTGCGCTCTCGAAGCCCCGATACGCGATTTCCCGCCTTGGCGCGCAACCTGCAACACGACGAGCGAACCCAATTCCTCCGGATCACCGAGAGATACCACCATGCGCAAGTCCCGCCTCCGCACCACCCTCATCGTCGCCAACCTCGCCATGCTCGCCCTGCCCACCTACGCCGTCGCCGGCGATGGCGGTGAGCTCGCGGCCGGGATCGCCCTCGGCTGCTGTGCCGGCATGGCGGGGGCCGCCATCGCGAGCGCCGCCGACGCCGATCGGCCGGAGCGCGAGGTCCACCACGTGACCGAGGTCCACCACGTCGTCGACGAGCCCTCGGGCCGTCTCCTCGACCGCAACGAAGCGCGGGCCGAGCTCGCCGAAGCCGAGCTCTGGTCGCAAAACAACTGCATCGCCGACCGCCCTCAGCCTCCGGGGGTGAAGGTCTTCGTCACCTTCCGCGGTGACAACGGCAAGGTCCACAAGGTCTGGTTCGAGCCCGCGCTCGAAGGCGACGCCTTCAGCGCGTGCATGGAGCGCGCCTTCGGCACCGCGCGCGTGGCCCCCTTCGACCTGTCCAAGACCACCGTCTCCAAGTCGCTAGGCGGCGGCTGACGACGCGCTCAGGCGTCTTCGTCTTCGTCTTTTTCGGGGGGAGGCTCGGCCTCGGGCTCTTCGTCGGGCACGAGCACGCTCTCGTAGTTCACGGTGAGCCCGATCCCGACCACGTTGGCCCGCGCCGAGTAGCTGCCACCGTTGATGTAGTAGGGGTCGGGCTGATTCGCCGCGAGGGGCTGCAGCAATGGGATACGCGCCTCGTCGGGCGCGAGGTCCACGTCAAACCCGAAGACGTGCGCGTAGACGGCGTCGAAACGCCACGCCCCATAGGCGAGTCCAAGCCCCGCCCCGAGGGTGATCTTGTCGGTGTCGATCGTGAGCACCGACAGGTACTCGGGTGGGATGGCGCTGCTCTCCCACGAAGCGCCACCGCGGAAGGCCAGGCCCATCTCGTCGTCGAGCTGGTAGGTGTACTCACCGCCGAGTCGCACCGAGTAGGTGTTCTGGAAGTTCCGCGGGATGTTCTGGACGGGGATCCGGTACGGATTGGGAAAGCCCGGGATGTCGCGGATCCCGATCCCATCGGGCGTCATCACGATCGAGTCGTGCATGGCCCAGCCCTCGACCGCACCCGCGACCTCGATCTGGAGCTCGGGCAGGGGCGAGAACTGCACGCCGAGGCGAGCCGCCCAGGGCAGCTCGAAGTTCACGTCGCCTTCGTCGCCGTCGACGCTCGAGCGCTCGAAGGTGGGGGTCGACGGCAGCCGGACCGACAGCTTGGCCGGCGCGCGCACCGCGAATGGCGCTTGGAAGGCGGCGCCGATCCGCCACTGTTCGTGGGGGATGTAGGTGACACCGAGGTTGCCCGAGGGGGCGAAGATGGGACCGACCGAGAGCTGCGCGAGCGCATCCCACTCGGGCTGCTCCGGCGCGCAGAGAAAGCGGTCGGGCACACAGGCGCCGAAGATCTGCGTGGCTACGAAGTTGCCGGCAAGGGCCTGGAGGCCGAGACCGAAACGCCACTGATCGTTCGGCGCGTAGGCGACGTAGGCGCCTGCGATGACGAGCGCAGAACCCTCGAGCGTGATGAGCGAGTAGCGCGACGGCGAGGGCTCACCCGTGGTGAGGTTCTCCGGAAAGTCGGTGATCGACGCGTAGGGCGCGTAGGCGCCGAGCGCGACCACCCACTCGTCGGCCACTTGGTAGCTGGCCGCGAGCGTCGGGATGGGGATGGGCTGGCTCGCCCCCTCCACCGTGTCGAAGGTCTGCTCGAAGGTGCCCACCACCTCGCCGGTGTTCGGGTCGACCTGGCGCAGGAGCTGACGCCGCGTGTACTCGGTGTCGAAGTTGAGGAAGGCCGCGTCGAAGAGGAACTGACTCTTCGCGTCGTAGATGCCGGCTGGGTTGTAGTAGATGGCGCCGAGGTCGTTGGCTCCCGCCACGAAGGCGCCTCCGCGTGCGAGGGGGCGCACCCCCCGCTCGGCGAAATAGAGCCCACCGGCCGCCGCCGAGCCTGCGCTCAGGGAAACCACCAGCCCCGCGACGAAAGCGCCGCCGTATGCCCTGGTATGCGGTCTCAATCCTTCTTGCGGTTCTGAACGATGAAGTAGAGCTGGCGCGCGCCGCGGGTGTCGCTGCTCATGAAGTCCTTCATGGTGCGCATCACGAAGCGGTAGTCGTCGGCATCGAAGGGCGTGTTCAGCGAGGCATCGGTGCGGTTGATGTCGGCCATGGCGTCGGCGATGACCTGCAGCGGCGTCCACCCGTCGGCCATGGGGGTGACCAGGTTGGGCAGGACGTAGTCGAGCACGTGATAGCGGTCGTAGTCGTCCGAGCTCATCGCCTGCAAGAGTCGCAGGGTTCGATCGGCACAGCCGGCGCCATCGACGTCGTCGTCGGGATGCATCGCGACGCTCGCCGCGTTCAGGATCGGCGCCAGATCGGCGTCGGCCTGCATGAGCTGCATCACGTCGGACAACGAAGCGAGCATGCCCGTGAGTGCGTCGAGGCCGTCCTCGTTGCTGAGCACGTAACTGAGGAAGCGCCCCATCTCACGCCGGGCCGGCTCGTGGCCGCGGATCTGATCGAAGAGGTCGATCGCACTCGCGAAGAGCGGGCTGCTCACGAAGTCGGCCATGTCCTGTCCGAGCTCGCGCTCGGCCCAAGGACATCCTTCGCCGAACTCCCGCTGGGGACAGTTGGCGTTGATCTGTTCGCGCAAGAGGCCGACCAAGGTCGTCATCATGCGTGGGAAGGCCGGGTTCTTGAACTGCGTGGCGGAGCCGGTTCCCTCCACCGCGAGCAGCTGGTCGACGAGGAGCGAACGCGCGCGCTTCCACTGGCTCTGACGCGCAGCCACGTCTTCGGCGCTCGACTGGGCGAAGGCGACGTCCATGTCGTGCAGCGCGTCGGCGAAGAGGTTGAACGGGGTGAGCTGAGCCTGCGGGGTGCCGTCGGTCCAGGTGGCCGACGACGACCCGTTCAGGTCGACCATGCCCTGCTGGGCCGCGTAGTTCTGGTCGAAGAG
>JAUHZF010000214.1 GCA_030426145.1 Polyangia bacterium
TGTCGTCGCCCCCACCGCAGGCGGCCACGGCCATCGCCGCGGTCGCCACCCAGACACTCAGATTGCGCATCGATTGATGAAAAGGCTGCGGCGGCTCGGGCGCAAGGGAGCAGGTGGGCGGAAGTGCTTCCACCTCCGTGAGGAGGTCACTTCAAAGCCGAGTGATTCCACGCGTGCGGTACCGTTTGGGCCTCGATAGGTGATCGGCTGCCAGACCACACGGGATGGCCGATTGGCGCCCCAACCCTGGCCCCTAGGAGCAGTTCCTCGCGTCCCCGTCGTTCGAGGTGCTCTTCGGCGGGGCGGCCGGCGGTGGCAAGAGCATCGCGCTGCTCCTCGAAGCGGTGCGGTACGTGAACGAGCGGAAGTACCGGGCGATCCTCTTCCGTCGGAACTTCCCCGAGCTCGAGCGCACGCTGATCCCCGAGAGCCGGCTGATGTTCGAGGGGCTGGCCCGCTACAACGGTCAGCACCACACCTGGACCTTCCCGAGCGGAGCGGTGATCCAGTTCGGCTACCTCGACCGCGACGAGCACGTCCACCGCTACCAGGGTGCGGAGTACCAGTTCGTGGGGTGGGACGAGCTCACTACACAGCCGACGGACTACCCCTATAGGTACATGATTTCGCGCATGCGGTCGGTTTCGGGGATCCCTCTCCGCCTCCGCGCCGCGACCAACCCAGGAGGGAGCGGAGAGGCCTGGGTGCTGAAGCGCTTCGCCCCCTGGCTGTACAAGCCGGGCTTCTACCTCGAGGAGTACGAGGGGCCCTACGTCGACTCGGGGCAGGTGCTCCGGTACGCGAAGCTCGGCGACGAGGAGCTCCGCGTCGAGCCCGACGACATCTTCGAGTGCGCGGACTGCGGGGCGGAGTGGCGCGCGGACCAGCCCACGCCTCCAAAGCGGGATGTCTGCACTGCGAACCACCCGGTCGCCCGCACACGGCAGTTCATCCGGAGCATGCTCGAGGACAACCCGATGCTGATGACCGATGGCCAGTACGCCGCGGGACTCCAGGCGCTTGACCCTCTCCGCTACGAGCAGCTCCGGCACGGCGACTGGATGATCAGACCCGGCAAGGGCCTGTTCTTCCAGCGCGACTGGTTCATCATCGAGCCGGTCGCCCCGACCCCCGTAGAGCTCGAGATGCCGGTTCGCTACTGGGACAGAGCCGCCACCGAGGGGGCGGGGGACTGGACCGTGCGCGTTCTCATGGCCCGACATAAGGTCACGAAGACGGTATGGGTGCTCGACGTGGTGCGCGAGCAGCTTGCCCCCCATGACGTGCAGCAGACCATCATCGTGACGGCCGTGGCCGACCGCGATCGGTGGGGGCAGGTCCGCACGGTGCTCGAGCAGGACCCGGGCTCAGCCGGCAAGTACGAGGTCGACGCCCACGCGCGGGCGATGCACGGGCACAACGTGGCTACGCGCCGGCCCACGGGAGACAAGGTGGCGCGCGCGAAGCCGTGGTCGGCCCACTGTAAGCTCGGCACGGTGAGGCTGGTGCGGGCGCGGTGGAACCACGCCTTCATCAACGAGCACGTCGGTTTCCCCGAGGCGGCCCACGACGACCAGGTGGACGCTGCTGACGGCGCCTACGCGGAGGTATCGAGCGGAGGCGCCATCAGGAGCCGAAGCCGGGGGCGGCGGGTCACGGCGACGGCGACGGCGACGGCGGGGGGGTACTAACGCGAAATTTTGGGTGAGGAAGAGGCGTAGGAAGTGATATCGATCACACCATGAAATCTCTTGAAGAGAAGGCCAAGGGTCTCGCCGATGCGAAGCAAACGAAGTCTGAGTTTGACGCCGAGAAGGAGAAGCTCCGATGGCTTGCGGCCCTAGACAGCCTCTACGCTGAGATTCGTCAATGGCTGGACCCAATGGTCAAGGCGGGGCAGCTGGTTGTCGCTACTACGCAGGTTTGGCTCGACGAAGAGTATATCGGGCGATATCAAGCTACATGCATGACTCTTGACTTCAGCGGCGCCAAGATTCAACTCGTTCCCCAGGGGACGATGATCATCGGGTCCCGAGGCCGCGTCGACTTCGGGCACCAGTCGATGAAGTCGATGCTCATCATCCAAGGGGATTGGGATAATGCGAAGTGGGCAATCTACCCCACGCAGAGAGGACGATCCGGAGTCGAGCTGACTGAGGAGGCGTTCAAGAAGGTGCTAGCAGCCATGCTACCCGGGTAGGTGGGGTGGCGCACGCGGCTACCGCCCCAGCTTGCCAGCCTTCGATAGATCTTCGAAGGCAGCCTCGTACTCTCTGCGGAAGTGCTGCTCAAGCTGCGCTACCTCAAGCCCGTACTTCTCGATATCTGCTTGTGCATCGAGCATGTGGGCGATGTACGCCTTGGCGTCGAGAGCTGGCGCGTCAGTGTTCTCGTAGCGGTCTTTTGCTACCCGGAGTCTTCGCCGCGCCTGGATGACCGGTTCCCGACCGCTTACCCAGTGCTCGCGCCATGTGACCCTCATCGTCTTGTCTGTGGCGCTCATTGGTCACCTCGAAGTACACGGACCACGATTGGGACGATCCAGGCCAGAAGGCGAAAAGCTCCGACTGATTTGAACACCCGCCAGTGCCCGCGGACCACGGCAACCTTGGCACGAAGTCGATAGCCTGCGTGCAGAGCGTCGAATACCTCACTCTGCATGTCCGCGATGATTGGTTCCACAACCTCTGAGTAGGTCGTTCGGTCGCATGACGCCGCCATGAGGGCATCGAGACGTGCGCCGGGAGGAGGGGTTATCGAACGAGCGGCTCGTTCCTTTGCCCTTCTTATCAATTGCACAATCACCGTGCCGACCATGCCAGAGGTCGCCATTACCAGAGTCGAACGAAGAACAGCTGGAAGCGGTGCTTCACCATTCGTGATTTTTGCGTAAGATAGCGCAGCAATCATGATGGGCATGTGCCAGTTGAGCTTCAGAATGAGCTTAGCGGTCTCAAAGTGGTTAGAGTTCACCCAGGGGCTCCTTCGAGGTGGAACGCGGCGGCGGCGGCAGCCTCCGCTCTCGCCACGCGCTGACCTAAGCCAGTCAGTCGATACATCTTACGGGGCTTGCCCCGAGTGTTGGGTCCGCGGGTCTCGTCGAAGGACGCAATGACGCCCTTCACGACCATACGAGCGAGGAGCACGTAGATCGTTCCGGCTGCGAGGCCGCCTGCCTTTGCGATTTCGAGGCCGTACATCTCGTCGTTGGCAACGAGGAGATGCAGGACCTCACTCTCAGTTCGGGAGAGTCGGGGAGGGCTGTTGGTGTCCATATCTTCTTTTTTGGCGTTCTTTTGCTGCGTTCTAGTCGTGTCGATTTCGTTGTTCTTTTCGAGTTTTTCTAGTCGCGTTTTGTATTCGTTGTTCGTTTTTCGTGTTTCTTGAAGCTGGGCGGTGGCCATCCGCGACGCTTGCCTACAGATTGTAAGCATAAACGGTCGTTGTCAACGAGAAACTGCGTAGACCAGTTGCCAGCGCCCCCTCTGCCGCCATCCCCAGGTGAAGACCCTCGGGGAGATGACGCTCAACGACTTGAAGCGGCGGGTCGTGTCCAAGCGGATCCCCAAGTCCGAGGAGTACAGGACCTACTTCGGCCGCTCGCTCGATATGGCGCGGATCGAGAACGCCATCCGCCACGCGGAGTTCGGGCACATGGTTGCGATCACCGACCTCGAGTCCGAGACGCTCAGCCTAGATGGTTATAGTCGGCGGCGCGGCCCCCGTCTACTGGCCGACCAATACGTTCAGGCAGCTTTAAGGGGCATGGGGAGGGGTCACGGCCAGGTTCGTCTCAGGCTTTGAGTCGTCCAACCGGGTCATCATCGGCGGCGGCGTGAAGTTCGCATTCGGCAGTTCCTCGGGTGAGGCCGCCATCTTCGACGGCAGCGGCTATCAGCCCATCAGCGGCGCGACGCTCCCGATTGAACAAGAGTGCACGATCTTCTGGCGCGTGAACCAGGAGGACACCCTGTGCGAGTGCTGGATTGATGGTGCCTATCAAGGGTCGGTAGCCGTGGACGGAAGCCTCCTCACGGACAACTTGAACGTGACCATGGGCGGCTACAACAGGCATGTGGTGGGCTGTACGTGCGTGCCGGCGTGCTGGGGTTCGAGACGCTCACGGATGACGAGACGCTAGATGCTATCGCATACCTGGAGGCAGCGAACACGACGCCATGAGACGCAAGGTGACTCCTGACAACCCGAGGTCGATGGCGCCTGTTGCGGTAGGTGACCTGCGCAAGTTCGCGGGGAACACCGCCAAAGAACGCGGCGACGGGCTGAGGGCGATACTCGACGTTCTTGCACAGGGGCCGCGAGATGAGGCTACCCGCAAAGGCTTCCGAAACTCGATCAGGCGGCTAACAGCGCGAGAGAGGTCCCGACTCGACGCTGTCGTTCGCGCAATCCGCGACAGCCTACCTCCGGGGGAGCCTCAGGCGGCGATCGCCGAACTGCTCGCCGATGCAGAGCAAGCGCGGGACGAGTCCAAGGAAGAGCCGTGAGAGTCGCCGTCGGTCTCTTGCTCACGTTGCTCGGGGGGGGCTGAGCACTGCGTTCGCGGATTGGTGCGCTAGATACGCTCCGGCCCGGAAACCTATGCCACCATGGTTCCTTACGCTTCTCAACGATCACGGCGACGAGGTTGACCCCGCCTAATGGCCACGGCCAACGGTCGATACATCGCCCGAACTCTGTGCACCGCGGCGACAACGGTATCCCGTCGACATTGGCCGACCCCCTATTGTGGCGGCATACACATGCTCAGTATTTGGCGTCGATGACGATCACTCTACGCTTCATCCCGTGAAGTTGAGATGGCCAAGAAGCCGAAGGCCATGCTGGTCCTCAGCGCTTTGGAAGGGAGCGCTCCTTGGCGTTGGTGCACTACTGACCGGGTGCGTACCACCAAAACCCCACTTGGGTCACCCTAAGATCCTGCGCGAACCCGCCGCCTCCCTCGCACTCCGAGAGCTACAGGCTCTCAGCTACTGCACCGAGCGTCTTGGGATCACCGCTGGTCTGCGCATTCGCAGGGATACTCAACGCCCACGCAAGATAACGGAGGCTCTTGCCAACCTGGTTCCGGATCGAGATGTTCCCACGGTGCTCACATGCCTCATGAATCGTGAGGTGGACTTGTTCATGTTGCGAAAGCGTGCTCTCAATAGAGTCCCGGTCCGAACCCGTTACCGCCGCGTTCCATGTCGCTATACACCCAGACCATTGATTCGCGACCCAGAGCGCAACGCCCGATTCACGCTTCTTTATCCCCCTGATTGTCCCGAAGGTGACCCCGTGAGGGCTCTAGAAGACGCTGTTGCGAAAGCATGCATTGAAATAGGCTATCATCGCCATCGGTTTGTCCGGTTCGAGCCCTTGACCACATCGAGTTTAGCTCGGACGGGACGCCATCAGTTTCATTAGACGGAGGTCCCGAAGGCGCTGCGACAATCGCCATGGCGCTAACGCTGCTTGGGGAGACCGAGCAAGCACCACCGCAGATAGTCGCTTGCTCGTCGCTACAGGAGGTTGCACAAGAGGGACACGGCCAGCTTGAGCACTCGGGGTACGTGTGCGACCCAATTCCATGTACCAGTACGGGGGTGATTGTCGCGCACAAGGACCCGTCAGGCGGCTGTACTCTTGAGATTCCGCTCCGCGACCTTAAACCCAAGCACGACTCGTCACTGTTCTGTGCCATTCCTCCGACCTGCGTTTCTCAGGTCTATTTTTCGCTGCAACTGACGCCACTGGAAGACAAGAGAGGGTACCGCTTCATGCGCAGGATTCTTGGTGCTGAGCAGTGCCGCGCCCACCCTGACCATCTTCTCCCCCAGGAGCTGTCAGGTCTAGTCGTATACAGGCCAGGATCGAGGAAACAGGTGGTGGCGACTAACATCTTCAATCTTCTTCAGGATGGATTCTGGGAAACAATAGAAAAGCGCGGTGAAGCGAGCCCCATGAAGACGGGGTGCATTCCTGACCGTGGATAGCACCAACTCAATGTTTGAATTCTTTCGCCGCCGACATGGCATCGTGTGGGTGCTGAGCATCCTTAGCGTGGCTGTGGTTGTGTTCTTCGGTATACTTGTTGTTCGGTATGATCCGAGCGCGCGCGGAAGCTATGGGATAGCGTTAAGCGTCGCGAAGCAGGTAGGCACTGCCTATGGACCTCTTGTCGTGGCTTCTATCAGCGGGTTCTGGGATGTGCTTCGGCAGGGGGTTCGCTACGAAGGCGATCCCCGCGGCGTTGACAACGCCAAGGTTCAGGATGGTCTCGGGGTGGTCTACCTGCTGTCTGTACCGGGACCGGTCGTAGCAGCGATTAGCCTCCATTTGCTCGCAACCGGAGTGCCATACGAGAACGCACTCTACTATATCGGGGTTGCGGCTACGGTCTGGGGTGCGACCATTGGGGCGACCCATAACCGCTTTCTTCGAGACGCAACCCCGGGTGCAGCTTCGCACCCGCCTGGTGGCGCATAGGCTGCGCTGGAGGCGACCCAGTCGTCAAGGACGCGTACCCACTGGTCCTCAACTTCACGGTCTCGAAAAGTTGGCGAGCATCTCTCGGCGTTCTCGAGATGGCTGCCTTTCTTGCGTCTGCGAGCGGAGTCGGTAGTTTACGGCTGCGGCGGAAGGCAATTGGGTCAAGCTGCGCCATGCCCCGCATCCCGGTTCCCAACGACGTCAAGCGCAGCAGCTCCGACCTGGCTTCGGGCATGGCGGAGAAGCCCATCGACCTCACGGTGCGCAACTGGCACGCACCCTTCCCGGGCGGCGGGGCGGTGAACGCCACGAGCGGCTTCACCGACCCCGACCAGGACTACGCAGATCGGATCCCCCAGCTCACGCTCGCCACCGGCGGCACGCCGGGCACGTACCAGCTCACCGGCGCGTGGAACGGCAAGGAACGGAAGGCGACCATCACGACCATCGCAGAGCAGACGGCAAAGGCGGACCTCCCCTTCGACACCATCACCGAGCTCACCGGGCCCGACCCCGTGGCGGCGCTGACGCTCGAGCAGGGCGACTCGTACGCCGACCCGCCGGCTCGGGCGGTTGCTGCCGGCCCCAACGGAGGAGACCACAACGTCCAGCTCATGCTGGAGCCCGGGGTCCGCGTGCGCACCCTTCCTGCCGACCGCGACTGGGCGCGCCGTGCTCGTCGCGTGAGTCCCGCCAGCACGACCATCCCCACGCTGGAAGCGGCGTTCATCTGGTTGCGGCTTGAGCGTCAGTTTCCGCTGTTCAAGGGGAGTCTGCTGTCGATAGATGTGGTGCCATGAATTGGGCGCACATCGTGAGGGCTTGCAAGACGAACCCAGACCTCCTCTGGGAGCTAACGTTCAAGAACGGCGAACGTATTCGAGGGACGATATCGCACGTCCCCGCGGGAGAGCCTGGTGGCTGGGCACCTGACGCCGTGGTCCATGTTCGTCCTGGTGGTCAGGGGCCTAAGATCGGTGAGCCTCATTTGATCGACAAGGTAGTTGGCTGCATCGAGGTCGACGGGTAGCGAATCCGCTTGGATCGTTGGCGCTTCGTCGGCTGCTACCTCGACCGCATGCCCGCGAAGCGACGCAGTCCCCGCCTGTCCGGTCAGTTCCTCGCCGCCCACCAGCGCCTGCTCGTGGCGATGGCGGATGACGACCCCAACCGTCTGCGAGACGATGCGGTCTGGGTCCAGGTCGCCCAGGAGGGGGCCTACAAGGGGCACTCCTCCGGAGAGTTCCAGCTCGAAGAGGCGGCGTTCGAGCAGATCATCGTCAACTTCCGCTCGCACCCCTCCTACCAGCGCGGTGACGACGGCTACGGCGTCGCCGACGTCGTGGCCTGGGACTACCACCATGAGAGCGAGAAGACCGGAGGAAGCCTCGCCGTCGTCGGTGCTCTCGCCCAGGGCTGGGTGCTCGACCTCGAGCTCCGGAAGGGGGAAGAGGGCATCGGTCAGCTCTGGGCGCTCTCACGCTTCCTCGAGCCGGCCCTCACATACGTTCGCGAGGGCCGTTACCACTGGTCGAGCGTCGCGCTCTGGCCGAATGCACAGCACCCCGTCACGGGCGAGGACATCGGGTGGAACCTGAGCTCCGTCGCTCTCACGAATGACCCTTCCGGCGCCCCGGACCTACACCAGGCGCCCTGGACCTACGCCACACCACGTGCCGGCTTCGCATGACAGGCGATCTGGTGCCTCCGGGGCTCCAGCCTCGACGGGCCAGGAGGGCCTTTGTCCTTCCTATCCGCCCGGGCCAGGAGGGCCTTTGTCCTTCCTATCCGCCCAGCGCAGGCTTTCGGATCTTGCTCCCGCCGTAGGGCTCGGCCGCGAGGTCATCCCGCTTGCTCCACAACCGCTCGAGGCCCACCTCCCGCGCCAGGGCCGGAGCTGCATCGAGGGGCGTGGGAAAGGCCCCACCTCGGCCTGAGGAAGCGCGACGAGCTCGGGCCATGCATCGAGCGGCGTCACCTTCACCGGTTCGGTGGCGCGATGCGGCGCCGTGGGCGACGGCTGGATACGTGGTGAAGGCAGTGGTCGCGGTACCGGCAGCTCGGCCGCGGGAGGTGCGGGCTCAGGCTGTGGCACGGTCGGTGCACAACTGGCGGCCGCAACCGTCAACAGGGGCCAGCGACGCATGGTCCCCACAATGCCGTGCGCGGAGCGTGCATTCCAGGTTCGAGGTTCCTGGTTTCGAGGTTCGTCCTCGAGCTCGTTGGGCGACCTCGAGCTCGTTGGGCGTCCTCGAGTTCGCTAGGCGTCCTCGTCCTCTAGCTCATTGGGCGCACTCGCGGTCCAGCTTCCACCCATCCCCGAGTTGGCGACATTCACATATCGCTTCGCCCCCGATCGCCAGCCCATTACGGCAATTTGGGCGCCCAACGCGCGCCTCCAAGCCGACGTGGTCGCCTACGGACGCGACACTGCATCGACGACGGTTGTGCGGCCTATCCGCCCGAGATGGTCGACTCATGCGGCCCAGAGACGCGCCGCGACGGGCCTGAGGAGCCTCAGCCCGGTTTCGGCATCGGGCACGCCAGCCTCCGCCACGACCTCCCGGGACCAGGCGTCTTCCGTCTCACGCCGCAGATGCGCCGCTGCGGCGCGCTGAGCCTCGTCGAGGCGACGGCCCTCCGAGGCGGACAGTCGACCTCGCACCCAGCGGTCGAGCGCCCAGGAGAAATGTGCATGACGCAGCTCGTCCGCTGCGATCTCGCGCATCGCACGGCGAACGAAGGCGCGCCGGGCACGGTGCGCCTGCGCCTGGGCCACCACCGCCCCGAAGGTCTCGCGCACACACCCTTCCGTGGCGTTGTCGAGCGCGACCGCAAACAGCGAACGGACCGCGGGCTCGCCCACCACCGGACGGACCGGCGCCGCCCCGAATCGACGGGCGAGGCGGGCGGTGATCCGAGCATGCCGAATCTCTTCGGCCCGCGCGCGCCACGCGGCGTGAACGAGCCCTGCCGGCGCGCCGTGCGCGGCAAGCTCGCGGGCGAGGTCGCCAAAGGCGAAGACGCTCGCCGCTTCGAGGTGGGCCGCGTGGGCGAAGAAGGCTCCTGCGCTCTGCGCCTTGTGGGTTCGTGAGCACAGCCCGTCCGGGCGTCGACCGATGGCACAGTTGGGGTCTCCCTTCTTCACGGTGTCCTCCTCGCCGAGGGTCACCGTGCCATCGGGACTGACGATGACCTCGAACTCGACCACGTCGTTGCCCTCGCCGCAGCCGCCACCGCGAACACCCTTCAGCACGAAGTTGGCTCCCTCTTGGCGCACGTTCTCCTCGCAGCCAACACTGTGACCGGCGGCAAAGGCCACGAGAGCCGCTTCACTGGCCGTATCAATCGTTCCCAGCTGCGCCAGAAGCTCGGCGGTCGTGCTCATCTTCCCGACCTCGTCGCCTGCGCTGAACACCACGTCGTAGTCCATCCTCAGGAAGTCCTGATCGGTGCGCAGGGCCGGCTCGATGTCGAGCGCCTCGAGCGCGGCAAGGCAGGCCTGCTCGTCGGCGGCTCTTCCGCAGGCTTCTCCCCATGACGCCACCACGCGGGTCGTCTGGGTGTCGTCGAAGAAGCGCTGACGCATGGCGAGATGGTCGGCGTCGCCTTCGATGGACAGCTCGGTGATGAGCTGACCGCCCTCGAGGCATACGTCCCCGTCGAAGGGACCGAGCGAGCTGCATCCGGTACTGAGCATGCCCAAAGGGCCGAGCGCAGCAACGAAGGCGCTGAGAACTCTTGGATCGTGGAGGCGCATGGCCTCACGTATCCGCAAGTGTCGTTCCATGAGCCAGACCCGCTCGATACATGCAATCTCGCCCGCCAGGGCGCCTTCGCCTGCGCCACTTTGCGCCAGGGCGGGACCCGTTCGTCGGGCTTTCAATCGGCTTCCGAGCGCTTCTCGAACTCGAGGCGCTCCGCTTCGCCCTCGAGACGCCACAGCATGGCCTGGGTCGCCTCCAAGCGACGCGACCAGCTTCCACCGAGCACGGGTGCTGGACGGGAGATCTGACCGAGGGTGGCTGCCGGACGGGAGATCATGCCGGACGGGAGATCTGACCGAGGGTGGCGGGTGCCGGCGGCCGCTCGAGATCGTACTCAACCGTCTCCGAGCATCGGCGCCAGCGGCCGCCACCCTCGGTCAGATCTCCTGCGCTGGCGCCCGCCACCCTGGCGCCCGCCACCCTCGGTCCGATCTGCCTTCCGTCGGTGTCACGGTTTCTCGTACGTACGTCATGAAGCGATGGATTGGCTTGTGCTTGGTCGTCGGTGGCTGTGGCGGCGCAGGCGGCGCGCAGACGCCCACAACCGCCCCCTCGCCTGTGGCCACGGCGGTGGTGGCCTCGACGAGATACGATCCGATGCCGGTCTGTCCGCAGCGGCAAGGGGCGCTCGACGCGGCCGCGCAACGGCTGCAGGCGGGAGAGCTCGAGCGGGCCTACGGGGGCCTGGTGGCGGCGCGAGAGGCATGCCCCGTGGACCACGCCCTCCTCGAGAAGGTGATCGAGGTGGCGATCGAGCAGGGGCGTTTCGAGTACGCAGACGTCCTCCTCACGACCGACCAGGACCCGAGGCTCGACCCGCTACGTGCGCGCCTCGCTCTCGCCCGCCGAGATGTCGTCAGCGCACGCGCGCTGGTCTCGCAGGCCGAGACGGCCGACCCCGTCACGGCGCGAAGACTCTACGACCGCGCCCTCATCGCCTTCGAGCGGGAGCAAGAGGTCGGGCCCGGCCTCGTCTACCTGGCCCACGCCGACCGGCAACCGCGTCCTGCACCGATCGGCAAGTACTCCCTGTGGCCCAGCCTCGACCTCCAGGGCAACCGCGGCTGGGTCGTGGCCGACGAGAGGGGTCACCCGCACCGGTGGTACCAAGGTCATACGGCCCGCTTCCTCACGGAAGACTTGCTGGCCGTCGATTCGACCCTGGTGCACCTGGAGAGCGGCGTGGCGCACACCGAATGGTCCCCCTTCCGGCCCCTGCTCTCGGAGGACGGTAGGCTCGTGCTCGCCCATGGGGCTTCTCTCCGGATACTGCGCACGGCCGACCTGGGTGCGGTGGCTCGCATCGATGGGACGGCGATCGGGAACGCGGAGCATGGCCGGTGGCTGGGTTCGGATCGCGTCGCCCTCTGGTCCGAGCAGGGAGCGCTCATCTACGACGTGAAGACGAACACGAACGTGCTCGAGGTCAGCGGGAAGGTGGCGCTGTCGTCGTCGGGGCGCTACCTCGCCTCGCTCGGTGCTTTCCCGGGGACGGGTCGGCTGGTGGTGCACGACCTGGAGACCGTTCGCGAGGCCTTCGGCGCCGACGTTCCCGTTCACGGATGGAGCCGCGGCTTGGCCTTCTCCGCCGATGAGCGCCGGTTGGTCTACCTCCCCAACGATGGGACGGTCCAAGCCTTCACGGTCCCGGGAGGGGTGAGGCAGCGCCTCGGTCGACCCTCATCGGACCCCGAGTACTACCCCGAGAAGGAGATCCGCGAGACATACGTCACCAACGACGGCTACGTCTGCGCCAATCGTAGTTCCCATCGATACGGGACGTGTGAACACGACGTGCTCTTCAGCCTCACGGGTCGTGCGCTCCACAAGCAGGGCGCGTACCAGCTGAAGTGCCTGGCGGGTCCGAAGGGGATGCGCGTCGTTCGCTTCCCTCGAGGACCTCTGTCAGCCAAGCATCGCCAGGTGCTCCCCAGCTTGGAGCTTCCCGCGGTCGGCGCGTGCAATGTCGCGCTCGACGACGACGGGGCCCGGGCCGCTTGGTTGGAAGGAAAGGAGGTGGACGGCTTCCTCGAAGACCCCGTGCTCGTTGTCTTCGACCCCCGCTCGGGACGCGTGATCCACCAGGCCCAGCTCCCCACCGGCAAACGCCACGTGCTGTGGTCGCTGAGCTATCGGCTTCGCTTCTCGGGGGAGAAGCTCACGCTCGACTTCGACGATCGAGTCGTCCACCTCGATGCGAAATCCGGCAAGACCGTGACGTTGAAGCGTGAGCCGCCGTTCCCGCGGGCCGCGACGCTTCTCGGTGCAGGCGACGGTCAGGCTTGGACCGCCCGGATGGCTTGGGATCTTCGGCACCTGCACGCCCGTCACATCACGACCGAGCCCCAGCCCGACGACCGCCACTCGATTCTTCCCAATGGTGCTGTGATGGTCGCCGACGGGGGGCGCGAGCTGGCACGCATCACCCTGTACGACGCCGACCACGCCCTGGTGCGGTACCCAGACGGCACCCTCGAACCGCGGGGCTTCGCGCCCGACGAGCTCGGTTGCGCCTTTGGCGACGTCGTCGCTCCGTGGGAGGTCTGCATGCACCGCCTCTCCCCGGTGCAACCCTACGAAGCCCGCTGGGCCGCGTGGTCCGACGGCCATCGATGATGCGGAATGCACCCCGTCTCGGCCTCGGCCCGCATTCCTTGGCGGCCGCCTGACCATGGAGTTCGCCTGCGGTGATGTGCTGACCTTCTTCGTCGCCACGGTTGGTGCTCGGCTCGACGGGCAGGCCTACGCTTCGAAGAAGTGCGGGAACCTCCGAGCGGAACCGTTGAGCACGTCCCTCGACATCAACTGGGACCGCTGCACCGTGATCCACCGGGGCACCTACCACTGCCGCTAGCGAAACCGGCCCGGACGAGCCTCGCGCATCGCAACCCCGCTCCGAACGAGTTGCGGCGCGAGGGAAATCCACGCACGCCGCCTGGGGTTGGGGCGCTTGCCCGCGCCCCAGCGGCCCACGTGGGTGGGCTCGTGGCTCGGGTGAGGCTAGGCTGCGGCCCGGACGATGCGACCAAGGTCCTCATCCTGACGGGCCAGGGGGACTACTACAGCGCGGGGGTCAACCTCTCGGGCACGATGAGACTCGAGCACCCCAAGCGGCTGCACGCGTTCATCGTCGAGCACAACGAGGCGCTCTTCCGGCTCTTCATCGACTTTCCCACGCACCCCGCGTGGTCCCGTCTGCTGACCTGAAGTGCCATCGCGGGGACGTCAGTAGATGACGTCCTCGGCGGGGGCGAACCGGTCGGGGCCGACGACCTCGCCCACCGGGAAGCTCTCGTTGTCGCTCGCGACGGGACCGGGGACGCAGACCTCGACGCCACCGACGGTCATCCGCTTACACAGGTCGTCGCCGGCCTGGAGGGCGAGCAGCGCTTCGGCGCCATCGGCACTTCGGCCGACCTCGACACGCATACCGCCTCCGCGCTCTTCAACGGTCAGGTCGACGGCCACGAAGGTCTCGGGGGACACGGCTCTCGCCTCGAAGACGGCCTTGTCGTTGGGCGTGGACGGACTGGCACCTCAAGACGGGTAGTACATCCCGCCCTCCAGCGTCGCCGCTTCACCACGCTCGTAGATGAGCGCTTGGTGCCTCCTGTAGGGTGGCCAGCGACGCATGGCCCCCACAATGCCGCGCAGAGAGAGCTCATTCAAGGGTCTCGCAGCGGACATCGCCGGCTACCGGGGTGGCGGCCGCCATGGCAGAGGGTGGCGGCCGCCACCCCGGCAGCCGGCGCTAGCCACGCTCCTGCAAGCATCGCTCCGCGGATTGCAAACGAACCCTTGTCCGGCGAAGTGTCAGGATTATGATGCTGTCGTGTCAGCGTTCGACCTCGATGCTTCGCTCGATCGAGCCCATCGGCGTACCGGCTCCGCAAGCAAGAGACGACGACGCGACCGTGGAGCGGCGCGATGCTCCCCGGAGGTCGTCGCAGAGATGTCGAGGCTCTTAGGAGGTCAGCAGCGCCCTCGCTTCACGGACGTACATCGGAGTCTGACGGCATTCTGCGAACGACACGGCTTCGATCCCCCCTCTCGCGCCACGCTCTACAACGCCGTCGACTACGTCGACGTACCGGCGATCGCGTGGTCGGACCTGCCAGGCTCCGTGCGCCGCAGTCTCTACAACCTCGATGAGGTCGCCCTGATCCCGGGGGACATCGTCGTCTTCTACGCGTTCAACTACGGTGTGCCCCGCGCGCTGAGCTTCGCCTCGGGGCTGCCGTGGCTGTGCTTGTTGCGCGCCGAACGGCGGCTGGGTTGGCGACCGAAGAGCCGCGGGCTCCTTCGGGCCGTCATGACTGCCCGGGGGCTCGGATGAGACGCCGAACGCCGCTCGAGGTGATGCCCGCTGCCGTAGCCGAGGCGGTGAGGGACCAGGCCTATTGGTTCGTCATCGGGGGTCAAGCCGTGCGCTGCTTCGCCCCCTATCGGCCGAGCCGCGATGTCGACTTCGGCGTCGTGAAGGCGCGCGACGCCAAACAACTCGTCGAGCACCTCCGTCAGAAGGGGCAGGTCGAGATCATCGAGCGGCATCGCCACACGACCCACCTCACCTTCGAGGGGATCGACGTTTCCGTCTTCGTCCTGAAGCGTTTGAGCGCGCACGTGGAGGACCGGACGCTCGACGTGACGGGTGTGCTCGCCACCAAGACGCATGCCCTGCTCGACCGCGGCCTGCGTCGTGACTTCTTCGACCTCTACGTGATGATGCAGATCGGCTCGCTCGGATTGCTCGATTGCATCGCCGCACTTCGGGGGGTCTACGAGAGCGACGTCAACGAGGGGCTGGTGCTGCGGGCGCTGACGTTCTTCGATGACGCGGAGCAAGAGCCCGCCCTTCCCGGCGAAGGGCCCGACGACTGGCGCCGCGTGACCACCTTCTTCAGCGCCGCCGTGGCCGCGCTGATCGTGCCGCCTCAAGAGCCGCTCGACATCCAACGACGCGTCGTTGACGTCGTGGCTGGGCCCAACCGCGGCGGCAAACGCAAGCGGCGGAACTCATGAGCTAGAAAGGGCCGGCGGGGGCACACGAAGGCACCGAACGGCTTGGGGGGCTGCGGCTGACGCGATCCTATCGCCCGACGGCCGCAATGCCGACGGCCCACGACCGGCGAGCCCTGGGCGGCGCTGGCGCGACGGCAGCGCCCGGTGACGCTCCGACCGCAGGCAAGGGCTGAAGTTTTCTAGGAAAGTTCGTTGCAGGTCGAAGCAGGGCACGGTACACGCCGCCCCCCTTTAAGGGGGGGATGCTGGAAAGATCACGTGAAGTATTCCCTCATCGACAAAACGCACGGCAGCGTGCGCGCCGACGTCTTGTCCGGCGTCACCGTCGCCCTCGCCCTCGTCCCCGAGGCGGTCGCCTTCGCCTTCGTGGCGGGTGTGTCGCCGGTGGTCGGGCTCTACGGCGCCTTCTTGATGGGGCTCGTGACCTCCGTCTTCGGTGGACGGCCCGGGATGATCTCGGGCGCCACTGGCGCGATGGCGGTGGTGATGGTGTCCCTCGTGGCCGAAGGCGGTCGCCGCGGCCTCGGTGAGGGCGCAGGCCTTCAGTACCTCTTCGCCGCGCTCTTGCTCACCGGCATCATCCAGATCACGGCGGGCGCGCTCAAGCTGGGCCGCTTCGTGCGGATGATCCCGAGCCCGGTCATGATGGGTTTCGTCAACGGCCTGGCCATCGTGATCTTCCTGTCGCAGCTCGGCATGTTCCGCGTGGGAGACGTGTGGCTGCGAGGCGAAGCGCTCTACCGGATGCTGGGCCTGGTGCTCGCGACCATGGCCATCATGGTTGGACTGCCCAAGCTAACCAAGAAGGTGCCCGCCGCCTTGAGCGCGATCGTGATCGTCTCGTTGGTGGTGGTGGTCGCCGATCTCGACACCGAGACGGTCGCGTCGTTCGTCGCTGCCCGGGGCGGCGCTGGCATCGAGGCGGGGCTGCCCACCTTCGCCATTCCGGTCATCCCGTTGAGCTGGAGCACCTTCGCGTTCATCGCGCCCTACGCGCTGATCCTCGCCGCCATCGGACTCATCGAATCGCTCATGACGTTGAACCTGGTGGACGACCTCACGGAGACCCGCGGCTACGCCAACCGAGAGTGCCTCGCGCAGGGCGTTGCCAACATCGTGAACGGCTTCTTCGGCGGCATGGGCGGCTGTGCGATGATCGGGCAGAGCATCATCAACATCAAGTC
>JAUHZF010000215.1 GCA_030426145.1 Polyangia bacterium
CCCTTGCGCCCGAGCCTCCGACGCCTTTTCATCAATCGATGCGCAATCTGAGTGTCTGGGTGGCGACCGCGGCGATGACCGTGGCTGCCTGCGGTGGGGGCGACGACAAGGGGGTGACGCCGGGCCCCGACCCCTCGGGGGTCACCAGCGGTACCGGCGTCGGGGGCTCGACGGGTCAAGGAGGCGCGTCCGCCTCCGACATGGGCTGGTCCTCAGGGAGCCGGCTTCGAGTTCGGAAGTACGTGGGGGCAGATGGGTCGGAGATGCCTCTCGGGTTCGTCGACATGCAGACGGGGGAGCCATGTTCCCCTATGCGGCTGGGAGACGGGAAGCTCCGCTGTCTCCCCTCCGTAGGCTCGACTCTCCCCTATTTTGGCGACCCATCGTGCATCACATCCGTTGCAGTCTTCTTCTCGTCCACGTGCGGTCAGGTCTCGGCCGGCGACATGGTGACGCAGACCATTCCCTCTCAGAACGGCTGCAGTAACTACACCAAGCTGTTGCAAGTCGGAGCCCCCTACTCTGGCCCACTCTACGCTCGCTCCGGTGTCAGCTGCGTTTCCACGACGCTTCCCGCTGGCTACGATTTCTACCAGGTCACGGAGCTCGACACCTCGGGCTACGTCGAGATGACGGAGCAGGTGGAGTGAGCGGGTCCGACAACAAGGTCGTGGAGACGCGCACGAATTCACGAGCCACCAAGACGAAGCTCGCTGGCGTCCTCATCATGCTGGCCGGCGTAGCCGCGACCGCCGCAGGGTTCAGCGGCTCAGGCCGGTCCGCGTTCCACACTCTCACGGCTGGCCTCGGCCTCATCCTCGTCGGTCTGCTCACCTTCGTGGTCGGGCGGTTCCTCGAGTAGACTGAACTGGTGGCGTACTACCAGAACAAAAGCGACTCGGGCGCGGTCCTGTTGGCGTTCTACCTCAAACAGACCGACCCCTCGGTTGCCCAGGTGCGCATCCCGGTCGCCGATGTCGCGCACGTGCACTTTGCCGACAATAGGGAAGAGGCTCTCCACATACTGGGTACTCTTGGCGCCACGTTCTCAGATGGCATCGCCACCATCGAGCTTGCCCGGCGGCCTGTAGACCTAGTGGAGGAAGGCCTCCACGAGGTTCGCGGATGGTGGACGGAGGCTGGCCGCTAGGCCGCCACCGCACCCGCGGAATCGCTCGCCTTTCGCTCGACCAGCTGCATCACATTGGGCTTCTGGCCAGTCGCCGGGCAGATCTGAACCCGCACACGTAGCCACCGTGCGACCTTCAACTCCTCGACCGCCGCACGGACCTGCCATCGGCTGAGCCCCGTCTCGTCGGCGAGCTCGGCGTAGGTCACCTGTCGCGCCGCCGGCGGCAGCGGAAGCGCCCGCGCTACGAGCCTCGCGTTGAGGTAGACGCCGTCGGCCCGCATCGCCGCCTCGAGAGCCTCACGGTCCACGCAGGATGGCTTGCCGCGTCGCCGGCGTGGCTTGGTGGCCAGTCGCGCCGCTCGTGCCCGCTCCGCCCGAGGGCGCGCCTCCTCGAGGGCGTCCACGCCGTCGAAGGTCAGGTGCCAGAGATCATCTGCCCACCAGGCCAGCCCCTGCGCCTCGAGCCACGCCACGAGGTAGCGTGGGTCGCAGTCGAGTCGCGCCTCGTCGAGCCCCCAGAAGAGCAAGTCCTTCATGCTCGCCGCGCCCTCGCCAAGGCGGATAGGAAGGACAAAGGCCCTCCTGGCCCGTCGAGGCGGATAGGAAGGACAAAGGCCCTCATGGCCCGTCGAGGCTGGAGTCCCGGAGGCACCAGCTCGCCTGTTATGCGAAGCCGGCACGTGGTGTGGCGTAGGTCCAGGGCGCCTGGTGTAGGTCTCCAGGGCGCCGGGACGGACAAAGGAGGCCCGTCCGACGGTCGGGAAAGCCGTGGGGGCGGCCATCTGGCGGACGGCGGACGCAATGGTACCGTTCGAGGGCTCAGGCCTCGCGTGCGGTGGCGGTCAGGTGGCGACTAGCAGCCTGACCATCGGGGTGAGGCGCGTGGGGGATACCTGCGACGGCGCAGATGTGCAGCGATGCTCGCCGCGGTGGCGGGGCAGGTGATGACCGACACCAGCTCGAGGCGTCCGCCGCAGGTCGTGCAGGCGAGCACGTCGATGGCGAAGGCGCGGCGCATCAAGTTCGCCCAGGTCCAGAGACCACGGGCGGCAGGAACTTTGGGGGCTGCGTCCTGGGCGGCATTTGATGGGGACGGCACCGCCGTCGACGCAGCGTCGCGTCCGTAGGCGACCACCTCGGCTCGGAGGCGTGCGTTGGGCGCCAACACGCCGTGGTAGAGGGTGAGGTTGGTTCTCGGGCGGGGGACGAATGCGGCGAGGCGGCCGATGAGTTCTAACGGCTCGAACTCGAGGTGGGTGGTAGGCTCAGAGTCGTGCTGGCACGACTCCGCGGAATCCGCTGAGTCGTCGAGCGGCTCGTCCTCGCAGTCGTTCGCGAGAACGTCAGAACGTCGAACCCCGAACAAGAGACCTCGAGCCAGGAACCTCGAGCCTGGAATGCACGCTCCGCGCACGGCATTGTGGGGGCCATGCGGCGTTGGCCTTTGTTGACCGTTGCGGCCACCAGCTGCGCGCCGGCGCTTCCGGCCAATGAGCCAGGGCCTCGTCCGTCTGAGCAGCCAGTGCCGATGCCCACGGCTCGTGTGGTCCCCTCGCCGTCGCCTCCTCCTCCCTCGGTCGCCGCGGTCGCGGAGCAGGAGACCCGGGTCCTCGACGCTTGGCCTGAGCTCGCGGCCCTGCCGCGGGTCGAGCTCGGGTCGTTTCCGACCCCACTCGAAGCAGCGCCGGAGCTCGCGCGCGAGGTGGGCCTCGAGGCCCTCTTGATCAAGCGGGATGACCTCGCGGCCGAGCCCTACGGCGGGAGCAAGATCCGAAAGCTGCGCTGGCTTCTCGGCGCCGCGCGGGCGGCGGGCGCGGCGTCGGTGCACACGGTGGGGGGCGTGGGCTCGCACCATGCCCTGGCCACCGCCATCTACGCTCCCGAGGCGGGCCTGACGTCGGTGCTGCACCTCATCCCGCAGCGTCCCGGAGTCGATACGCGGACCACGCTCTTCGGGGCGCAGGCGGCGGGGGCGGAGCTGCGGCTCGTGGGCTCGGTGGCGACGGCGCGAGCCAGGGCTGCCGCCGCGGGAGCCACCTGGTTGGCGCCGGGAGGCTCGTCGCCGCTCGGCAACCTCGGCTACGTCGAGGCGGGGCTCGAGCTCGCGGAACAGATGGGCGACGAACCAGCCGACGTGGTCTTCGTCGCGATGGGAACCATGGGCACCGCGGTGGGCCTCGCGATCGGCCTGCAGCTCGCCGGTGCTCCGACGCGTGTGGTCGCGGTGCGGGCATCCAACGTGCCCACGTCCACGCCGCGGAAGCTCCAACGGCTCTACGACGACACCGTGGCCTTCCTCCGCGCCACGTCGCCCGGGTTTCCCGCGCTCGACTTCGCCGACGCGCAGCTCGAGCTGGAGGGCGGGTTTCTCGGGCGAGGCTACGCCCTGCCGAGCCACGAGGGGCGCGCGGCAGGCCGGCTCGCGGCGATGCATGGCCTTCGGCTCGACGGCACCTACACCGAGAAGGCCTTCGCCGCCCTCGTCGCCGGAGCCAAACAATCCAAGGGGTTGCGCGTCGTCTTCTGGCAGACGCACGACCCCGACTTCGAAGCCGAAGGCGACCGCGCCGCCTTGCCCCCAGCCCTTCAGAGCTACGCCCGGTGAGGCCGCTAAAAAAAGATCGGATTTTGTGTGCGACGCGAACCTACCCCTCGCGTCCTAGGGGTGCCATGGCGGGGAGCTAGCCCTCTCCTCCCTCTCCTCAACCCAGCTCCCCGTCGTGGCCAGTTTTTTTCACTGCGTACCGATTGCGTGAACCCGACTGCATCAGGTGATTACATCTGATCGTCGTGCACGACTTCTCGATGCCAGTGTGGCGTGTGCGGCGAAGCCGCCTCTGGCGCGGACTCGCCGCGCTGCCTTTTTTCGGCGTGCCGGTGGCGCTGTTGAGCGCCATCGTCGGCGGCAACACCGACAGCCTCCTCTTCATCGCGCATGGGCTCGCGTTCGGTGTCGCGGCCCAGTACTTCGCCTGGCACAAGAACCCCGACCCGACCATCGAGCCCACCACGGCGACCGTGCAGAACAAGCACCTCGTGGTCGGCGCGGCTTCGTGGCCCGTCGCCGAGCTGCGCAGCGGCATCATCTTGCGCAGCAAGCGCGGTCCCATCGTGCGGCTGTCGCGCGGGCGTACCCGGTTCCCGATCGATCTCGGCGTGCGCACGGAAGAAGAAGGCAAGCGGCTCCTCTCGCAGCTCGGGCTCGGTGGGCATCAATCCGTCGCGACGTTCCGCGGCTTGTCCCGCGCGCAGCTGGTCCAGCCTTGGAAGGCTGCGCTGGCGACGGTGTCGTGCATGGCGCTGGGGGTCTTCTCCGCCTACCAGCTCATGTTTTTCCTGAGCAGCATCGTCGTCTTCTTCGCCACCGTGCTGCTGTTCGTGTCGCCCCTCATCGTGCTCATGGCGGCGCCGACCAAGATCGACGTGGGGGCGGATGGTGTGCGGCTGCGGTGGCTCGGCCGCGACAGCTTCACGCCCATGGCCGACATCAAGCGGGTCTACGTGGAGGAGGTCGCCGTGCACAACCAAGGGCAGATGCGTTTGACCCTCGAACGCCACGACGACGAGCCGGTGGTGGTGCCGCTCGGCAACGCACAGACCGACTTTGGCCAGGCTGAGGCGGTGGCAGCACGCATCCGATGGGCCATGGAGGGCCATGGCGCGGGCGAAGACGCGACGCCCCAGCTGCGACGCGATGAGCGACCCCTCTCCGAGTGGGTCGAGCGCTTGCGTGGTCTCGAGCGTCACGCGACGCACCGCCATGCGACCGTGTCGCGCGACGCGCTTTGGAGCACACTCGAAGATGCGAGCGCCGCTCCCCTCGACCGGGCCGCGGCGGCGGTGGCGCTGCGGGAGCGACTCGGTCCCGACGAACGACGACGCATCGCCACCGCGGCCCGCGCGACGGCTGCACCGCGTCTGCGGATCGCCCTCGAGCGCAGCCTCGATGACGACGAACCCGCGCTGCTCGAGGCGCTGGCCGAGCTCGAAGCCACGCAAGCGAGCGCGTCAACCTTCACGTTGAAAGGCTGACGGCCTCCCTCTCGGGCCAGGTTAGACTCCCGAGGTGCTTCGCCGGCTGGCCAGTCTCGGCTCGATGCTCCTCTTGGGGTGCGGGAGTACCGACGCCGTCTGTACCGTGGGAGAGACGCTCTCCTGCAGCTGTCCTGACGGCCGCGAGGGCGTCTCCACGTGCGACGACCTCGGGCAACCCGGGGCATGCGCTTGCGACCAGGTCGGCCCCGAAGCCGCGGCCTGGAGCCGTCGGCTCGGCGACGAGCGTGAACAGTTCGTCATCGCCCTCGCGCCCACCGGGGACGGGGTGGTGGTCGTGGGGGCCTTCGAAGGGGTGCTCGACGTAGGTGGCGTGCCGCTCGTGAGCGCCGGGTCACGCGACATCTTCGTGGCCAGCTTCGGGCCCGGCGGCGCCCATCGATGGAGCCGTAGCTACGGCGGGCCCGGCGACGACTTCGCGAGGGCGGTCGTCGCCGATGAGGGTGCGATCTACATCGCGGGTGGGTTCTCGGATGAGGTTCGCATCGTGGCGGACGAGCCGATCATCCTCACCGCCGAAGGCATGACGGACGCCTTCGTCATGCAGGTCAGCGCGACGGGAGAGGTGGGTTGGGCCCAGTCGTGGGGTGCGCTCGGCTTCGACGCTTTCACCCGCATCACGCTCGTCGAGGGGGCGGCGCAGAACAAGCTGTACCTCGGGGGTTACTACCAGCTGAGCTTTACCTACGAGGGAGGGGTTCTCCCGCCGGCCGGGGGCACCGACGTGATGGTGGCTCGTCTGTCCGAGGTCGATGGCGCACCGGTCTTCTTCGCGGAGGTTGGCGGAGCGGGAGACGACTTCATGGGTGGAATCGCGACCGATGGAACCAACTTCTATGCGGCAGGCGGATACCAGGGTTTCGACATGGGCTTGCCCAACAGCCCGGAGGGAAACGCTTTCTTGCTCCAATACGATGCGGCCGGGGCGCCTCAGACCTCCACCTACTTCAGTGGCGCGGGTCGCGACGATGCCCGCGACATGGCCATCGCGGGGGGCCACGTCTGGATCGCGGGCCGATTCGAGGAGCAGCTCGAGCGGCTCGCACCGCCAGCGACCTACGCGGCGGTGGGGGGCCAGGACATCTTTCTCGCCACCTTCGTCGGCGGCACCTTCGGTGCGGTGCAGACCTTCGGTGACGGCGGTCGTGAAGAAGTGACGTGCCTCACCAGCGACGGCGATGGGCTGCTGATGGCGGGGGGCTTCGACGGAACCCTCGACTTTGGTCTGGGGTCGATGCAGGCCGTGGGGCGTGGCGATGGCTACGTCGTGCGCGTCGATGGCATGACCGCCGCGCCGCTCCAGCAGGCACAGCTCTCATCCACGGGCTTCGCGCAAGTAGAGAGCGCGGCTTTCGACCCCGCGACGGAGCGCTGGTGGGTAGCGGGACGCTTCGATGGCACCCTCACCATCGGTGACGACACGCTGGTGAGTGCGGGTCAGAGCGATCTGTTCATCGCCGCCCTTCGGCCGGAGTAGTTCGGCACGGGGGGCGCTACAAAGCGTCGCGAAGCGACGCGTTAGAGGATGCGCTGGCCCATCGCGGAGCCGATGAGCTCGACCGCGAGCTCGGCGGTCTTGTTCTGATCGTCGAGGGTTGGATTGACCTCGACCATCTCCAGGCTCGTGAGCCGCCCCGTCTCGGCGATGAGCTCCATCGCGAGGTGTGCTTCGCGGTAGGTCAGGCCCCCGAGCTTCGGGGTGCCGGTGCCGGGCGCCACGCGTGGGTCGACCGAGTCGATGTCGAAGCTCACGTGGAGCATGTCGGCGCCGGCGGTGAAGGCGATGGCCTCCTCCATGATCGACGCGATGCCCCGCTTGTCGATGTCGCTCATCGTGTAGTGGTGGTAGCCCGACTGCTTGACGAGGCGCTTCTCGGTCTCGTCGATGTCGCGCAGACCGATCTGCGAGAAGAGCGTCACGGGGAACTTGGGCCCGTCGTAGCCGATGGCCGCGAGCTCGGGGGGGCCGTTGCCGAGGAGGCAGGAGACCGGCATGCCGTGAATGTTGCCGGAGGGCGAGGTGTCCGGCGTGTTGATGTCGGCGTGCGCATCGAACCAGATGATGCCGAGCTTGGGCGGGGCTTTGCCGCCGACCTTCTCGAGCAGATGGGCCGCGATCCCCGAGATGGTGCCGATGGCGATCGAGTGGTCGCCGCCCAGCACCAAAGGAAATGCGCCGGCGTCGAGGGTCTCCCTCACATCGGTGGCGAGCTGCTGGCAAGTGCGTGCGATGAGGGGGAGAAACTTCGCGTTGGTCTCGCTGTAGGGCTGCGTCTCCGGGGCGGGGATCTCGATGTCTCCCCGGTCCTGTATGCGGTGGCCCATGCGTTCGAGTGCTCCGTGAAGCCCAGCGATGCGAAGCGCAGCCGGACCCATGCCCACGCCGCGGCGCCCAGCACCGTGATCGAGGGGGACGCCGTGAACGCGAACCGTCTTTCCATCGCGTGCCATGGCCCCTGGTGTAGGGCATGGTCTCGCGGCGCTGCAAGCGGTGCGCTCAGTCGTCGGGGATGAGCCAACGTCGTTTTTTGGTGTAGTGATAGTTGAGCTGGGCCGCTCCGTAGCGGGAGCCGCGCCCGACGGGGCAGGCATCTCGCACCGCGAGCCAGTTGCGCCAGCTGGGCTGAGCCTTGGCCACGGCTTCGCTCAGCGCTTCGACACACGGGCGGTCGCAGCCCTCGCACGGGTGGGGCAAGGGCGGCGGCGCGGCGCCCGCGTAGGCGTGCTCGGCGATGACCACGGCGCGCAGCCCGACCCAGGGTCCATGCTCGGGGTGCAGGCTGAGGTGGCTCGGGGAGAGGTCGGCGAAGCCGATGGCCTCGGCCACGCGCTGGATGGGAAAGTGGGGCTCGTGGTGGCTGAAGAAGCATCGGGCGGGCACGCCCAGGCCTGCCGCCGCACGGGTCACCACCTGCTCGCAGTGCCGGTCGAGGGGGTGCGTTTCGTCGGTGCGCTGAGCGAGAAACGGCGACCACAGTGCGCGTGAGTGCGCGACGAAGAAACCGAGCCCGCCTGGGGCCGCGCCGAGTGCATGTCCCCCGAGGTCGACGTCGTCGAGCCACCTCGGGTCGAAGGGCTGAACGAGGTCGAAGCCACCTTCGCGGCACCCTCGTCGGAACGCCTCATGGATCGTGTCGCTCATCTCTCTCGTGGTGGCCTTTTTTCGCGAGGGGGCGCTGGGTCGAACCGATGGATGGGTGAGAACCATGTCCGCCGTAGCACCTCTTTCGCCCTCCCTCGACAACCGCCTCGGCCCCGGGGTACACCCAGGGCCGTCCATGCTGGACCACGAGGAGAACCTCCGGCAGCGCTTCGGCCTTCCGTCCTTTCGGCCGTGGCAGCGGCAAGCCATCGACGAGCTCCTCGATGGCTGTGGTCGGGTGCTCGTGGTGGCACCCACGGGCGGTGGCAAATCGCTGACCTACCAGTATCCGGCCACGGTGCTGCCGGGCACGACGGTGGTGGTTTCTCCGCTCATCGCCCTGATGGAAGATCAGGTCCGCGGCCTGAGTGAGCGTGGCATCGCGGCGACCTACCTGGCGTCGACCCTCGACTTCGAAGAACGACGTGAGCGCGAACGGCGGCTCGAACGCGGGGACTACCAGCTCGTCTACGTGGCCCCCGAGCGTTTACGCAACCAGTACCTCATGGGTTTGCTCGCTCGCATGGCGCCACCACTGGTCGCCATCGATGAGGCCCACTGCATCTCGCAGTGGGGTCACGACTTTCGTCCCGACTACTTGCGCCTCGGCGAGGTGATCGGGCAGCTGCGTCCCAAGCGCGTGCTCGCCTGCACGGCGACGGCGACGCCCCTCGTGCGCGACGAGATCGTGGTCCGCCTCGGACTCCCCACCGAGGAGACCAGGGTCTACTTGCGCGGCTTCGCGCGGCCCAACCTGCACTTCTCCGTGACTGAGATCGACGGGCTCAGCGCACGCACACGCATCGTCAAGAAGCGGCTCTCCGAGGTGCTGGAGCGCCCCGGGGCCGGCAAGGGCTCGGCCATCATCTACGCCGGCACCCGCAAGAACACCGAGAAGCTCGCGCGCGCCTTCGAGGCCGAGGGCTGGCGGAGCGAGGCCTATCACGCCGGCCTCGACGCGAGCGTGCGCGAGGGGGTGTCACAGTCGTTTGCGGCTGGAGAGCTCGAGGTGGTGGTGGCGACCAACGCGTTCGGCATGGGCATCGATCGGCCCGACATCCGTCTCGTGGCCCACGTTCAGGCCCCCGGGAGCATCGAGCAGTACTACCAGGAGGTGGGGCGCGCGGGGCGCGACGGCGAGCCGGCCCACGGTCTGCTGCTCAGTGGCTCCGCCGACTTCGGCTTCCGCCGTCGGCTCATCGAGTCCTCGGTCCCCGAGGGCACGCCACCTGGCGACCGCACCTGGATCGACCGCCAGTGGAAGCTCTTCATCGACCTGATGCGCTACGTCGAGGCGGGGAGTTGCCGCCACGACTTCATCCTCCGCTACTTCGGCGACGAGGGCGAGACCCTGGGCGGCTGCGGGCACTGCGACGTGTGCGAACGCCTCGATGGCGAAGATGGTCCGCCGGCGATCACCGAAGACGACGTGCTCACCGTGCGCAAGGCGCTCTCGGGCGTGGCGCGTCTCCGGGGGAGGGCAGGGCTCACGGTCTTGAGCCAGTCCTTGCACGGCGACGACAACCAGCGCACCCGTCAGCTCGGACTCACGGAGCTGAGCACCCACGGCCTGCTCGACCAGCACCCCCTGCCGTGGATCCAAGCGCTTCTACGTCGTCTCATGACCGCCGACCTGGTCGGCGTCACGGCGAGTGACTACCCCGTTCCGTACCTCACCCCGCTCGGACGGACGACGATGAAGGGCGAGACACCGGTGCGGGTGATGGTGCCCGGGGAGCACGTGGGCCGTCGCGCTGCCAAGGCGAAGAAGCGCTCTCGCGCACGACGCACGGATGACGTGACCCTCGAGGGTGAGAGCGCGGCCCTCTTCGAGCGCTTGCGCGAGACGCGTCGGGACGTCGCGCGCGAGAAGGGTGTGCCGGCCTACGTCGTGTGTCACGACCGCACGCTCATCGACATGGCCACGCGGCGCCCGCGCGACATCATGGCCATGTCCGACGTGCACGGCATGGGCCCCGCGCGCATCGAAGCCTACGGAGAACGGTTCCTCACCGTTCTCCGTAGCGACGGATGACGTAGCGATCAGTGCGGCGAGCTCATGCCGCCGGGAGCGCTGCGGATCTTGAGCAGCTCCACGTCGAACACGAGGTCACCAGCGGGGGCGCCGGGGCGCGTGGGTTTCTCGCCGTAGGCGAGAGCGGCCGGGATCCAGAACCGAAACTTGTCGCCGGTGACCATGAGCTGGACGCCTTCGGTCCAGCCCTTGATGACGCCGTTGAGCGGGAAGCTCGCGGGACGGCCCCGCGTGACCGAGCTGTCGAACATCTCGCCGTCTTTGCTCCAGCCGGAGTAGTGCACGGTGACGGTGTCGGCCGGCAGCGGGTGATCCTTGCCGTCGCCCTTCGTGAGGCGCTTGTAGACGAGGCCGCTCGCGGTCTTCTTGGCATCGGCCGGGGGCTTCTCGAGATCCTTGGGCGTCTCGGGCGGCTTGGGTCCGGGGGTGACCTTGAGGAGCTCGACGTCGAAGACGAGGTCGCCGCTCGGCATGCCGGGCCGCATGGCCTTCTCGCCGTAGGCGAGGTCGGCGGGGATCCAGAGGCGCCGCTTCTCACCCGCGACCATGAGCTGCAGCGCTTCGGTCCAGCCCTTGATGACGCCGCTCACCTGGAACGTGGCCGGACGACCGCGCTTGAGCGAGCTGTCGAACATCTTGCCGTCGCTCTTCTGCCAGCCGGTGTAGTGGACCTCGACCTTGTCGTAGGAGGCGGGCTTGGTATCGCCCTCACCCTTCTTGAGGACCATGGTGATGAGGCCACTCTCGGTCTTCTGGGCGTCGGGGGGCGGCTGCTTCAGGTCCTTCGGGGCCGGAATGTCGCCAGCTTGCGGGCCGGTGGTGGGGGGATGTCCCTTGGGCAGACCGCGCGTCGGGGTCTTGGCCTTGGCGTTGGCCACGGGGGCGTTGGTGCTGGTGGCGGCGGTCTTGGTGGAGCTGTCCTTCTTCGGCGGGCTGCTCTCGTTACCGCAGGCGACGACCATGCCGGCCGCGACCGTCAGCGGGAGGATCCATCGACGGAACTTCATGATGCGGCGCATCTTGCGGCAAAGCGCCACGACACGCACGGGAGAAATGGCCGAAGCCTTGGGCTATGCGGCGGCGGTGGTCTCGTCCATGAGGCCGGCCAGGGCGCGCAGCAGGGCCTTGCGGCTCACCGGCTTGTAGAGCACGGGACGGCAAGATGCCTCGAGCAGCTTGCGTGCTCGGGCGGCGATCGCGCCTCCGGTGTTGAACACGAAACGATCGGCCAACGCGGGCCAGCGGTCGCGAACGCGGGCGTGGAGCTCGGTGCCGTCGAGCATGGGCATGGTCACGTCGCAGAGCACCATGTCGAAGTCGTGGTCGCCGCGTTCGAAACGCGCCCAGGCACCGGGGCCGTCGGTGCTCTCGACGCAATGAGGGCGGAGCACGCGGCGGTACGCGCGACGTACGGCTGGATCGTCGTCGATGACCAGGACCCGCGCCGGCTCGCCCGAGGGCTTCAGCGACGGATGCGCGCTCACGTTCGATTGTGGCGCTGGCATGGGCAGGGACACCACCGCGCGCGTGCCGCGCTTGGCGCTCGGTTCGAGGCAGAGGGATCCGCCGTGTGCTTCCACGACCTCGAGGGCAAGCGTCAGGCCGAGGCCGGTCCCCTCGTCGACCAACTTGGTGCTGAAGAAGCGCTGGAAGGCCTTGTCGCGCACGTCGTCGGCCATGCCGATACCGGTGTCTTCGACCTCGACCACGACGGACCGACCCTGCGTGCGGGTCCGAACGGTGATGCGATGCAGCTCGGGGCTACCGCTGGGGATGGCTTCTTGCGCGTTCGACAGGAGGCTCGCCAGCACCTGGTTGAGCCCCGCCGCGTTGCCATCCAATCTCGGGAGGTCGTCGTCGAGCTCGAGCACGAGCTGAGCGCGCTCGAGGATCTCCCCTTGATGGACGATGCAGGCCCACTGCACCACGTCGTTCAGGTTGATGTCCGTGATGCTCGAGGTCGCATCGCCGCCGGTGAGCACGTTGAGCTGTGACACCACCGCGGAGACCCGCGCGGCGGCGGCGAGGCTCTCGCGGATGGCGGCGTGGGTATCGGCGCGGAGCTTCTCCGGTACGGCGTCGCCGAGCTCCTCGTGCAGTTGCTGGAGCTGGCCCTGAAGGGCTTCGAGATTCGCGGTGATGGTCGCGTTGGGGTTGTTGACCTCGTGGGCGACGCTCGCGGCGAGCGCCCCGAGCGACGAGACCTGGTTGGCGGCTTGGGCTCGGACCGACCGTTCCCGCCGAGCACGCAGGTCGGTGAGGGTGGCCATGGTGAAGACCCCCCTCTCGGTCGTCACTGGCACCACCCTGAGCTCTACCGGCACCTCGGCCCCGCTTCGGTGCAACGCGTAGAGGTCGCGGCCGCGCTGGATCTCTCGCGCTTCCGGTCGCTGCATGAACTCCTGCCGGTCGGTGCGATGCCGATGCTGGTAGCGCTTCGGCACGAGCTGCTCGATGCTGAGGCCGAGCAGATCTCCCTCGTCCCAGCCGAGCATTTGCGCGAGGGCCGGATTGGCGAGCTGGATCAAACCCTCGTCGTCGACCACGAGCATCGCCTGCGACGAGGCCATGAAAGCTTCGCTCAGCAGTTCCTTCAAGCCCGCGTTCACGTCGTCCCCTTGAGCCAAGTCTATCGAGAGGTCTGGGGTCCGACCAAGACAAACCGGCAGCCGAAGCGCGAAAGAGATGGCGGTTAATGGCTCGATATCACTCGACAAAGGCGAGGCTCACCCCCCTCGTATGAGCCTCAGCTGAGGCCGGTGATGCGCCCGTCGACGAGGTCGATGTTCTCGGCGGCGGGGCGTCGAGGGAGGCCGGGCATGCGAAGGATGTCGCCCGTGAGCGCAACGACGAAACCCGCGCCCGCCTGGATGACGAAGTCGCGCACGGTGAGCGTGAAGTCGGTCGGGCGGCCGAGCTGCTTGGGGTCGTCCGAGAGCGAGCTCTGGGTCTTCGCGATGCACACGGGAAGCTGGTCGTAGCCGAGCTTGGCGATTTTCTTTTGCGCCGACTCCGCCTCTTTCGTGAAGGCCACCCCTTTGGCGCCGTAGATCTTCGTGGCCACGGCGTGGATCTTGTCGGCGATCGCGTCACTCGTGGCGTAGAGCGGCTTGTGCGGCGTCTTCTCTGCTCCCTCGACGGCTGCGATGACGGCGTCGGCGAGCTCGAGCGCACCTTCGCCCCCGCGGGCGTGGTGGTCACTGACGGCGAAGGGGGCTCCAGCGCCCTTGCAGAGCTCGGCCACGGCCGTGATCTCGTCGTCGGTATCGGAGGCGAAGCGGTTGAGGCACACGACCACGGGCTTGCCGAACTGCTGGGCGCTCTCGATGTGGCGGGCGAGGTTGGGCAGACCCGCCTTCACGGCGTCGGCGTTGGGCGTCTCGAGGTCGGCGTACTTCACGCCCCCGTGGAGCTTGAGGGCGCGGACGGTGGCCACGAGCACGATGGCGGCCGGGTTGAGGCCGGCCGACGGACACTTGATGTCGAGGAACTTCTCGCCCCCGAGGTCGAAGCCGAATCCCGCCTCGGTCACGGTCCAGTCGGCGAGGTGCATCGCCATGCGGGTCGCGAGCACGCTGTTGCAGCCGTGGGCGATGTTGGCGAAGGGCCCGCCGTGCACGATGGCGGGCGTGTGTTCCAGGGTCTGCACCAGGTTGGGCCGCATGGCTTCTTGAAGGAGGGCCATGAGCGAGCCTGTGATGCCCAGCTGTCCGGCGAGGACCGGCTCACGCTTGCGGGTGTAGCCGATGAGGGTGCGATCGATGCGCTTGCGCAGATCGTCTGGGCCGTCCGAGAGGCACAGCATGGCCATCACCTCGCTCGCAGCCGTGATGTCGAATCCGGTCTCGCGGGGCACGCCCTGCAAGGGCCCGCCGAGACCGACCATCGCATTACGGAGCGAGCGATCGTTCATGTCGATCACGCGCTTCCAGGCGATGCGTCGCTGGTCGAGCGCGGGTTCCTCGTTGAAGTGCAGCTTATTGTCGATGACGGCGGCGATGAGGTTGTGGGCGGTGGTGATCGCGTGGAGGTCACCGGTGAAGTGGAGGTTGATGCTCTCCATCGGCACCACCTGGCTGTAGCCACCGCCGCAGGCGCCGCCTTTGACGCCCATGCAGGGGCCGAGGGAGGGCTCGCGCAGGGCGAGGCAGACCTTCTTACCGCGCTTGTCGAGGGCCTGGCCCAGACCGATGGTGGTGGTGGTTTTGCCTTCGCCCGCCTTGGTGGGCGTGATGGCCGACACCAAGATGAGCCGGTTGTCTTCGGACGACGCGCGAGGGGTGTCGAGCAAGGACAGGTCGAGCTTCGCCTTGTCGTGGCCGTAGGGGTACGTCTTGCTCCCGTCGACCCCCAAGCGGGAGGCGATCTCGCCGATGGGGAGGAGGGTGGCGGCCTGGGCGATTTCGACGTCGCTGAGCATGGCGCGAAGGTAGGCGACCTAGGGGGCAAAACCAAGCGTTGGCGGGTGGGGAACTGTGGGCGTAGCTGCCCCCGTCAATGCGCCGACGCCTACGCACTGCGAAAGAAATCGCACCGTCAATGCGTTGACTCATCGAGCGGCAGAGCGAACGCGGCTCGGCCCGCCGCCTCTCGGGGACGGTGGGCGTGGATCCGAGGCCATCGTCATCCGTGCAAATGGGAGGCGACGCGAAAGAACGAAAGAAAACCGACCCCAACCCCAATCGAACCTCCCGTGGGGAGGCCCACCGACGACCGCGTGCCACGCGGTCTACCCCGTCGAACCCGTGCGTCACGGGACCTCGCAACACCACTTGGCCCGCCTCTTGAAAGGTTGGGAGGGGGTCGCGAAGTGTTCGACCGAGAGAGGGAAGCCCGATGAAGATCTACGACAGCACCAAGGACATTCGCATCGTCATCCGTACCCACGAGGAGACCGTGGTCGACACCTTCGCTGCGAGCATCGAGGTCGAAGACCGGATGGGCCGTTTCGTGGTCAACGCCGACGAAGCCGCGCTTGCTGCCATCACCCCGAGCAACCTCATCCTTCGTCGCCGCGACGGCAGCGAGGTCATCGTCACCGTCGGTTGGGGCACGCTCACGGCGGTGGGTCATGAGGCGCGCATCGTGGTCGACCGCGCAGACGCGACCTTCATCGAGGCGATGCGCGTCGCCGTCTGAATCGATCTCAGACGTGCTGCAGCCGTGACGACGGCCGGGGTATGCTCCCGGATCGCATGATCCCGGACGAGTTGAACGACGCCCTCGCCATCCTCACCAAACATCTGGGCACGTCGGCAGAGATCGATCAGCAGCTTCGCTCTCACTGGCGCCACGGGCGCGACAAGGAGCTCGCCGAGCCACTCCGGAACGCTGCCGGATGCCTCACCGAGCACCTCCCGACCCTGACGCACACCGCCGAGGGCCTCGAGGCCCTCGACCCGCTCTTCGAAGGCGAGCACGCCGGCACGCTGCTCGCCTGGTGCTCCGCCAGCGCGTGGCGGCGGGACACCTGGATCGCCCCCCTGCTCAGCATGGTGCCCGAGGCCCACGCCCAAGAGGTCGTTGGCGTGGCGCGCGAGCGCATCGTGGCGGGCCCGCTGCACGATGCGCTCTCTTGTGTGCCCTTCCTCGGTGACGGGCACGACCTGCTCGACCCCGTGAACGCCGAGGCCCACGCACGCCTCGAAATCCTCATCTGGGAGGCAGGGGCCTCGGCCTTGGAGATGCCGGAGCTCGGCCGCTGGGTCTACGGCTCGCAGCGCACCTTCAAGGTGATGGTGAGCGAGCCCGCGCTCGGAAACCTCCGGGGCCGTGTGCTCGCAGCGCGATGCCTCGAGGTGAGCGTCTGCGGCATGCCACAAACGGTCGACCAGGAGCTCGTGGGCTGGACGCTCGAGGTCCTACAGCCCTTGCTCCTTCACCCCGAGCCCCTGGTGTGGGTCCACGCCGCGCGCGCCATTGGACGCCTCACGGAGCACCTTCAGCAGCTCGAGGGCATGTTGCTCGACTGGATGCTCGGGGACTCGCCCGTGCTGCGGCAGCGCGCCATCTGCGCCTTCGCCTCGTTGCCGGCCGAGC
>JAUHZF010000601.1 GCA_030426145.1 Polyangia bacterium
CCGATACGCCGGCTCACGCAGCGGGCCGGTGCGTTGGCAAACACGAGGCACATGTTGTCGGTCGTGAGGTGGGCACGGAGGGCCCCTTTCGCGCTCCCGAGCGGATGTGCACGAAGCCGCGCGCGCGCTTCGACGCCGAAGTTCTCGCTCATCCAGGCCGGGACCCAACACCGCAACGTGCCCTCGGTATCGGCGCCACAGACCGCCTCACGCGCCACCGCCACCGGTGAGGTCACCGGCAGGCGATAGCGGTGGTGGACGGGCGCATCGAGGCGCGCGAAGGGCCGAAGGCTGTCAAATCTCGGGGGGCCGATGCGGGGCCAGCCCCAGCACCGCGTCTCGCCCTCGGCCGTGACCCCGCACGCGTACCACGGCCCCGCAGCGTCACCGGAGACGTAGCCGGGCTCGAGAACGGCTACAGAGAGCTGCCCCCCAAAGCTCGTGCGGTAGACGAAGTCGTGCAGTCCGCCCTCCCGGCTCACCAGGAGGCGGTCGAGTCCTCCCCCCATGTGCATGACCTCACCGGGGGTAGCGCCGATGTCGCAGCCGTCGCGTGGTTGGTCACGTCCGCAGATCTGTCCCCAGCAATGAATGGTTCCGTGCTCGAGGTGTCCACACCGAGACGCGCCAGCGAAGGCAACGGTGGTGAGCCGACGGCTGAACGGTTGGATGGTCAGGGGAGACGGCTCGTCGTAGACCAACGAGGTGCAGTAGTGCGCGCCATCCTGAAGCGCGCACACCTGGCCCACCCCCAGTGCGATGTCGGTCGCGCCTTTGCCCCCGAGGTTCTGGGGAGCCTGCTTGCCCCGCCAGCACCACACGGCGCCCGTGCGGTCGAGAGCGCAGGCTCGCGGCCGGTTGTCCCGGAGGATGCGCCGCGCGTCATCGCCTTGCCAGACGACGACGCGCGTCACGGGAGGCAGACCGAGAATGCGACGGGGTGTCGTGGGCTCGTCCACATCTTCGATGCTGGTCGACCGCCCCCAACACCACACGGCACCGTCCTCCTCAGCCACCACGCACGCGAGCTCGTCGCCAACCGCGAGGTCGCTCGCCGCGGGCAGACCCTTCACCCGCCCTGCCGTGGGCCGGTAGCCGTCGAACACATCCCCCCAGCACCAGACCGACCCGTCGCTACGACGAACGCAGGCCACATCGCGCTCGACGGCGACGGCGACCGTCTTCACCGTCGCTTCGACCCTCGGCTCGGGCTTGGACGAAGCCGGCGGACGGGGCACAGGTTGCGGCACTGGGCCACACGCCACTGCCCACCCCGCGAGCCCACACCAAACCAAGCCACGCATTGGGCGGCATTCTAGAACGCCCAAACCACGAGAAGACCCGTCATCTGCTCGCCCATTCGTTCCGGGCGTCCAGCTCACCCGCGCCTTTGCACCGCGGACCAGCCGGCCAAGACGAGCACGTTGGCGAGCAACCCCCACAGCCCTGCGTGCAGCTCGAGCGGCTGCCAGTCGGGGCGAACCACGAAGAGCACCGTCACGAGAGAGCCCGCCACCATGCCCGCGAGGGCCGGCGTTCCCGCGGGGCGGCGCCCGAAGGCTGAGGGCCGGTAGAGGGACAAGACGACCGCGGGCGCAAACTGAACCACGGCGCCGTAGGCCGAGAGCAGGAGCTTCACGAGCGACACCCCGGCGTAGTGAGCGATGAGGGCGGTGACGTAGCCGAGGACCATTACCACCACCACGCCACCTCGGATGAGCCGTCGTTCATCGGTCGCGCTGAGCTCCCGCCCGAGGGCGCGCCCAAGTCCGTCGCGCACGGCGATGGATGCCGCCGCGTGAGCCATGGCATCGCCCGACGACATCGAGGCCGCCAGGGCGCCGGCACAGAACAGCCCCACGAGCGCAGAGGGCAGCTTCAGCTGCATCAGCATGTGGGGAAGGATCTGGTCCGGCTGGGCCGGCGGCGTGGGAAAAAGCACCCCGGCGAAGCCGATGAGGAAGAGCGGCACGAGGAAGATCTGAAACGTGGGGTAGAGCACCACCGTCCGTTGCAACGTGCGGTCGCTCTTGGCGCTGAAGGCTTTCATGAAGAGGTGCGGCCACATCGAGAAGCCCAGCGCCGACACCACGACCGCGGCCACGTACTGCCCCCAGGTCCAGCCGATCCCCGGTATGGCCAGGTGCCCCGGCCGCTCCGCCGCAAGCTGCTCGAACATGGGCCCGACGCCGCCGTACAGCTTCTGAGGCAGGTACAGCCCGAGGCCCCACGCGAGCACCAGCATGAAGATTCCCTGGAACGTGTTGGTCCAGCCCACACCGAGCACGCCACTCTTCCACACGTAGACGAGCACCACGAGGTAGGTGACGAGGCCCCCGAGCCACACCGGGACCGCACCTTCGGTGAGCACCTCCAGCACCAGTCCGGCACCTCGGATCTGCAAAGCGAGGTAGGGCACGAAGGCGACCACGCTCACGAGCGCCATCACGCCAGCCAAGGCAGGACGCTCGAGCCGGGTCGCGACCATGTCGCCCTGGGTCACGAAGCCATGCGCCCGACCGAGCGCGGCGGCACGAGGCCCCATGAAGTAGAAGGGCACGAAGCCGAGCGCGCCGTAGCCGAGGATGTAGAAGACGGCGGTTCCCTTGGAGTAGGCGAATCCGGGTGCGCCGAGGAAAGCGAAGGACGAGAAGATCGTCGCGCCGGTGATGAAGTACATCACCAGCAGGCCGAGGCTTCGATCGCCAGCGACGTAGCCCTCGGCCGAGTCGCTCGACTTGCGACTCGGTGCGAGCCCCACGACGAGCGACATCGCGAGGTACCCGACGGCCACCGCGACCACCACGGCCGTGTGGCTCACGTCTCGTCCTTCCGTTTGGGCTCGGTGAGATGAAACGCGAGCAGAACGCAGAAGGTGAGCAGGACCCACCCGATGTTGTAGGCGAAGGGTCGCGGCAGACCGAACACCGGCGCCCCCACCCCGAACACGGCGTAGCCCGCCGTCAGCGCGAGCGCGCAGACGACGACGTAGACCAAGAGCAGCGCGTGACGCGGCGTCACCGGCGCACCCTACTACAGCTGCTATGGCGTAGAGATCGAGCTGTCGCAGCGACCCACGCCGGTGAGGTCACCGAGCGAACGCGCGGCGAAACGCACATACTCACCTAGGGTCGTCGCCTCGGTGCTGCCCCCGGTGCGGTAGTTACCGGTCGACAGTGACGACAGCGCAACCGCGTCGAGCTCCGCATCCGTGACCTGGCCGTTGTCGTCAGCGTCGGCCAAGACGAATGGCTGGAACCGGAGGGTGCCGTTCGACGACACCAAGTCGTCGCGGAAGAAGCGGTCGCCCCGAATGGTGAGCT
>JAUHZF010000216.1 GCA_030426145.1 Polyangia bacterium
GAATCAACGCCCCGACCTGGGAACAGATCCGCGATGCGGAGCCGATGTCGGACGACCTGGTCAAGCATCTGACGATGCGTTGCGGCTTCATGGAGCCGTGGGAAGGCGATCGGCGTACTGGTCAGCTCGAGGAGATGCTCGAGAACATCTCCGAGGCCTACGACTCCGAGGTCGACAACAAGGTCCAGATGCTGACCAGCCTCCTCGAGCCCCTCATCATCGTGGTGATGGGCGGCATGGTCGCCTTCATCGCCGTCTCCATTCTCTTCCCCCTCATCCAGATGAGCGACTTCGTCGAATGAGCCATGGCCCGTCGCAAGAAGCGAGAGCAGACGATCTTCTTCCCCTGGGAGCGCCGGGGGTCGTGGTCGCAGGTGCCCTGGCTTCGTTCGCGACCCGCCTGGGCCGCGGTCTTCATGATCGTGCTCCTGCTCATCCTCGGCAGCCGGCAGCGGCACCGCACTGGCGTGCGCTCGACGCGCGCCACCATCCTCGCGGTGCGCAGCGGCCTCGATGGCTATCGCGCCGACCACAACGGTCAGTGTCCCCAGTCCCTGCAGACCCTCCTCGACGAGGGCTACATCCACATCGAGCCCAAGGACGCCTGGGGGCGTCCCTTGGTCCTCGCTTGCCCCGGCCGGCGCAATCCCGGCAGCTACGACTTGATGAGCTTCGGCCCCGACGGCGATCGCAGCGGCCTCGACCGCATCGAATGAACCCCGCCCTCACGGACCGATTTCCGGAGACCTTGCTATGAGCACCGAAACCATTGTCGAGACCCACGACCTGCGCACCCAGCGCCTCCTCGAGCTCCTCGCGCGGAGGCGACGACGCCGCGGCGTCACCCTCATCGAGGTCCTCATCGTCATCGCGATCATGGCCCTCATCGCTGGTGGTGTCGGCTTCGTGGTCTTCCCCAAGATCCAGCAAGCGCGCGTCGACACGGCCAAGAACGACTGCCGTGAGATCCGCAAGATCACCGAGCAGTACATGGCCCTGAACGTGGGCGTCGACTGCCCCACGGTCGAGGTTCTCATCCAGGAGAAGGAGCTGCAGCATGACGGCGGCGGCGCCGACCCCTGGGGCACCATGTACGAGATCACCTGCAACGGCGACGAGTTCAGCGTCGTCTCGGCCGGCCCCGACGCGCAGATGGGCACCGAGGACGACATCTTCGCCGGCTTCGTCGGCGAGGGCTGAGCATACCGATGACCCGACGGACCCAAAGACGACGCCAACGCGGCGTGACCCTGATCGAGGTGCTCATCACCTTGTCGGTCGCCGTGGTGCTCGTCGGTGGGGCCGTCATGGGCTTCGGCGCCATCAGCAGCTCGCGGCTCCGCGCCTCGAGCACCCGTGTCGCGAGCGCGATGCGCATCGCCTACACCCACGCCAACAGCACCACCCGGGTCACCCGCCTCGTCTTCGACTTCGAGGCGAACACCATCACCGTCGAAGACTCCCCCGGCGTGCTCTACCTGCAGAGCGGTGACCTCACCGGCGGTGCCGAGGCAACGACCGAGTTCGAGAAGCAGGCCATCGACGAAGGCAAAGCCATCGCCGACGGCCCCCGCCCCACGCGCCCGTCGTTCTCGCCGGTGAAGAACCTGCTCGGCTTCGCCTACGACGACAGCAAGAAGGTCGCGGCCAAGAAGCTCGAAGAGGGCATCATCTTCCGACAGGTCGAGGTGATGCACGAAGAAGGCCCGGTCACCGAAGGGCGGGCCTACGTGTACTTCTTCCCCGGCGGCATGGCCGAGCGCGCCACCGTGCAGGTGATGAAGGCCGAGGGCGAAGACGACAAGGACATCCTCAGTGTCGAGATCGCGCCGCTCACGGGCAAGACCACCATCCACGGTGGCCCCGTCGACATGCCGCGACCCGAGAGCGACGAAGAGGCATCGGAGCGGGAGGACGCGCTGTGAGACGCACGCGTGGCTTCACCCTGCTCGAGGTCATGGTCTCGGTGGCCATCCTCGGGCTCGGTCTCACCGCCATTCTCTCGGCGCAGATGAGCTCGGTGCGTGCCACGGCTCACGCCAAGAACATCAGCGCCGCCACCGGCCTGCTGCGCTGCAAGATGACCGAGGTCGAGCTCAGCCTCGTGCAAGACGGCTGGCCGTTGACCGACCAAGAAGACGCCGGCCTCTGCTGCGAAGGGCAAGAGACGCCCAACATGAGCTGCAGCTGGATCATCGAGCAGCCCGTCTTTCCAGAGGCGAACTTCGGCGAGCTCGACCTGGATACCGAGCTCGACTCGAGCCCGCTCGGGAGCTTGGCCGGACAGAGTGCGACCCCGACCGACCCCAGTAACCTGAGCGACGTGACCCAGTCCCTGCAGGAGGGCCTCGGCGCCGCCGGGGGCGTGGGTGGCATCGCGCAGATGTTCATGCCGATGATCTATCCCGACCTGAAGGGCATCCTCGAGGCGGGAAGCCGGCGGATCACGGTGGTGCTCACGTGGACCGAAGGCGAGCGCAGCTACAGCATGGACCTCGTGCAGTGGGTCACCCAGCCCCAGCCGGGCATGACGGGTGACACCGACCGGCTCGAAGACGCGCTCGAACCCGACGACGACTCGAGCGGCGGAACCACCACCGGTGGAAACACACGTAGCAGTACGCGTTCGAGCACCAGCGGCAGCACGCGAGGGTCCCGATGACCCGGCGCCGGGGACGACGCGGCTTCACCCTCCTGGAGGTGATGGTGGCCATCGCGGTGGTGGGCCTGGTGGGCGTGCTCATCTACGGCGCCTTCAGCGGGATGAACAAGTCGCGGAACAACATGCAGAAGGTCAACGACCGCTACCAGCAAGGTCGTCAGGCCCTCGACCGCATGTCGCGCGAGCTCTCCGGCGCCTACATCAGTTTGCACCAGCCCATCGACCAGCGTCAGTACGCCCGCCTGACCCAGTTCGTGGGCAAGAGCCAGAACCCGGCCGACCGGCTCGACTTCAACGCCTTCGCCCACAGCCGTCTCGAGGCCGACAGCCACGTCTCCGACCAGGTCGAGCTCAGCTACTTCGCGTCCACCGATCCCGAGACCGGCCGCCTCGACCTCGTGCGCCGTGCCGACAAGTACCTGGACATGGAACCGGACCGCGGTGGGTTGATTCAGGTGATGGTGGAAGACATCGTCAGCTTCGACGTGCGCTACCTCGACCCCACCACCTACGAGTGGGTCGAGGATTGGAACTCGAGTCAGGTGGCTGGCCAACTCAACCGTCTGCCCGCTCAGGTGTGGATCGAGCTCGTGGTCAACGACCAGCGCCGCGGCGACACCATCAAGTTCGCCACCAAGGTGAGCATCCCCATCCAGCTCCCCCTCGACTTCGCCACCAAATAGACCAGCCATGCGTGCCGACCAGATCCGCCGTCAGCGTCGCCATCCGCGACGCCACCGCCAGAAGGAGCGGGGGGCGGCGCTCATCATGGTGCTGCTGGCCCTGGTGGTGCTCACCGTCTTTCTCACCGAGCTTCAGCAGGAGACTTCGGTCGCCTTCTCGTCGGCCATCTCGGCCCGGGAGCGCCTGAAGGCCGAATACAACGCCCGCAGCGGGGTCAACCTCGGACGCCTCCTCATCGCGGCCGAGCCCACCCTACGCAACAACATCAAGAGCTCGCCACTAGCCTTGTTGCTCGGGGGTCAGAAAGTCCCGCAGATCCCGGTCTGGAACTTCGCCGACCAGCTCTTGGCCCCGTACAACTGCGCCGACTCGGCCGCCGACTTCCAGAACTTCACGGGGGTCGACCTGTCGACCGCGGAGGCCATCGGCCTCGGCGACGGCGGTGGTTGCTTCGAGCTCGTGATGGTCGACGAGAATGCCAAGCTGAACGTCAACACCGCGGCCCGGGGTGACGTCATCTCCCGGCTCACGGTGGCGCGCCAGCTGATGGGTTTGATGCAACCGCCCCAGTACGCGCAGATCTTCCAGGAGCGCGATGGCGACGACCAGTTCTCCTCCGTCCAGCAGGTGTGCAGCGCCATCATCGACTGGGCCGACTACGACCAAGACGTCGAGCCCTGTGACCTGAGCGACCAGGCGACCAACGCTGGCGCCGAAGACAACTTCTACCAGACGATCGGCCTCCCCTACATGCGCAAGAACGCCGCCTACGACTCCCTCGAGGAGCTGCGCTTGGTGCGGGGCATGAGCGATCGCTTCTGGTCCACCTTCGTCGACCCCGATCCGCGCGACCCGCAGAAGCGGGTGCTCACGGTGTGGGGCGAGTCCAAGCTCAACATCAACAGCGCCAACGCCCAGACCCTCTACGGCATGGCCTGCGCCTATGCGGTCGAAGGCACCCCGATGTGCACCGATCCCGAGCAGGCGCAGAAGTTCCTCACCTTCGTGACCCTCGCCAAGGGCTTCACGATGGGCGCCCCGGTGTTCAACAAAGGCTCGCAGTTCCTCGCCATGATGGAGGGCAAGGGGTCGAAGGGTGAGCTGCTGACGAGCCAGGGATTCATCCCGGTTCAGTTCAAGAACAAGCGGGAGTTCAAGAACCGGGTCACGACCACGAGCAAGATCTTCAGCATCTACGCCGCCGGCGTGGTGCCCAACGGGAAGCGCGAGACCCGGGTCGGGGTGCATGCCGTCATCGACTTCCGCAACGCCACGGAGATCGACCAGATGAACCCGCTCAGCCAGGCGACGGCGCAGCAGGGCGGAAACCAGACCGGCGCCGCAGCCCAGACTGGGGGCCTGCAGCCAGGCAACACCGAAAGTGCCGACCCGCTCGCCCAGGTGCAGCAGGCGCTGCAGAGCAACCCGGGCGGACAGATCATCTATTACCGCGTGCAGTAGCGCAGTGGACCTCAGGAGCTAGGACGAAGACATGGCCAAATGGATGGGCATCGACATCACCGAGACCGCCGTCAGGGTGGCCATGGTGCGCACCAGCCTCCGCAACACCGAGCTCGAGGTGCTGCGCGAGGAGCGGCTCGTCGACCACGAGACGCCGAGCGCGGCCTTGCGCGCCGCCACGGCCGGGCTCAAGGCCGACATCTACGCCACCGCCCTCAGCGGGGATAGAGGCTACGTGCGCTTCGTGGAGCTGCCCAAGGCAGCGCAGAAGGCCATCGGCGAGGTCCTCACCTTCGAGGTCGAGTCCACCTTGCCCACCGAGCTCGACGACGCCGTGATGGATCACCAGATCCTGCGGCAGCCGGTCGACGACGATCACATCGCCATCCTCGCGGGCCTCGCCGAGACCGAGCAGATCCGGGAGCGCATCGGCCTCGTGCTCCGCGGAACGGGCTCCGAGCCGCAGCGGGTTGGGCTCGGTGCCCTTCCCCTCGCCAACCTGATCACCGTGTGTCCCGAGCTGGCCGTGCCGGGACCGGTCGCCATCATCGAGCTCGGCGAGAACACGAGCGACGTGCTCGTGCTCAAGAACGGCGAGCCCCGCATGGTGCGAACGCTGTCGCGCGGCGTGGCCGGCCTCCCGCACGACGCCCGCAACCTCGCCCGCGAGGTGCGCCAGACGCTGGCGGCATGGCGGGTCCAGGACGGCACCGCCATCGAGCGCATGTTCTTCGTGGGCGCGGGCCGCAACGTGGCCGGGCTCGACGCCTTCTTGCAGAGCGAGCTCACGGTCCAGATCGAGGATCTTCCGCCCTTGCAGCTCGAGGTCCCCGCCGAGCTGCAGGCGCTGGTGCCGAGCTGCGCCAAGGCCCTCGGCATCGCCCTCAGCACCGACCGCCGCGTGCGCACCCTCGACCTGCGTCAGGGCTCCCTCCAGGCCCAGCAGAGCTTTCAGTTTCTGCGCGAGAAGACGCCGCTCTTGGCTGGTCTCGCGGCCGCCATCTTGGTGAGCTTCGGCTTCTCGGTTTACGCCGAGTCGCGTTCCCTCGAGCGCGAGACGGCCAGCCTCGAGGCGCAGCTCGAGTCGTCGACGGCGATGAACCTCGGCAAACCCACCCGCGACCACGAGGCCGCCGACCAGCTCCTTCAGGACATCATCGCGGGCAAGACGGACGATCCCATGCCCGAAGTCGACGGCTTCGATCTGATGGTCGAGCTGAGCGAGCGCATCCCGTCCGAGATCAAACACGACATCACCAAGTTCGACTTCAACAAGGAGAAGCTCAATCTCCAGGGCAAGGTCGACACCATCGAGGAGGCGAACAAGGTCGCCACCGCCCTCGCCGAGCACAAGTGTTTCAAGGACGTGAACCTGGTGCGCACCTCCCAGATCAAGGGTGAGGATCGACAGAAGTACATTCTCGAGCTCACGGTGCGCTGCGGCGCCGACAAGAAGAAAAAGAAGAAGCGGCCCGCGGCCGGAGGGGAGAACTGATCATGGCTCTCGCCGACGCCTTCACCAGCATGTCGCCCCGCGAGAAGCGCCTGTTGTCGCTGCTCGGAGCGGTGGCCGCAGTCCTCGTCTTCGTGGGCCTGCCCTTCTACTTCTACTCCGAGCTCTCGGCCACGAGGGCGAAGAACGAGGAGATCCGCAAGCTCCTCCGCCGCATCGACCGCGCAGGGCCCCTGCTCGTCGAACGACGCGGAGAACGCGAGGCGCGATCGCTTCGCTTCAACAAGCCGGCTCCACCCCTAGCGACGTTCATCGAGAAGCAGGCGCAGGCCTACGGCCTCGACGTGCCCGAGGCGAAGGATCTGGCCGAGCTCGACGTCGCTGGCTACAAGCAACGAACGACGGTGGTAAAGCTCAGGAAGGTCGGACTCCGTCCCCTGGTCAACATGCTCGAGAAGATCGAACGCAGCGGCCACCCCGTCGCCATCACCCAGCTCGTCATCAACGCGAAGGCCAGCCAGCCGGACATGTACGACGTAACGCTGGCCATCAGCGCCTACGACAAGCCAAAGGCGAGCGCCAAGCCGGGCGACGGGAAGAAGCCCGCCGCCAAGGGCAAAGCGGCTCCGAAGAAAGGCGACAACTAGATGGCCTCGTCCACTTCCGGGCGCCTCGCCCGCATCGCCAAGTGGGTGGGCTATCCGCTCTTCTATCTCACTTGCCTGCTGCTCTTCATCTACGCGACCTTCCCCTTCGACCAGCTCCGCGACCGCATCATCGCGGAGTTCGACAAACAACAGGCCAAGGTCAAGCGTCGCCCGGGCGAGCAGCCCATGAAGCTGCAGATCGACGAGCTCGACGGCTACTGGGTCACCGGCGTCGAGCTCACGGGCGTTCGCCTCATCATTCCGCCTGAGGCCGAGCTCCCCGGCGCCAAGAGCAAGGGTGGTTTTGGTGGCTTCACCGGGGGCGGCGACAAGAAGGAAGACGAACCGCCCAAGGCGACCGAGCTCCTCATCGACCACGTCACGGCGCGCGTGCAACTCTTGTCGCTGCTCACCGGCGACGTGAAGATCGACTTCGACGCCGAAGCCTTCGGCGGCACCCTCGAAGGAACCGTGCCCGCGGTGGCGGGCGCAGGCGACGTCGATGTGAAGTTCGACGGTGTGCAGCTCGGTCGCATCACCCCGCTGGCCGACCTGCTGGAGGGGATCCCGGTCTTCGGGCTCGCAAGCGGCCAGGTGCAGCTCTCACCCCGCGAGAAGAAGTTCTCCAAGGCGGACGGTCGCATCGAGGTGCAGATCGCCGGGCTCAAGCTCGGCAAGAAGATCAAGAACGAAGAGGGCCAATTCGAGGACGTCGTCGCCATTCAGGGCATGAGCGTGCCCAGCATTCAGGCGGGGACCCTCGTCATCCAGGGCGACGTGGCCAACGGCCTGCTCACCTTCAGCGAGTTCACGGGTCGCGGTCGCGACTTCGAACTCGTGGGTGAGGGCAAGCTCAAGCTGAGCGACGTCTGGGACCGGTCCACCATCGACGCCTTCCTCAAGTTCAAGTTCACCGACGAGTACCGTGGCTCGAGCGACGCCACGATCGCGCTGCTCGGCAAGCCGGGCGCGAGCGGCCGACCGCTGGTCGAGATGCCCGGTTCCCCGCTCGGTCGCGCCAAAGCCGAAGACGGCTTCTACCGCTTCCAGCTGAAGGGTCCGCTGAGCCGCCTCAAGCCACGACCGGCCGGCACCCCAGGGGGCAACAAGAAGTCCACCCGGGCCGGCAGTCGTCCGAAGCTCCCCCGGGCCCGTCCCAAGATCACCAAGCGACCCTCTCCGCTCGTCGACCGCAACAAGAAGGACACCGAAGAAGAGGAAGAGGGCACCGGCACGCAGGACGAGCGGCGCCCGGCCCCGACCCTGACCAACCCCCGCGGCGCCAGGCCCGTTCAACGCCTGCAACGGCCGGAGCCAGCCGAAGAGCCGCCCCAAGAGGACGGCGACCCGGGTAGCGAAGCCGATGGCGCCGATGGCGCCCCCGACGGCTCCGATGGATCCGACCCCGCTGGTGAGGGCGCCGACGGGTCCGACCCCGCCGCATCCGATGACGGAACGGTGCAATGAGCGGTCTCATCGGTGTCGTCCACCTCCCGCCGCTGCCGGGTAGCCCGCGCTTTGCGGGCCGGGTAGACACCCTCGTCGACGGCGTCATTCGCGACGCCGAAGCCCTCAGCGCGGCCGCCTTCGACGGGGTCATCATCGAGAACTTCGGGGACGCCCCGTTCTTCCCGGACGCCGTGCCGCCGGTCACCGTCGCGGCGATGACCCGGTGCGCGATCGCAGTGCGCAACGCCGCGCCCGAGCTCCGACTGGGGGTCAACGTGCTGCGCAACGACGTGGTGGCGGCGCTCTCGATCTCGGCCGCCCTCGGCGGTGCGGCCATGGTGCGCGCCAACGTGCACGTGGCCGCTCGCGTGACCGATCAAGGGATCATCGAAGGGCGCGCCCACGAGACCCTGCGCCTCCGCCGCGAGCTGGGGCTCACCAAGACCGAGCTCTGGTGTGACGTCGACGTCAAGCACTCGGCCGCCCTCGAAGGCCGCCCCCGCTCCGTGTTCGAGATGACCCGAGAGACCCTAGGTCGGGGCCTCGCGGACGCGGTGCTCGTCACAGGCGAGGGTACGGGTTCCTCCGTCGACGATCAGGTGGTCGCGGCCGCGCTCCACGCCGCCGACGGCGCCCCGGTCTACGCCGCATCGGGCGTCTCTCCCGAGGCCCTCGAGGTCCTCATGCGACCGCGCGACGGCCACCGGCTGACCGGCGTCATCGTGGGTTCGTGGCTCCGCAAAGACGGCAAGGCCGGCGGCCCCATCGACCCCGACCGCGCCCTCCGCTTCGCCGCCGCCTACCGCCGCGTCGGGTCGCTCTGAGGGCTGCTCGTTTCCCTCGGGGGCTGTTCCAGCCCCCGCCCAAACTTCGCTTCGCTCGTTCGGGGCCCACCCCGAAGGCGCGCTCGCGCGCGGCGAAGGCTGCTCCCTGGGGTTGGTTGCTCCGGTCTCTCCTCCGCCCCTGGCGGGGCGAAGGCGGAGGACAGCCCTACGCAACCATCCCCCCTGTTCGCAGCCCTCGTCGCTCGTTTCCCTCGGGGGCTGTTCCAGCCCCCGCCCAAACTTCGCTTCGCTCGTTCGGGGCCCACCCCGAAGGCGCGCTCGCGCGCGGCTGCCGCTGCCCATGAGGCGGAGCCTCGTAGTCCAGGGCCGTGACGAGACCGAGAGCGCGAGCAAGGACGAGGACGAGGACGAGACCGAGAGCGAGGACGAGAACGAGACCGAGACCGAGAGCGAGGACGAGACCGAGAGCGAGGACGAGACCGAGAGCGAGGACGAGAACGAGCTCAAAAACGAAAACCGTTAGTTGGCGGCCTGCTCCGTGGGTGCCTTCATCTCATGCGTCTTCGGATCGTACTTCGACGCGCACTGGGCCATGATCTCGGTGGCCTTGAAGTGATCCGACGCTAACTCGCCGGTCACGGTGACCAGCACGCCACCCTCGGGAACGTCGCGGAAGGCGTCGGGCACGATGCACTGGGGAAAGCGCACCGACAGCCGCTTGAGCTTGTCGAAGTCGGTCTTGCTGCGCTGGTCCTCCTCGACCTGCTCACGCAGCACGAAGCGGTACTCGCAGGGCTTCTCTCGCTTGACGAGCGACCCCGGAACCAGCTCTCCCTCGATGCGAACGCGGGTGCCGGTATGCTCTTGTGGGTTGTCGACCAAGTCCTTCAGCGGCATCGAGTACACCGACGCCTCGTTGAAACCGAAGGTGAAGAGGGCCACGATGCCCCCCATCATCACGAGCAGCATGACCAGCAACCCGAGGTTCTTGCGCTTGGGACCGTCATCGGACGGGTCTCCCTCCGGCGGTGGAGCGTCTTGCGCCTCGAAGTCGTCGTCGGAACCCGCGAGCTCGGCCAGCTCTGCATCGAGATTGTCGCCCATGGCTGGGTCACAGCTTAACCCGTGCCCCGCCCTTGGTCGACCTCGGGTCTTACTCCTGGGGCTCGGCCTGTTGTGCGGATGCAGCGGCGTCTCTTCTCCCGCGGGTCAGCCGCCGCCCCCCGCGCCCCATGCCTCCGCCACCGGCTCCGCGACGGCCTCCCCCCCTCCCGTGCCGCCGGCGGTCGCCGCGGCTCAGCGCCACCTGCTGGGCACACCGAGCTCGGTTGCGCTGCCGATCTACCTTCGCCCCATCGCTGGGGCCGATGCCATCTACGTCGTGCACGACGATCCGCGGGGGCGGCGCAGTCTGCTCCGACGCGTGGCCCCCGGCCCCGGGGGCACCACCATCGTCGACAAGGTCGAGCGGCTCGAAGGGCGCGGCCTGGGCGCTGCGATCGAAACGGCTGAGCACCACTTCCGCGTCACCGCTGGTGCCGATCACCTCTGCGTCGAGGTCGATGCTCGCAGCGCCCGCTGTAACCAGCCCGATGCCGATGCCGCGCTGCTCCTCGCGGGCCGTCGTCCCATGCTCGTCGTGCAGCGACCCGAGGGCCACCACGACGACCCCCACCGGGGGCCATCGAAGCAGCGCAAGGACGAGCCGACGTCGGGGCCCGTGGTCGAGCCGCCGACGAAGATGGAGGTGGTGCTCGTCCCGCTGAAAGCAGACGGAAGTCGTGGTCCGGAGATCGACACCGGCCTGGTCTTCGCGCGGCCGCTCGAGGGCATGGACGTCATCGCCGCCGAGGGCACACCGACCGGGGCGCACCTGCTGTACTTCGAGCACATCAAGGACCGGCGCGACGGACGAAAGAAGATCCGTCGCGCTCGTCTGCGCAGCGCGCGACTCGACGACCAGGGGAAGCTCGTGCGCGGCTCTCAGGTCACGCTCTACGACGGCGATCGCCGCTACGGCTACGTCGAGGGTCACCTCCGGCCGCGGCTATGGGTCGAAGGCAAACGGGTGGTCTTCACAGAACGCGTCGTCGATCCCGCCCACAAGCGTCCCCCTGCCTTCGCGGCCCTCCGACTCGACGGGGCCAAGCGCAAGGTCACCGCTTCCGACGCCACCTTCGTCGTCACCCCTACCCTCGGGCCCGCCACAGACGCTGCGGCCACCATCGCGGCCCTCGACCCGCGACGCGATCCCCAACAGACCGGCACCGACGCGGGGCGCGTGATCTGGGCCGGCGAGCGCGGATACTTCCTCCACGACGGCGCGCTCTGGACCACCACCACGGATGGCCAGGCCGCCCCCGTCGAGCCGGTCCCCTTCGCAACCGCACGCAGTCGGCTCCAGGCCGCCCACTGGGCCCCAGACGGTCGCGCCCTCGCGGCCGTCGACGACGCTTGGCTCGAGCTCGACGACGCCGGCGTGGAGCTGCGTCGCACGCCCCGTCCTCGTGGGGCCGAGCAGCCGGTCGCCATCGGCACCGCCTGGTGGTCGCTGCGCCCCACGAAAACCGGCATGGCGCTCACCCCTGTGTTCGACGAGGCGTCTGCCGATCTGGTCGCTCCGCCGGGCGAGGTTCGACTCGTGGGTGGTATCGCCGGTTGGTGGCTCGCGCGGAGAGGCGCCCGCCTCGCGGTCGCTCGCCTCACGCCCGCAGGGAAGGCCACGTGGCTTCACGAGGGGCCGAGCGCCGTGCGCGGGCGATGGGCGGCCGTCGAGCGTCCAGGAGGGGGCGCCATCGTGGTCGGCCGCGCGGCGGTCGGAGACGACGAGCTCGTGGCGTTCGCCATCGGGCCCGACGGCCACGCCACCGCCGCGGCGTCACTGGGCAGCTGGCCGCGGAGCGCCGACGAGTGGCCGAGCTTCACCCTCGCGGGCCACCCCGGCGGGGCCTGGGTCATCGAGCGCGAGACCGGTCGTGTGCGATGGCTCGACCGCGACGCCACCCCAGGCGCAGAAGCCCGCGCCCCGGGTCCTTCGGCGGCTCCGCCGTGTGTGCACGGCCATGCCATCCCTGCGGCCTGGCCCGCGCCGACGCCCAACACGTGGGTCTCGACCACGGGTCTCGACGACGCCTGCTTCGTCGGCGCCCCCCAGTGGCACGCCGGCGGCCTTCGTTGGATCGGGACCCGCGCCGAGGGGGCGAGCAGCCGCGCCGAGTGGGTGCAGTTGCCGCATGCCGACGCGATCACCACGCCTGAGGATGTGCCCACGAAAACCACCCCCGGGATTCAGATCACCGCGAGTGCCTGCCCTCCGGAGATGGTGCACGTGGGCTCCTTCTGCATCGACCGCTACGAAGCACGGCTCGCCGAGGGCGGCCTCGCCCTCTCGCCCGACTACCCGCCAGCACCTCACCTCACCAAGCTCATGCTGCAAGCCTGGGCCGAGAACCGATGGCACGAAGGCGGACTCCGCGCCCACGGCCTGGGCCTGCCCCCCCTCGACCGCGACGTCGACGCCACGCCGAGCTTTGCCGCCACGAGCGCCCCTGGGGTGATGCCGAGCGGCTTTCTCAGCGGTTTCGCCGCCGAGAACGCCTGCACCGCGGCCGGCAAGCGTCTCTGCGCGGTCAGCGAGTGGACCAAAGCCTGTAAGGGGGAGAAGCAGACCCAGTTTCCCTACGGCGACGACTACGAGCAGGGCACCTGCAACGTGTTCCGCTACCACCACCCCGCACGCATCCTCCACCACAACCCGTCCGTCGGGCACCTCGACCCGCGACTGAACCTCGTGGTCGACCACGAAGGCCCGATGCGTCGCACCACCGGGAGTCACCCGCGGTGCGCGAGCCGTTGGGGTGACGACGCCGTCTACGACATGGTGGGCAACCTCGACGAGTGGACGGCGGAGAAGGGCGGCGCCTTCGCGGGTGGCTTCTATGCGAGGTCGACGCGTCGGGGATGCGACGCCGTCATCAGCGGACACCCGAAGCGCTACGCCGACTACTCGCTCGGCGTGCGCTGCTGTCGTGACGCAAAGCGTTAAATGGCGAGCGTGGCGAAGGAGCTCCGACGGCCCTTGGCGGGACCGTACTGCCGACGCTAAAAGGTAGGTTCCGATGGACGAATCAGCCCGCCACGCGCTCGAAAACCCCACCGAGGAGCACCTCTTGCTGCGCCAGATGGTGCGCAAGTTCACCCAGGACGAGGTCGAGCCTCAGGCGACGGAGCACGACCGCGCGGCCAAGCTCAACCGCAGCTTGATGCAGCGGTGCGGCGAGCTCGGGCTGCATGGGATCACGGTGCCGGAAGAGCATGGCGGCGGCGGCATGGACCTCATCGCCTCCACCGCCGTGCATCACGAGCTGGCCAAGAGCGACCCGGGCTTCACCCTGGCCTACCTCGCTCACGCCGTGCTCTTCGTGAACAACTTCTACTTCGCGTCCAACGCGAGCCAGCGCGAGCGTTATCTCGACGACGTGCTCAGCGGCGCGAAGATCGGCTGCATGGGCATGACCGAGCCCGGCGCCGGCACCGATGTCTTGGGCATGAAGACGACCGCCCGCAAGGAGGGTGACAAGTACATCCTCAACGGCTCGAAGGCGCTCATCACCAACGCCCCCGACTGCGACCTCGCCGTGGTCTACGCCAAGGTCGAAGACCGCATCACCACCTTCGTCGTCGAGCGGGCGTGGGATGGCGTCACCATCCCCCCCAAGACGCCCAAGATGGGCATGCGGGCGAGCAGCCTCGGCGAGCTCGTCTTCGAGAACGTCGAGGTCCCGGCCGAGAACCTGCTCGGCACCGAAGGTGGCGGCATCCGGAACATGATGCGCAACCTCGAGGCGGAGCGACTCACCCTCGCCGCCATCAGCCTCGGCATCGCCGACCGTTGCCTCGACATCATGACCAACTACGCCGCGGAGCGAGAAGCCTTCGGGACCCCGATCCACCACTTCGGTCAGATCCAGCGCTACATCGCGGAGAGCTGGGCCAAGACCGAAGCCATGCGCTGCCTCGTCTACACCGTCGCGCGCGACTCGGGCCCCGACAAACGCAACCGCGTCGGGACCGACGCGGCCAAGCTCTTCGCCAGTCGGGCCGCCAAAGAAGTGGCCGACGACGCGATGCAGGTCCTCGGTGGCTGGGGATACTGCGAGGAGTTCAAGGTCGAGCGTTTCCTCCGCGATGCCAAGCTCATCGAGATCGGCGGCGGCACCATCGAAGCGCACCAGAAAAACATGACCAAGGACATCGTACGCGCCCTCCAGAGCTGAGGGCGGCACCAAACTTGGCAAGCCCCAGCGGCGGGGTTCATAGTCAGCACATGCGTGCCCTCGCTCTGACGCTCCCGCTTTGTCTGACGCTCGCTTGCAGTGGCGAGGCGCCGCCCCCCGAGTTCCCTCCCCCGGCCCCCGAGGCAAAGGTCAACGAGCCGGACCTGCCGGACCACTTCATCGACCGTGGCCGGCTCGAAGTCGTGCTCAAGCAGGGGCCTGGGTGGTTTCTGTCACGGGTGCCCATCGTGGACGTGCAGGACAAGGGGAAGTTCGTGGGCTGGAAGCTCGAGGACGTCCCCCTCGAGTGGCGGGGCATCGACATCCAGGCCGGCGACGTGATCACGGCCGTCAACGCCATGCCCATCGAAACCCCTTCGGACTTCTGGGCCGCGTGGACCACCCTCAGCGTCGCCAGTGAGCTCAAGGTGGCCTACCAACGCGAGGGCGAACCTCGCGAGCTGAGCATCCCCATCCTCGGTCAGCCGAGCGCAGCCGTGGCCAAGGACCTACAGGCCCAGCAAGGCGAAGCCCCGCCCGCGCCCCCCGCCGAGCGGCGCATGCCTCAGCGCAAGCGCACCGTCGTCATCAAGAGCAACGACAAGCCGATCCAGGAGACCATGGTCGACTGGTCCGACGAGAAGTAGTCGCCCTCTACGGGCGACCACCTCAGAACTCGAGCGCCTCAGAACTCGAGCGCCAGCCCGAAGACGGCGCTCGACGTGCCGACGTAGAGCTGGTCCTCGGGGCCGAAGAGGCCGAGGTCCTGGTTGTACCACTCGGCGAAGACGTAGGCGTAGCGGATGCCCGTCTCTTCGCGCATGTGAATGGCCGCGGTGCGGTCGAACCCATTCAGCGCTAGCGCGCCACCGAGAGCGTAGTGCAGGCCATAGGACGTCCCCTTGGCCATGACTCCATCCACCTCGGCGGTTCCACTGGGGCTGTCGATCTCCCACAGCGCCCAGCCGAAGCCGAACTTGCCGTAGGGCACGATGGGGATGCTCGCCTCGCGTAGGAGACCGTCGATCCGGAACACCGCGGAAGCGTGGAAGGGGAACATGGTGAGCGAGGTCTCCACCGTGTCCGACTGCGTCCCCGCGGCCGTGAAGGCGCCTCCCGTGGCCTCGGAGAAGCCCCAGCCGAGCCCCGGCCCGAGGCTGCCGACCCAAGGGATGTAGAGGGGCAGCCAGTCGAGCTCGAGCCCAAAATGAAACAGGGGCGAGGTGCCGAAGAAGCGCTCGTAGACGTTGGACGTGAGTCCGGGGGTGTCGTCGACCTGCGGCTGGTAGGTGCCGAACCGGAGCTCGAAGTAGAAGTGCGCCGGGTCGAACCAGGCGTCACCCTCCTCCTCGGTCCCCCCACGGCGCTGCGAACGGCGCCAATCTTCGCGCGGGAGGTTGGACGGACGCTCGTGGAGGTCCTCGTCGGAGGGATCGGCGGAGACGGCTCCCTCGACCGGCGCCGGCTTCGGCGGCGGGCGTGGACCATCGTCCTCGACCGAGCCACCCGCCTCCACCACGTAGGGCGCGGGTGTGGGGGCCTCCTTGTCCACGCCGTGGTCGTGCGGCCCTTCTCCGTCGTGGGCGAAGGCAGGGTCGACCAAGGCGAGCACACCGGCCGCCCAGAGCAGCGACGACCACCGAGCGTGGTCGGTCGGGTTCAACTTCAACGTCGATTCCTTTCGCGTCCGTGTCGTCGCATCGCCAAGCCGAGCAGCAGAGCCGTCGTGGCCCACACGGCCCAATCGTGTTCGCGGTCGGCGCCCACCATGGTGCACTGGCAGTAGCCACCCCCAGGATTGATGCCTCCGTCGCGCAAGGCCTCGAAGAAGTCCTCTACCTCCTCGGGCGTGGCGCAGATGACGTTCG
>JAUHZF010000602.1 GCA_030426145.1 Polyangia bacterium
TTTTGTCCCACCGGGCCCCCGAGGACGTCCCCCGTCCAACGCTGCTCTTCGACGAGGGCGCCGTCTTCCCAGCGAAGCACCGCGATGCCGCTCTGGCTCAGGTCTGCGACGACGCTCGTGAAGCCTTCGAACAGACCGGTGCAGCCGACGGCGACGCGTGAGCCTTCGAGGGGGATGAGGGTGTTGCAGTTGTAGAAACCGTCGAGCACGTGGTGTGCGGTGACCGCGTCCTGGGCGGGATCGACGATGGCGAGTCGGGCGGGGGCGGCGTCGGAGAAGGTCTCGTCGTAGCTCGAGAGGAGGGCGAGCACGGGGCCATCGTCGAGCCGCAAGAGCTTCGTGGGTCGCGCGAGGAAACCCGGGGCGTCGGCCACGGCGGGGCTGAGGTCGATCCGGCCCGTGACCGCAGGCAGCGCGGGGTCGACGAGCAATAGGTCACTGCCGGTGTCGAAGGGTTCGGCGCCAGCGGCTGGGTTCTGCTCGTAGCGGCTCACGAACAGCCGGTCGTCCACCACGAGCGCGTCTTGGGGGTTGGCTACGAAGCCGGTGCGCACGTCGAGCTGTGCCCGCACCTCGCCGGACGCGACGCCGATCCAGGTGAGGACCGAGGCGGGATAACGATCGATGAGGAGCAGCTCGTCTCCGTGTCGTGGCTGCGAGGGGAGGATGACGTCGCCCGATAGCGGTGCGCTCAGCCCGGCGGCGGCCGAGCCGCTGGAGATGAGCTGCGCCGAGAGCACGGCGCCGTCGGGGTCGAGCAGGGAGACGCTCGTGGACTGGTAGCCCTCGTCGACGTTCACCACCACGAAGCCGCGACCGCAGGCCCCGGCCATTTGGTCGGTGCCGCCGGTGGGCCCGGGCGTGTTGGGGGCGCCGCAGGCACAGAGCAACAGCAGGGGGAGCCAGCGCATCACGGACACACCGGGTGCACGATGCCGACGGCGTCGAGGTCGAACACCGAGCCCAGGTCGGCGCGATCGGTGATGCGGACGAAACGCGCCTCGCTCATGCCGACCTCGGCGAGGTCGAAAGCGTCGCCTCCGTGGGTCGTCGGATCGATGGCGGAGACCTCGGAATCGAGGTGAACGGGGCTGACGCCGGCGCAGCCATCGTAGGGCGCGCCGGCGCAGCCGAAGGCCGCCCACGTGATGCCGTCGGCGCTGACTTCCACCGTGGCCGGCTCGACGAAGAGCGCCTGGCTCGCGCCGATCTCGAACGCGTTCTCGAACACGACGAAGTCGGCGCCCGGTCCGTCCGCGATGGCGTTGCCTTCGAAGCCGAGCACGATGAGCCCACCATCACCCAACGACACCACGTCGAGACTGCCTTGGCAGCACCCACCACCGAGCGGCGGGCCGAGGGCGATCTCGGGCATGGCCTCGCGCCCGAAGCTCTGGCCCGGGCCATAGCTCGTCGCGAGCACGTGGGTGGCGAAGATGGGTCCCATGCCTTCGCACACCAGGGGCGCATCGAAGCTACCGCCGAAGCCTCCCTGACCGGGGTCGCCCCCCATGCCGCCTCCGCCCGCGTCGGAACCGCCCGCGGCATCGATGCCACCGGCGCCTCCGCTCCCATCCGCGCCGCCGGTGCTGCCGGCCGTCGCGCTGGTGCTGGGGGGCGGGTTCGTCGCCTCCATGTCCGCGCTGCATGCCGCACAGAGCGCGATGAAGGTCAGGGCCGTCGGGAGGGGAAGTCTCCCCAGTGATCTCGCTTGCATGTCGCCTCCCGCGCTCGCCCGCACGGTGCACCTCGAGGAGGTGGTGGGACACACGCAGCAGGTCTCCTGGCTCCGGTTCATCCGACGGCGAGCCTTCCCAAGGGGTTGAACCCTCAGTGGCGTGTTTCGCCGTCGTCCCCGTTACAGTGGCGGGGGCCGCGCCGGCATTGCACCGGCTTCCCTGTTACCCGCACCCCAGGGTGGGGCGCGACTGTGTGCGACGGACCATGACGGCCCGCACCCGTAGCTAGAGCCACCACGGGGGTGCGGTCAAGCGTCACGACGACGCAACCGGAACGTATCAGAGCCGCGTGACCGTCTTGATCACGATGTCTTCCTGGGGCGCGTCCTTCCGGAACGAGCCTTTGGCCCCGGTCTCGACCTGGCGAATCGCATCGACGACGTCCATGCCGTCGGTCACGCGGCCGAAGACGCAGTAGCCCCAGCCCTGGGCGGTCTTGGCGGTGTGGTCGAGGAAGCCGTTGTCCGACACGTTGATGAAGAACTGCGCGGTGGCCGAGTGAGGATCGCTGGTCCGCGCCATCGCCACGGTGCCCTTGGTGTTCTTGAGCCCGTTGTCGGCCTCGTTGCTGACCGGATCCCGGGTGGGCTTCTTGTTGAAGCTCGTGTCGTAGCCCCCGCCCTGAGCCATGAAGCCGTCGATGACGCGGTGGAAGAGCGTGCCCGCGTAGTGGCCAGCGTCCACGTAGGCGAGGAAGTTCTCCACCGTGGCGGGCGCCTTCGCCTCGTCCAGCTCCACGGTGATGTCGCCCTTGCTCGTCTCGATCTTGACCGTCGGCATGTCTCCGGGGTTACCAGCAGCTGCAGGTCGCGCCAACCGACCCCGACTGTCCAAAGCCTTGGACACTGTCTCGATCCATCGACGGTGGGCCTGCCCGAACGGTTGGTCACTTGGTCATCGAGCTGCGTCATTTCAACGGGTTCAGGGGTGGCACGGCCACTGCAATGGTTTCGGGCACGCCGCCGCGGCGGCGCAACATCCAACCGGAGTCAGCCATGTCGATGCTTTCTACTCTCGCCCTCGCCCTCGCCCTCACCACCCCCGTCGCTCCCGCGCTCGACGCCCCCGTCGACGACGCGGTCGAGAATGGCTCTCGCGTCGCGCCGGGGGTGATTCACCTGGGCTCGCGCAAGGTCAGCCTGCGCGCCGAAAAGGACACCATCGCCGTCACTGCGGCCGAGGGACGCTTCCAAGCCCTGCGCCTCCGCGTCACCGGCAGCGACCTGAGCATGTACAACATCCGCGTGACCTTCGGTGACGGCTCCACCTGGTCGCCGACGACCAAGCTGCACTTCGATGAGAAGAGCAACACGCGGCGCCTCGACCTGCCCGGCAAGAAGCGCATCATCCGCAAGGTCGAGTTCTGGTACCGCAGCACGGCACCGAAGACGGGCCGCGCCACGGTGAGCCTCTTCGGCATCCGCTGAAGCGCCACTGGGTTCTTTTCGCGTTGCCGCGCGAGACACCGCCATCTCGATCCGATGAAGGGGTGAGACCCCTGGAACAACGCGGGGTCGGTTGGAGGTGTCATGCGTGTCGTTTCGAACATCAC
>JAUHZF010000603.1 GCA_030426145.1 Polyangia bacterium
CCGCGAGGCGGTCGCCGTCGTCGGCGTCGACGAAGAGGTCGACGTCGCGAACGCTGTCGCCCGCACGCGCCATCCCGAGCAGACACTCCCCTGGCCCGAGGTCGACGAAGCTACCGATCTGCTCTCCCTCGTCGAGGGCCTCGGCCCCGATCGCGAGGAAGCGTTCGGCCCCCGCCTCCATGGCGGCGGTGATGGCTGGCGCGAGCATGCGCTCGGCGTCGAGCTGGCCCGGCGTCAGCTTCAGCTGCGGCGTTTGGGTGTGCACGCTCGTCGGCCCCGGGCAGCCCACGAGCATGGCCAAGGCCAGGCGCCAGCTCTTCTTCACGGACGCACCCCTCCGTAGCGCCAGAGGCCCAGAACCCACCACCCCTGACGGGCCCGCAAGTCGAGCTGAAGTTGGGCCACCTCGGCTTCGTCGGCGCAGAACGACACGGCCCCCACGACCTGGTCCCCCGCGGCTTCGTCGTGATGGGTGCGTCCCCCCACGGTCACCGCGAGGCGGCCCGCACTCGCGTCGCCGCGCGCCACGGCAAAAGAGGCCAGGTAACAAACGCCGGGCTCCATGCGCAGGGGGAGCTTGGTGGTGCCGGGGCCACCGATGAACTGTTTCTCGGGAGCCGCGGTGACGGTCGGGCTCGGACGGCGGTGCATCGCCCAGGCCATGCCCGCCGTGGTCTGCGGTCCCCAGCGCCGCGGGATCCCGGTCGGGATCGGCCACATCGCGTCGAGCACCACCACCTTGGCCATGGCGCCCGCACCCACGTAGCGCAGCTGGACGCGGCCCGTTTGCCCAAGACAGAAGTCGAGCCGCGCATCGGGGGCGTGCGAGGCATCGCGCTGCAGGCGGTTGCCCGTCTCGGCGTCGACCACCTCCGCGTCGACGTCGACGGGGTCGCGGGTGGTCTTCTCGTCGGAGATCACCACCAGGCGGTGGCACCCCTCCCGGAGCTTCAGCAACACCCCTCGCTCCCCCTCGGGATCGGCTTGGGTCGTGATCGGCATGATGAGCTTGGCCCCGTCGTAGGTGGCCGCCTCCCGCGCGCGGGCCAGCCGCGCCTTGGCCGGTGCGAGGGGCATCGGGCCGGCCGTGTCCCCCTCGGTGGCCACCGGCCCGACCGCACGCTCGGGCAGCACCACCTCGATGTCGGTCAGCCCGCCCAGGTGCTGCACTTCGAGGAGCTCGACCGCCGCCCGTCCTCCCCCGATGGAGAGCTGAAGCCCGTCGGCGAGGTGGGCGCAGTCCTCGAAGGTGACGGCGCCGGCCTTGCCGGTGCGGGCCGAGCCGAGCGGCCTCGGCCCTCGGTGGGCGTGCAAGCTAACGGTGCGGGCACGCGCGGTGAGGGCGATGAAGGTGCGGCAGCCTTTGCCCCCCTCGCCCAGCGCCAAGCTGCGCGGTTCGTCCGCCTCGAGAAAGAGGGTTGGGTGTCGCTTCACGGTCGCGCCGCCCCGGCGATAGACGGTCGTGAGCGTGTCGACCTCACGCTGCAAGGTGGTCGCCCCGGCCGCGTCGCTCGCGACGAGGAGAAGGCCCAGACAGATGAGGAGAGCGACGTTCATCAGCCGAGGGCGAGGGCCGCCGCGGCCTCACGCGCCATCCCGGGCGCGGCGAGGGGCTCGATGCCGTGAGCGAAGAGGCGCGCCGCCGCATGAGCGGGACATTCGTCACCACGGCGGCGACTCCACTGTGCGTGGCGACAGAGCAAAGCGAGCTCGAGCGAGCGCCCCACCGTCAGCGCGAAACGGCGCGCCGTCGCCTCCACCTCCAGCTGGTCCTTGGGGCCGGTCTCGCGCAGCCAGGTGGCGGCGCGGCCCATCGTCTCCTGTGCCGCCCGCGCGAGCTGGGAGAGGTCTTCGTCTTCGACCTCACTCACAAGGAGCTCGATCTCGCTCGTGAGCGGGCTCAGGTCGAGGCCCTTGCCCGCGGCACGAAGAAGGTCGAGCGACAGCACGTTGGTGGTGCCCTCCCAGATCGGAAGCACCTGCGCGTCGCGCAGAAGCCTCGGCAAGCCCGTGTCTTCCACGTAGCCGGCACCCCCGAAACACTCGAGCACCTCGCTGAGCATCTGCACCGCTTGTTTGGCGGTGGTGAGCTTGGTCACCGGCGTCAGCAACCGCAAGAGCCGCAAGTCCCGCTCGTCGGCCTCTCCCGCCTCCACCTTGCCCAAGAGCTCGACGGCCCGGAAGGCGAGGTGGAAGGCCCCCTCGAACTCGGCCGCGAGACCGGCGAGGGTGTCGAGGTGCAAGGGCTTGTCGCTGAGCGGCGCGCCGAACTGCACTCTCCGCGCCGCGTAGTCACGCGCGAGGGCCAAGCCGCGACGCATGGCCGCCACCGAAGCCACCGCGTTCCACGTGCGGGTGATGTTGAGCATCGGCGCGATGTTTCGGATGCCATTGCCGATCCCCGCCACGGGGACCGCCACCGTGCCTTCGAGGCTGAGCTCCGCCGTCGGGAGCTTCCGGGTGCCGAGCTTGTCTTTGAGGCGATTGACGCGCAGGTGGTTCGGCTGCCCGTCCTCGAGCGCGGTCTCGAGGTAGAAGAGCGTGAGCCCGCGCCCCCCCGGTGGCTCGCCTTCGGGGCGGCCGAGCGTGAGCGCCATCTGCGACGTCGCGGCGGAGGTGAACCACTTGGTGCCGTGCAGTCCGTAGGCGCCATCCACCCCGTAGGCGCCACCGTCGAGGGCCTTGGCCACCGTCTGGCTGAGCCCGACGTCACTTCCGCCGGTCCGCTCGGTCATCCACTGCCCGCTCGTCCAGGCCTGGGCCGGGTCACGGCTGGTGAGGTGCGCCACCGCACGCTCCACGAGCGGACCGTTGCCGTGGTCGAGCAGGGTCCGGGCCGCCCCGTCCGTCATCGCGAGCGGACAGGTGTAGGTGTCGGTCGAGGGGTCGAAGAGGTAGACCAGCGCGAACTGGTGCAAGCGCCCGTAGCGACCATGGGGTCCGTCGTAGGCGGCGGCCACCACCCCCTTCTCGGCGGCGAGCGTCGCCGCACGCTTCCACACTGCGGTGAGCTCGATCCCGTCCACGCGCCGGCCCCAGGGCCCCCACTGCACGAGCCGGGGCTCGTTGAGACGATCCTCCATCTGGAGCGCGAACAGCTCGCCGCCGCTCAGCTCCCCCATCTCCCGCAGGTCGGGCTCGACGGCGGCAAGCACGTCGGCCGGCATCGCCCGGCCGAGGAAGCTGCGCAGCACCCGGTCTCCGTCGTACTGATTGCCCAGCGACGGCGCCTCCTGGAAGAACTCGTCCATACCCAGTG
>JAUHZF010000217.1 GCA_030426145.1 Polyangia bacterium
TTGGAAGCTCGGGCGGCCACCTCTTCTTGGTGATGGAGCTGCTCGAGGGGCGCGATCTGGCGGCCTACCTCGCGTCGGGCCCCATGGCGCCGGCCCAGGTGCTCTTCGTGCTCGACCAGTTGTGCAGCGCGCTCGCGGTGATGCACGACGCGTCCATCGTTCACCGCGACATCAAACCGTCGAACGTGTTCTTGTCGGAGCACGGCAGCGAGCTCACGACCAAGCTGCTCGACTTCGGTGTGGCCAAGACGCTGGATGCCGACGGGGAAACGGTGACCCAGACGACCGAGACGGGGGTCCGGATCGGTTCCCCCGCCTACATGAGCCCCGAGCAGAGTTTCGGCGACGAGGTGACGCCGCAGAGCGACCTATGGTCGCTGGCGTCCGTGGCTTACGAGATGCTGGCGGGGGAGCAGCCGTTCTATGGCTCGGCGGCAGGACGTCGTTACGCGGAGGTCGTCGCCGGCAACGTGCGCCCGCTCGAGCTCGATGGCGTCGAATCCACGGCCTTGATGGCGTTCTTCCGTGAGGGCCTCTCCGCACTTCCCGAAGACCGGCCCGCCACGGCGCGACACTTCTACGAGCGACTGCACGACGTGCTCGGCTCGCCCGAGCCGGTCATGCCACATCGGCTCCGACGTCGAACCTCGTCGTCGAGCGCGACCGCGACCGTCACACTGCCAACCCCGGAAGCCGAAACCAACGCCTCTGAAGATGGGCCCGAAGAAGACGGTGGCTCGTCGGCACCTCTAGCATCCAACACCGACGACCTGGTGGTGGCGGTGCTTCCCACGCCATGGCGGGGTCGGCTGGGCTGGGCCGTGGCCATCGGCATGGGTTTCGTTCTCGCCCTGGTCGTAGGGAACCGGCCCACCACGCCGCTTCGGGTCGAGGCGCTGACGTTTCCCGCCGTGCCTCGGGTCGCACTTTCGCCGGCGCCCACAGCAGGAGGTGCGGTGCCCGTGGTCGAGCCCGTCGCGACCACCACCGCGCCGCCGGCTCCAGCGCCGGTGCCGGTTCCCAAGAGGACCCCGGCCCCGAGTAAGCCCGCCCTCGACCCCTTCTCCGGGTTGCCCGTTCCTTGAATACGTTCCCGTTCGGTCAGTAGCGCGCGGTGAATGCGAGGGTGCCCAGTCCCACCGAAAGGGACATGGCTTCGTCGTCGGAGACGGGGAGTGTGAGGAGGATGATGCTGGCGAGCGTCGATGCGCCGGCGACCGCGAAGGCTGCCGTCGAGGTGTGCGCGAGGCGTTCGGATAGTTCGCGGACCGAGGTGTCACCGTCGCAACGTCCGTCGAGGCCACACTCGCGTGCGGTCGCGGCCCGCTCCAGGGCGAGACCACCGGTGATGGCGCCGGTGACGAGTCCGAGACCGCCGACCCCGAGCAATACGTAGCCTGCGACCACCTGTGCGGGGGGATCTTCAGGACGAGGCGTCGAAGGAGCAGGTGCAGCTGGAACCAACCTCGGGGTTGGTGGCGGCGGGCGTACGGGCTTTGGCGCCGGGGGCATGGGCACGTCGAGCACGAGCTCGCGTTGATCTCCCGCCGTCGCCTCGAAGCGGTGGGTCAGAACGATCGTGCCATCGCGCTCCACGACCACGAGGTGGGAGCCGGGGTCGAGGTCGACCGTGCCGCCGGCGTAGGGGCGGTCGTCGACCAGAATCTTCTCCGTACCCCGCGCATCTTCGAGGCGAACGGAGGTCCGCGGGATCTGCGCGTCGAGGCGACGGTACTCCTCGTCGGCCTTTCGGGTCGCATCGTGCCACTGCGCGGGAGCCTTGTCGTCGAGCGCTTCTTCGGCCACCGCCTGAAGTGATGCGCGTGCCTTCAGCCACTGTCCGAGCGCGCGCTCCGAGCGGGCCCGGTAGAGCACGAAGACCGGCGAGTGCGCCTGTGCGTCGGCTTCGGCGAAGCCCCGACGCGCCTCCTCGTAGCGACCAGCGTCGAAGGCCTCTTTGGCCGTTTTGCCGCGGGCGATGGCAGCGCGGTATGCCTCGTCGGCGCTGCCATCATCGGCAAAGGTCGGTCGTGCGACCATCAGGGCCCCCGTGAGAGCCAAGAATACCAAGCTACGCACCCGGCGATCCTAGGAGCCTTTGACCCCCGCCGCCACCGCTCGCGGCCGCCGAGTCGCATGCTAGTGTGATGGAAACTTCGAGCGATGCCGCACCGCTACTTGCTTCCCTCGCCGACCGTCGAGCGGCCCCCTGCCGTGTCCTCGCGAACGCGTCTCGCCGCCGCCGCCCTGGTCGCGTCCATGGTTGCGGCCTCGGGGTGCCACCTGCTCCTCGGCTACGAGGAGGAGAGGCAAGAGCTTCAGCCGGGGCCGACCACATCGTCGTCCCAGGGGGGGGCTGGCATGCAGGGAGGCGGTGGCGCGGGCGGAAGCGGAGCCAACGGAGCCGGAGGGAATTGGGGTTGCCGCGACGTGGCGGAGGACGCCTTCGCGGCGATGCCGCCGCTCGGCCCCGCCGATGAGCGCTTCACGTCGCCGCAGGTGACCCTCGACCGTTGGGGGGCGCGTTTCTTCGTCACGAACGAGGGCGGCTATGCCGGGGCGAGTCCATGCAAGGCGACCTTGTGTCCGGGTGAGCTTCAGCTGTTGGCCGGCGAACCGAACGCGATAGGCGCCTATGCTTGGTACAGCTCTGCTGCTACGCCCGACCAAAGCGGGCCCATCATCTATCAGCGGATCACAGGGGACTTCGCGATTGAGGTTGATGTCGAGGTCACTGCGATGGGAGCCATGCCAGACTATTCTGGAGCCGGCATCATCGTACGTAACCCTTCTTCGAGTTACCACTTCGTCTACTACAGCCTGGCGATGCGCATTCCGCCTTCCGAGACCGAACCCGTGCTGTCTACCCAAGCCGTCGTTCGCTATCCGGAGGGTACGCTTCAGGGTGGTCACAGCTCAATTCCCGCCGGCCTCGTACCGGCGTCGACGACGAGGGGGCGACTCTTACTGTGTCGCATCGGGGGCGCCTTCTCGTTCCATCGTCGACTTGCGAACGAAGACGAACCCACCGTGGAGGAGGTGACGACTGCCGACCTCGGATTCGATGGCGTATCCGAGCTCGAGGTGGGCTTTGGGGCGCATTGGTTTCGACCTGCGGGGGCTCCCTTTAGAGGAACGTTTCGCCATGCTCGCTTCACGCTCAATCCGGCCGGTCACGCTGGTTGTCTAGCGCTGCTGGAGTAGTGCGAAGAGCAATCGGACGCGAAGCGCACGATCTCGAAAGCGGCCCCACCGCGTCTGGCTAGCTTTGGCCCATGTCGCTTTCTCTCCCGAAGCTCTGGTCGCTGCCATCGGCGGTGCGGTCGGCCTTTGGTGCCCGTGTTCAGGAGCAGCGCTTCCTCCATCACGCTGGGCATCTGCTGCTGGTGGTGCACGACTCCACGGGTGAGCCCATGCTCTTCTGGCGCGAACCCGACGGGGCGTGGCGGTCGACGGCTGCTGGCCGAGCCCTGGTTCCCTTGAAAGAGTTGGTGGCCGCCTATGCCGAGCACGCGCAGCAAATCGAGAAGCGACTCGGGACCGCGCGCGTGGCGCGCGACTTCTTCGAGGTCTTGGTCACGCTACGACCGCTCGAGCATCGCGTGCGCGAGTTGGGGTTGGTCCTGCAACGGGCGGGCGAGCGCGAGGCCACGGACCTCGAGTTCCAGGGTCTGGCCATGCGGGCGGCGGCGACGGCACGGCATCTCGCGCTGCTGGTCCTACGCACCGAAGATGGTCGTGACTTCGACCTCGCACAGCTCACCGAAGAGCAGGCCGACATCAGCAACCAGATGGTCGTCTCGGGCCAGCGTCTCAACTTCTTGGTCGCCATGCTGCTGCCGATGACGGCGCTCACGTCCATCTTCGGCATGAACCTCATCGAGCACCAGGGCGGCAGCGCGGGGGTCATGGCTGCGTCGGTGGTGCTCTTCGCATTGCTGCTCGGCGGTCTGCTCAGCCTCTTCGTGGCGCGCATGCCCAAGCAGCTGCGTCGCGAGAGTCAGCTCGACGAGCACCTCGGTCGCCTCGCCGATGAGCTCGAAGCCCGCACACGCTGAGCCCCCCATTCCCGATAAAAGAGGCCACGCGACAGGGGGGCGCCATTAGGATGGCCGCCATGCGCAGCTTCTGGGTGGCGGTCGTTCTGGCTCTGTTCGTCGTGGCCGGGTGTTCCTCGGGGAACAAGGGGGACGACCGAAACAAAGAAAAGAGCGCGTCGACCAAGAAGAAGTCGAAGGACGACGCCGACGATGATGGAGGCGACAGGTCCGAAGACGCTGGCATGCCCTCCGAGTGCAAGCGTGCCGCCGCCCCCTCGAAGTCCGACCTCGGTCTCTCGCCGGCCGACTTCGTCGTTTGTCTCGAGAAGATGCTCGCTCCCATGAAGGTGCCAGACGAGGCCAAACGCCCCTTCGAGAAGAAGGGCGAAGGTCATTACGAAGCGAAGGACTTCATGGCGATCAAGATGAAGGTCGAGAAAGACCGCATCGCCTCCATGGATGTCTTCTTCTTCAACAAGCTTCGTGAAAAACACGGCATGGCGGCCGAGCTCGGTGGTCAATACGCAACGCTTGCCATCGTCTTTCCAGGAGCCGAGGTCGATCCTTTTCGCGGCGAGGCCATCTTCAAGAAGATCGACGCCATCGGCCGAAAGACCAACAAGCCGGTCATCGACTATTCACAGGATGGCATCGCGCTCAACGCGAGCTTCCTTCCGGTGAGCGTTCGCTATCGTTTCGCGCCCAAGGAGTAGCGCCCCCCTCGCGTCGACGGCGTTCTCGTACTCGTTCTCGTTCTCGTTCTCGTACTCGTTCTCGTTCTCGTTCTCGTACTCGTTCTCGTTCTCGATGAGCGGCATGGCGCGCCGGCAAGGCCTGGCCCCGTTCCTCGGTCGTCACCGGCGGCGGTAGAGCAGCCAGAGGGCTAGCGCCAAGGGGAGCCAGGGGGTCATGGGGGCACCACCGGGCGTCACGCTGCAGCCGTCATCGCCGCTCGACCCGTCGCCGCCCGCTCCGTCGTCGTCGCACGTCAGAACTTGGGGGTCGCTCTCATCGGGAAAGCAGAAGCCTGGGTCACCGTCGCCGCGCGTGCACGCATCGCCTTCCTCGAGGTTGACGCAGGCGGCCTTGTCGTCGTCGTCGGCGCTGGCCAGAGGAGCGGTCAAGACGAGCGCGAAGCCCAGGGCGAGGGACGTCAGAAGGGGGGTAGGTGGTTGCATGTTCATGGCTTGCTCCTTGGGTTGGGGTCGGGTCGCCTCCATCCGGAGGCTTCTCGACCCTCATCGTGGCACCCCCATCCCGCCACGGCAGAAACCGAAGATAACGGGCGTGACGGGAAACGTCGGGGCCCGCGAACGTCCTAGACGCGTTCGGCGTTCTAGAATTGGGTCGGGGCTACGATGCGGAGGAATGGCTCGACGAAGAGGGGAGCGCTTCCGAGCATCCAGGTCACGGTCCAGATGTGTCGTGCGGCGCGTGGCCATCGCGCTTGGCCCAGGCGCTGCTCGAGCAAGATGGCGACCGCCTGCACCAGGAAGAAGACGCCCATGAGGACTGCCATCGTGGCGTCGAGGGGGACGTAGGCAAGCCACGCGTGGAAGGCGGCGCTGACGATGAAGGCGAGCGCGAGTCCCAGGCGCGAGTGTCCACGACGTGCCCAGGGTCGGTGGAAGTGACGACCGAGCCAATCGGACACCGAGAGGTTGTAGTGCCGGGACCAAAAGGCGCCCACGCTGAGGGCGAGGATGGGGGCATGGTGCAGGCGCGCCGGCCGTTGCCCTACGGCGCAGAACAGCGTGGTCGCCCCGTGGTTGAAGGTATCGGCCACGCCGTAGATGAAGAGCACGCCACCGAGCCATCGCATGAGCCGAGGCGCGTCGGTGCGGGGCGCGACCCAGAAGGCGAGGGCGTAGCCAGCGGCGGCGAGCCCGGTGAATGCGACGGTGAGCGCGAGACCACGACCTGAGAGCCGGGGCGGGATGGGCTTCAACCGGCGGATGTCGAGCATCGAGGTCGCGAGCCAGAGGCGTTGATGCAGCGGCCAATGGCGACGGTCGCGGGTGAGGTCGAGGGACCGGAAGGCGGCCAGGGTGCCCGCCGTCGCGACGATGAATCGGAGCAGCGGGGGGCCGGATACGAAGGCAGGGGTGATGATGGAGCCGATGGCGCACAGCACGGTGACGATGCGGGCCCACCCCGTGCGGTAGTCGACGGCCCAGGCACCTAGGCAGATGAAGACGACGAGGAGACCCAGAGCACCGACCACGAGACCACAACCGCCGAAATGGTAGGTTCCTTCCGCCCTCTGTCATCGTAGGGCTTTTCTCCCTGGGCGGTGCGTCATTTGGCGTACGCTCGACACCATGAAGATCGGGGTGCTGACCTCAGGGGGCGATGCGCCGGGCATGAACGCGGCGCTGCGGGTGATCGCGGTGCTCGGCACGGCGCAGGGACACGAGGTGCTGGGGATCCGCCGCGGCTATGAGGGTCTGCTCGCAGGGGATGTCGTGACGCTCACGCCAGGGATGGTCGAAGGGATCGCGCGCGCGGGCGGCACGATGCTGGGCTCGGCGCGGTCGAAGATCTTTCCCACGCCGGAGGGGCAGGCGCAGGCCAAGGCGAAGATCCGCGAGCTCGGCCTCGAGGGCCTCGTCGTGATCGGCGGCAATGGCTCCCTCACCGGGGCGCATCTTCTCGGGCAGGACAAACCCTGCCGCATCGTCGGCATTCCCGCCTCGATCGACAACGACGTCGGCTATTCGATGATGAGCATCGGCGTCGACACGGCGGTGAACACCATCGTCGAAGCGTGCGACCGGATCAGTGACACCGCCCGCGCCCATCGTCGCGCCTTCGTGGTGGAGGTCATGGGCCGGCACTGTGGCTTCTTGGCCATGCGAGCCGGCATCGCAGCCGAAGCCGACGCCATCCTCTACGGTGAGGACGGGGACAAGACCCTGGATGAGCTCACCGAGCGTCTCACCGGAGTGCTTCGCCGTTGCTTCGGTGGCAACAGCGAGAAGAAGCGCTGTCTCATCGTGAAGGCCGAAGGTGTGGAGGTGCCCACCAAAGACATCGTGGCCCGACTGCAGTCATTCCTCGACGCCGAGCTCCCCGGGGTAGACTGCCGCGAGACGGTGCTCGGTCACGTCGTGCGCGGCGGCAACCCGAGCGCGCTCGACCGCCTCATCGCTCAGCGCCTCGGCTACGCCGCTGGCGCAGCGCTACTGCGTGGCGCCCACGACGTGATGGTGGGCTGGGACGTTCCCGCCACCGTCGGTCAGGATACCGGCGATCGTCGGGTGCGCATGGTGCCCATCGGAGAAGCGCTCGAGGAGACCAAGTGCCTCCTCGACGGCACCAGCCCCGTCGCCCGTGCACGCATCACACTGCTCGAGAAGGTCGAGCAGCTCCTTTCGATGTGAAGCCGACGCTCTACCTCCGCGCGGAAAGCGATGATCGATCGCTTTCCCTGGGTCAGCGTGTACGGAGAGGGCCCCAAAGCGATCGATCATCGCTTTGTGCGCTCCGCTATCGCACATCGTCAGCTGCCGAAGTCGATCTTGTCGCCGAAGCGGTCGCGGATGGCGTCGACGGTGCTTTCCAGGTGCGAGCGGCGTTCGCGCTCGGGGGCGCCGAAGAGGTCGAACTGGCGAGGGGTCTCGTCGCCCTGGAGGTCGTAGGCGGCGGCGCCCACGAGCCGAATGGGAGAGGCGAGGTCGAGCTTGGCCAGGAGCTCGGTGGTGGCTTCGAGCAGGGCTTCGCTGTCGTCGGCGGGGACCGCGAGGGCGCGCTGACGCGTAGCGAGGCTGAAGGTCTGGCTGTAGCGGAGTTTTACCCGGACGCCGCCCGCGAGCAGTCCCTTCTTGCGAAGCTGGGCGGCCACCCGCTGGCATTGTCTACGGAGGATGGGGCGCACTTCATCGAGGCCGCGCACGTCGTCCTCGAGCGTCGTCTCGGAGCCGATGCTCTTGCGCTCGCGGTCGGGCTCGACGGGGCGGTCGTCTTCGGCGCGGGCGAGGGCGAGCAGGTGGTCCGCGTAGCGGTCGCCGAGCTCGCGTCGCAGCGCATCTTCGTCGGCCGCGGCGAGGTCGCCGATGGTCGAGAGACCAAGGTGCTGCAAACGGGCATGAGCCCGCGGGCCCACGCCCCACAACTTGCGCAGGTTGAGCGGCGCGATGAAGGCACGCTCTTGGCCAAACGGGACCTCGGTGACGCCGTCGGGCTTGTCGAGGTCACTTGCGAGCTTGGCGAGAAACTTGTTGGAAGCGATGCCCACCGAGCCGGTGAGACCCCGGTCGCCGACGGTGGTGCGCTCGTAGATGGCGGCGCGGAGCTTGTCGGCCATCTCGCGCGGGGAGCCGAACAGACGCTCGGCTCCCGTCATGTCGAGAAAGGCCTCGTCGAGGCTCAAGGGTTCGACGAGCGGAGAGAAGCTTCGCATGACCTCCATCACCTGGCCGCTCACCTCCAGGTAGTGGTCCATTCGCGGGGGAACGACGATCGCCTGGGGGCAGCGCCTGAGGGCCTCGCTCATCGGCATGGCGCTGCGAACACCGGTGGGTCGCGCCTCGTAGCTCGCGGTGCAGACCACGCCGCGGCGTTCGCGGCCGCCGACGATGAGCGGTTTGCCGCGCAGGCGCGGGTCGTCGCGCTGCTCGATGGACGCGTAGAAGGCATCCATGTCGAGGTGGAGGATGATTCGCTTCAACTCGCCCCGTCTGCCGAGCGGTCCTGGGCGAGACCGTCACGTACTTGGTCGGCCAGTCGACGCTCTACCGTCTTGGCCGCGACCTTGAGCGCGTTGCGAATCGCGCGCGCATTCGACCGCCCATGGGCTTTGATGACCAGGTGGTCGAAGCCCACGATGGGAGCGCCGCCGTACTGTTTCCAGTCGGTGAGCTCTTTGATCTGCTTGATGCCGCCCGACAACATGCCGAGGGCGAGCTTGTAGCGAAGCCGTTGTCCGTAGGCGATCTTGGCCAGCTCCTTGGCGACCTCGGAGACGCCTTCCAACATCTTGAGGACGATGTTGCCTACGAAACCCTCACACACGATGACGTCGCAGGTGCCGCGGGGGATGTCGAGACCTTCGACATTGCCTACGAATTCGAACCCACGAATGTTCCGAAGCCTGGCGTGGGCCTCCACGATGGCCGGCGTGCCTTTGTGAGGCTCGCTACCATTGGAGAGCAGGCCTACGCGCGGACAATCGATGTCGCTGATCACGCGGGAGTAGGCCGCACCCATGATGGCGAAAGCGACGAGGTCGTCGGCATTGCAGTACAAGGTCGCCCCCACGTCGAGCATGAGCGCGAAGGGGTCGTTCTTGGGGCCGTGGGATTCGACCGTGGGATGCACGGCGGCGAGGGCGACCCGCCGTACGCCGGGGAGGCGCTCGAAGGTGCGCGAGGCACCGAGGATGACGGCCCCCGTATTGCCGGCGCTCACCAGCACGTCGGCCTCACCCTTGCGGACGAGCTCGGCCGCAGTGAGCAACGAGCAGTCGGGTTTGTCGTCGAGGCCGACCTTTGGTTTCTCGTCCATGCTCACGAAGGAAGGTGCGTTGACGATATGCAGTCGGTCTCGTCGGTGCTCGAGCTCGCGGAGCTCGCGGTCGATGGCGTGGGCATCGCCGACGAGCACCACTTCTGTGTCGTGGCGCTCGTCCATGCTCAGCTCTGCTGCGCCCTGCACCACCGGGGCTACGCCCTGGTCGGCGCCCATCGCATCGAGTGCAACCGTCGTCTTGCTCACCGGCTCCCCCTCAATGGCTGCGCCGCGACCAGCCGCGCTCCGCCAGGTACTTCGCCACCTCGTCCATCGCTTGCTCGTAGCTTACCGCAGGCCGGTAGCCGAGCTCGCGCCGCGCTCGAGCGATGGGGACCCGATGGTGCGCGCTCACGATGTGCAGGGCCTCGGGGGTGAGGGGGGCCCGATCCTCGCGACCGAGCAGGTCCCAGGCCGCTTTGGCCCCCTTCGCGAAGACCCGTGCCACGGGGATGGGCAGGCTCTTGGGCCGCTTGGCCCCGACGAGGTCGGCCAGCTCCGAGAAGTAGCGCCGCCACGTGACGCCGTTCTCGTCGTTTGCGTTGTAGATGCGGCCCGATGCGTCCGGGCGCTCGGCCGCGCGTACGAAGACGTCGACGACGTTGTCGACGTAGGTGAGGCCCGCGTCGCGCTGGCCGTCGCCGATGAGTCCGGGGAGCCCCTGGCGGAAGACCTCCACCGGAGAATCGACCCACGGCACCGAGTGGGGACCGAAGACGTTCGCGGGCCGAATGATGGTGACGTGGAGTCCGCGCTTGGCTTCGAGGTCTCTCGCCACCCGTTCCTGGGCTTGTTTGGCGCGCCCGTAAGGGCCGTAGGTCTGGCGTCCGAGGGGCAGGTGCTCGTCGCAAACGGTGCGGCCGAGCTGTTCGCCGTACACCACGATGCTCGACGCCAAGAGCACCCGGGCTTCGGCCCGTGCTGCTTCGCCGAGCACGTGCTCGGTGCCCCGCACGGTGATGCGCTGGTGCTCGGCCTCGCTGCCCCAGTCGCCGACTTTGGCGGCGAGGTGGAAGACGGTGCGGGCGCCGCCGATGGCGCGGTGCACGGTGTCGAGCTCGGCCACGTCGCCGCGCTCGATGGGCAGCCCCTCCCAGGCCTCGTCGAGGGGGGAGCGTGCGCGCACGAAGAGGCGAGGGCGATAGCCCTCCTGCATGAGCCGATGAACCAGGCGGCGACCGATGAACCCGGTGGCGCCGGTGACGAGGATGGGCTCGTCGATGCGTTTCGAGGGGGCGGGCTTGGAGCTCTTGGCGGGCGGGCTCATCGTCGGGTGGCATCCTGCCACGACCGGTGGGGGGAGGCGGAGTGCTATCCCCTTCTGCCTCCGCTACGCTCGTAGGAGATGGGCACCGACGACAGGATCCTGGTCTTCGACGTGATGGGGACCATCGTCTACGAGCCCTTCGTCGAGGTTCTACCTCGCGTGCTCGGCATGCCCCTGGCCGACCTCATCGCGCAGAAGGATCCTACTGCGTGGGTCGAGTTCGAGCGGGGGGAGATCGACGAGAACGAGCTGGAGCGGCGCTTCTTCGCCGACGGTCGTGCCTACGACCACGCGGGGATGAAGGCGGCCATGCGGGACGCCTACGCCTACCTCGATGGCATGGAGAGCCTGCTCGGACGGCTCTCGGAGCAAGGTCGTGTGCTGCATCTCATGAGCAACTACCCGCTCTGGTACCGCATGATCGAAGAGAAGCTCACGCTGTCGCGCTACGCGGCGTGGACCTTCGTGTCGTGCCATGCGGGCGTGCGCAAGCCGGACCCTGGCGCCTACCGGTGGATCGCCGAGCGGCTGGAGCGCCCCCTGCGACAGCTGGTCTTCATCGATGACCGTGAGGTCAACTGCGCAGCCGCGCGCGAGCTCGGTATCGACGCCATCCGCTACGAAGACACCCCGAGCCTCGAGCGCGCGCTCGTGAAGCGCAAGCTCCTCTCGGAGGGCGTGTGAAGCGGCTGATTCCGCTGATCGTACTGGCGGGCTGTCCGCCGGCGCGCACACCTCCGCCTCCTCGGCCGAGCCCCGTCGAGCTCGCGCCGCCGGGGTGCCACCCCGACGACCTCGAGGGGCTGCTGCATTGTTTGGAGCCGACGAGACTCCACGCTGAAGTCGACGAGCTGGCGCGGCCACGTGCCCCGGGCTCGGAAGGTCACATGGCCGCGCAGGACCGGTGTTTCGCGCGGCTCGAGGCGCTGGGCTACGACGTGAGGCTCGAGGCCTACGAGGGGGGCACCAACGTCGTCGGCCGGCGTGAGGGCTTCAAGACGCCCGCACAGGTCGTCACCATCGGCGCGCACTACGATTCGCTCCCCGATTGTCCCGGGGCCGACGACAACGCCACCGGGGTGGCGGCTCTGCTCGAGGTGGCGCGCGTGGCCGCGAAGGCGCGCTTCGACCGCACGATCGAGTTCGCGTGTTGGGATGGGGGCGAAGCCTCACAGTCGGGGTCGACCGCCTATGCCCGCGGGCTCGACGGCGAAGGGTTTCGTGGTGCCATCGTGCTCGAGTCGATCGGCTACGCGGACGACACGAAGAACTCGCAGACCATCCCCGAGCGGTTCGACTCGGTGTTCCCCGACCAGGCGCTCGAGATGCTCGAACACGGAGACCGTGGTGATTTCCTCACCGTCGTGACCGACACCAAGACCCAGGACTGGGCGAAGCAGATCCAGACCGACAGTCGGGGGCCGATCGGGCTTCATGCCTACGTGCTCGTGGTGACCGATGCGGTGAAGGCCAAGGCCGACAAGGGCGAGCTCTACGGCGGTGACCATTTCAGCTTCTGGGATGCCGATCTGCCGGCGATGTTGCTCACGGACACGGGGGGCTTTCGCAACCCGAACCACGACTGCCCCGAAGGCAAGAGCGACGCGGTCGAGCACCTGAATCGTCCCTTCTTCGAGAAGGCGACGGCGGTGGCCCTCGCCGCGCTCGTCGAGGGCGCAGGATTGCGACGCGAGCTCGGTCCCCATCGGTGACCGAATCCTGCTCGGTACGCACCGAACCCTCGATGCCACCTCCTTGTGACAGGTATGGGGACGCAGGGACAGGTGGTGACGTGTGATCTAGCCCAGCTGGCCGCTTGTCGGCGGCTCTCGGCGGCCGAGCTCGCGGGCGTCGGACGTGACGTGGCGCGCGCGCTCGCCGAAGCGCACGAGCGCGGGGTGGTCCACCGCCACCTCTCGGCCCAACACGTGGTCTTCGAGGCCGATGGGCGAGCGCAGGTGGTGGGCTTCGGGTGGCCGATACCGGACGATGCGCTCGTACCGGGAGTGGTCGCGCCCGAGGTGACGGGCGACGGGTGGTCGACCTCGGCCGCCGACGTCTTCGCCCTCGGTGCGCTGCTCGAAGGGGTTGGGGCGCGAGGCGACCGCGACCTGGCCCGCCTGGTCCGCGCCTGCACGGCGCGCGACATGACCCAGCGTCCCAGCGCGGATGAGCTTGCCGAGCGTTTCGAACGCATCGCCCAGGATCGGGTGCGCGGGGGGGCGACGTCCCGCGGTTGGCGCTATGCCGTAGCTGGTTTTGGCTGCTTCGTGGTCGGCGGCCTCCTCGCCGCCGCCACCCTCTGGCCCGAGCCCGAGCCGAAGCGCCTGGAGCACCTTCAGATCGAGCTCCCGCGCGTGCTCACGCAGCTCGAGATGGCGCCCTCGGATCAGGGAACGACCCGTACGGCCGCCGCCGAGCGTTGAAAGAAAGTGGCCTCTTCGGTGAGGTCGTGGGCGCGGGCGAAGGCGGCGAGTCGGGTGAAGCGCACGCTCGCGTCCTGGTCGGTGGCCCATAGGATCTTGGCCAAGCACTCGGGGCAGAGCCACAGAGGGCCGCGGTCGGATTCGTCGAGCGTGTTGGCGCCGTTCATCACGCACTCGTAGGCCGTGCAGTGTCGGAGCGAGAACATGTGCGCCGTCTCGTGGGTGGCGACGCGCAAGGTCCGCCGCAGGATACGTCGTCGCCCCTCGGGTTCCGCATCTGGGTCGCCATAGCGATGCATCGACCACACGCCCACGCGGTCTTCGAGCGAAGCTTCTCCGAAGACGAAGTTCCACCCCTGTCCGGGCCACAGATCCTCAGCCGTCAGCGCGATGGATGCGGCCGCGTCGTCGGGAAGCCGTGGCGCGAGCAGCTCGTCGAGAATGAAGGCGCTCAGGAGCTGCTCGGTGCCGCGGCGCTTTCGGCGGGCCTTGGTGGGCACCAGGTCGAGCGAAAGCGGGTCGCGTCGCTTCACCTCGAGGCCGAAGAAGAGCGAGAGGTATTCGGTGACGTCTGCGACCACACCCGCGTGGGCCAGACCAAGCTCACCAATGGGTTGCACGTAGAGCACCCGTCGTGGGCCCTCCCCGGCACGGTCGGGCGTAACTGGTCGGTTACGACGATAGGCGAGATAGGTCTGTCCTCGCTCCTGGTGGTCGATCAACCAGTCACCGGGCATGGGCGGCCGCTTGGTCTCGTGCAGGGGAACGAGCGCGAGGCGGATCGCGTCGTAGTCCGTCGTTGGTGCCGACGTCGTCGCGGAAGGGGAGATCGAAGGAACGCGAGGCGCTACGGCGACGGGATGGACGACCTCGGGACGGCATTCGCACCCCGAGGCCGCACCCGCCAACCCGAGGCACAGCCAGGTGGCCCCACGAACGATTCGGTGCGACGACGACAACCCGATGGTGCAATCTACCGAGGGGTTGGTCGCCATGCCAGTGGTGCGCGTCTCACAAGACGGTTGCGGTGACGCGAGGGTGTCGGTACTGCCGAAGAGGTGGAAATGCGTTCGGCTTCGACGGTCCTGGCCCTGACCGCCGCGCTCGCCCTGAGCGCAGCGTCGCGTCCTGCTCAGGCGGCGGACGAATCCGATGAGGATGCCCCCGCGGCCGACAGCAAGGTCCTGCGCAAGGATCCGCCCCCTCCGGAGCCTCCTGCCGACGCGGAGATTCCGGAGGGCAAGGAGGTCGAGGGTGAGTTCGACCCCTCGCGCGATCACCTCGAAGTGACCGTAGGTATTCTGGGCGGCTTCACGCAGTACGACGGCGTCAGCTTCGCGTACCAGAAGGGAGGCGGTTCGCAGCGTCTCGTCGAGCCGTTCAACGCGGCGCCCTTCGACGGCAGCCTCGCCTTGGGCATGCGCATCGAAGCGAGGTTCGTCGCTTCTTACGTTCGTTCCACCTTGGGCGTCGATCTCCCCTTCCCGAACTTCACGCAAGAAGACACGGCGGCCACCTACGACGTCGACGGCGAACAGGTCGCGATCTCGGTGCAGTCTCTCAAACACCAGACCTTCAGGTTCGGTATTGGGGGAGAGTACTCGTTTGGCATGTTCACGCCGTACTTCGACGTGCTCGCAGGCATTCACTTCGTCGAGACGCGTCTCGCGACCGACGATCAGTTCGTCACCTACGGCAATACCCAGTTCGGCCTGGCCGGTCGCCTCGGCGCTCGTTACGCGCTCAAGAAGTCCTTCTTCCTCCACGGTTCGGTCACCGGTGGGGTGCTGGGGCCCTCGCGCGTGCTCGGTGAGCTGGGCATCGGCTTCGCCCTGCTCTGACCCTCGCATGCGTCGACCCTGCCACTTCGGCTAGGGATGCACGCCCGAACCGGGCACCTGGGGGGGCCGTCGAGTATAGTCGCGCCCATGAGCGCCGAGCCTTTCCCGTCTCTCCTCATCCGTCGCGACGCCCTCGTTCCTCAGGGCGCGTTCGCCGAAGCCCAGGCCGAGTTCCTCCAGCCCGATCCCGATGTGGTCGCAAGGCTGCGAAAGCTGCTCGAAGACAAGAAGGCCGGGGTCGTGGCCCACTTCTACATGGACCCCGAGCTGCAGGGCGTGCTCAGCGCTTGCGACTGGCCGCACATCCAGATCTCCGACTCGCTGGTCATGGCCGACGCGGGGATCGCGATGGCCGAGCAGGGGGTCGAGCGGGTGGTCGTGCTCGGCGTCGACTTCATGAGCGAGAACGTGCGCGCCATGCTCGATGCAGCTGGGCACGATGAGGTCGACGTCTACCGCGTCGCGGCCGATCCCATCGGCTGCTCGCTCGCAGAGTCGGCCGAAGCCCAGGCCTATGGTGCCTACCTCACGAAGGCGAGCCAGCAGCCTCGGTCGCTCCACGTCGTCTACATCAACACCAGCCTCGAGACGAAGGCGCGCGCGCACCACCTGGTGCCGACCATCACCTGTACCTCTTCGAACGTGGTCAAGACGGTGCTCACCGCCTACGCTCAGGTGCCCGATCTGCACGTCTGGTTCGGCCCCGACACCTACATGGGTAAGAACCTCGAACGCCTCTTCCAGGGACTGGCTGAGCTCGACGACGACGCCATCAAGGCCGTGCACCCCGCTCACGATCGCGCCTCGGTGCGCGCATTGCTCGAGCGCTTCCACTACTTCGGCCAGGGCACCTGCATCGTGCATCACATGTTCGGGGCCGATGTGGTGAAGCTGGTCGAGCAGAGCTACGCCGACGTCTACGTCACCGCCCATCTCGAGGTTCCGGGCGAGATGTTCCAGCTCGCGCTCGCCGCGCAGCAGGTGGGTCGTGGAGTGGTCG
>JAUHZF010000006.1 GCA_030426145.1 Polyangia bacterium
CATCCGGTACCGCAGACGCTCAACCCGACCACGAGACCCAGCAAGTAAGACACACGATTCATGGGGTCAGAATGCACCATCGACGTGGAGGTTTCTTCGCGGCCGACGTAGCGTCTGGGCGTGGTGTACCGGCGACACGCCCGAGAGCTGGAGGAGCCGCAGGGCGATGGGCCGCTCATGGTCGTGGACGCCTCGGGGCGCCACGGGCGTGGTGGGCAAGATGGGGGACGGGGCAGCGACGGCAGCGGACGCGGCGCCCACGGCGGGCGAGGCGGCGACGCGGGGCCGGCTGAGCGCGGGCAAGACGCGGGCATGGTCCTGGTGCGCCTCGAACCCTCGGGGGACGACACCGTCTTCGTGACGGGTCAGCTCGTGCACGCGCAAGGGGAGCGGCGACAGGTTCGCAAGGAGGTGCGCTTCGGCGAGCGCGGCGACCTCGTCTTCGCGGCGGTGGGCGGCGACGGCGGCGCCGGCGGCGACGGGGGACGCGGCGGCCACGGCGCCAAGGGACGCGATGGTCGCGACGCCACCCGGTATTCGAGCGGCAGCAATGGCGGTCGCGGCGGCGACGGAGGCGACGGCGGCGACGGTTCGAACGGAGCCCCTGGAGGACATGGCGGCCAGGTGGTGGTGGAGGTCGACGACGAGGCCTCGCACCTGCTCATGCTCGTGAGTCACACCATCGAAGCCGGCACGGGCGGGCCCGCGGGCACCAACGGCTCCGGCGGGTACGGCGGCTCGGGCGGCGACGGTGGCTCGAGCTACAGCTGGACCACGACCGAGAGCTACACCGACAGCGAGGGCAACCGGAGGACCCGGTCGAAGAGCCATTACAACCCCGGCGGCAGCGACGGCCCTCCAGGGAGCAGCGGTCGGCCAGGGATGGCGACGCTCCATGGCGGGCCCTCGGGCAGCCGAGGTCGCTTCACCATCCACGTGAAGCACCAGGACCAAATCGCGCAGTACCCCGCACGCTACGACCTGCAGCTCGTCTCCTTCACCCATCGGAGTCGGAACCACGACGGGATCTACGAGCCCCAGGAAGAGGTGCTCGTCGAGAAGATCGCGGTGAAGAACGTGGGCGGCATGCCCACCCCCGGTCATTGCGACGTCGAGCTTCGGCTACAGCAAGCGGGCTGGGTCTTGCCCCACGACATGAGCCTGCCCGTGCCGCGGCGGCTCGCGCCGGGTCAGACCCACGTCTTTGAGACCGAGGCCCTCGTCTTCCGCATCGGAGACTTCCTCCCCGAAGGACCCGACGCCCCCCTCGCGCGTCCCGAGACCGTGCGCCACCGCGCCGACCTGCCCCTCGTGGCACGCGGCTTTCAAGGCTACGAGGGCACGGTCAGCGACGAGCAGGGCGTCTTCGTCATTCGCTTCCCCATCGAAGCCGGCGACATCGAATCGTTGCACTCGCTGCCCCCCGGACAGGCGGCGCGGATGCGCTTCGAGATCGGCAACGTCTCGCGCCAGGCGTTTGGTCGAAACAGTCCGTGCAAGCGTCGGATCCGCTTTCGGCTTCAGGGCTGGGAAAGCGAGCTCGGCGACGAGCACGCCGTTCTCCTCGGGCCCGGTGATGTGAAGCTGAGCATCGACGACGGCTACGTGGTCGAGATCGACCATCTCGATGCCGGAGAGAGCCGCAGCTTCGAGGTGACCCTCGGCATGAAGAAGAGCGCGCCCTTCTACGAGAGCGTACGTCTGCTGCTCACCCTCGAGCTAGGCCAGATCGATCTGCCCGATCGTCTCCGTCCCATCCAGTACCGCAGCTTCCAGACCCGCGTCGCGCAGCGCTATCGACACGACCCGGATGCCGATCTGCTGCTGGTGGTTCACCACCGAACGACCCGCGAGGAGCTGATGAGCTGGCGTGCCCTCGCGGACGAGCTGGGCTTCACCTTCTGTGTGTGGGACATCTCGCTGGAGCGTGGCCTACCCCTTCACCAACCCATCGAAGGATGGTCGCTCACCGAGGCCTTCGCGGGCAAGACCGTCATCGTGCTCGACGACGTCATCGAGACCCCGATCGGCCATGCGGCGGCCCACCACCTGGTGGACGCGCAGGAGGTCTTCGATGCCATGCAGCGCGGGGTGAGCTTTGCCTTCACGGGCCAGAAGCTGAAGGTGAACCACTGGCTCGTTTCGACGGGGGATGAGCCCGAGTCGCTCGCGGACAACCAGGCGCTCGTGAAGCGAAGCGAGGAGGCGCCTCCTGCTCCCAGCGAGGCCGAGGTCTTCAAGTGGAGCTTCTTCGGAAGCGTGCCACCGCACACCTGGCTCAAGAAGCGAGCGAGGCTGCTGTCGCGGTTGCTGGCCAGTCGGTACCCGCAGCTGCGCTTCTGCATCGTGGAGGCCTACGACGCGGAGGTCGTCGACAGGTTCCTCTGGATGAAGAAGTACCGGGTGGGGCGACTGCGCATCATCCCCACGCTGCCGGCTGCGGCGGGACGCCTCATCAACACCGAGGTCGAGACGGAGGCGCGGCAGCAGCCGGCGTACATCGGCGGTCGCCAGAATCTGCGCACGCTGATGCTGACCCGCAGCTTCGACGAGAAGCTCGCGCGCCTCGATCAGATCCTCAGCGATCGCCCCAGCCACCAGCTCGTGCCCCGGATCCTGGAGGGCTTGCTCGCCGATCTCGCCAACGAGCAGACGGCGTTGCTTCAGCGGCGAGGGCCGCTCTCGGGCGCGGTGCTACGCGAGGCCACGCCTCATCTCAACCGTCTGGCCGAGCAGGTGTGGCTCGCCGAAGGTGGGCCCGATGGCCCCGCAGGTCAGGCCATCATCGAGCTGGTGGCCACCTTGCGCTTCGGTGGTCGCTCACGGTGGCGGTGGTGGGAGTGGCCGCTCTACCCCTTCCGTCGCGCGCCCGCGCTCTCCCGCTGGACCCACGCCCAGAGCCAGCGCGTGCTCGAGCACTTCTTCCTGCGCGGCATGGACGACTGGGACGATGACCTCGAGCGTGCTGTGGCCCTCGAGCTCGACCGCGTGCACAAGAAGTTGAAGCACGCCTACGAATGCCACTGCCAGGAGGCGGGGGTCGAGGGGAGCGAAGCCTTCCTCGAGGTCTTTGCCGCCGAGCGCATGCAGCGGGCCTTGCTCGAAGACGGCATCACCACCGATGCCGAGGTGCTCGACCATTACACCGAGCGCGTCTACTCGGAGCTCGGATACAGCAGGATCGAAAAGGGTCGACGGCGCGACCGCAAACAGCGCGGCAAGCTCCGGCGCGCGGGCGAGGCTGCCGAAGCGGCCCTGCTCCGCCCGCTGCCCGACGATTGATGGCCAACGGGCGGACGAGTCATGGTTCATGCGGCCTAGCCCAGCTACACTGCTGCCGTGATGTGGGGGAAGGACGCCGTGAGGCGAGGTCGTTGGCGTCGGTGGATTGCCGTTGTTGGGCCCGCGGGCCTATTCATCGGCCTCGTGAGCCAGGTCGCTTCGGCCGAGACCGCAAGGCTCGCGGGCGACGCCGATGGGCTGCAGAAGCAGGCTCGACGCAAGCGCCCCACCGAGGCTTTGCGGAAGGACCTGATGAGGCTGCGTGAGGTTCAGGCCAATGCACGGGCAGCGCGGTCGACGTTGCGGTCGGTGGCGGCCTACGTCCCGAAGGGTCGCGCGTCGAAGAAGGATCGGGCCACCTGGAAGAAGCTCGTCACCATCTGGAAGCGTGAGGCGCAGCAACTCGGCACGGCTACGGCCGACTGGAAGAAGAAGCTGGATGCCTTCGAGCGCCGGCTGGACGAGATCGACGTAGCGCCCACTCCGCGGGATCTGGCTGCGGCGACGAAGGAGAGCCAACAGCTCACTCAGGGCTTCAGCCTTCGGTACCTGAACCTGCAGCAGAACATGCAGCAGGAGAACCGCCAGTACACGATGGTCAGCAACGTGATGAAGGTTCGGCACGACACTGCCAAAGCGGCGATCAACAACATCCGCTAAGCGCCGAAGCTCCACCTTTCATCGACACCGGCGGCGCATCTCGGCCACCGTCTCTCGCTGGAAGCGGAGCTGCAGGCGCCTGGCGACGGGGGCTCCGAGTCGGGTGAAGGCCCCGCGGGGACGGGAGAAGGCGCGCACATCGTAGGAGACGCGGCCGTGAGCGTCGGTGCTGACGGTGAACCGCTCCTCGCCCCGCTCACTGTGTCCGGGGAGCGTGCCGAAACCGAAGCCGAAGCGGCTGGGCTCGTCGATCACGTAGATGACCCGACATGGATGGGCCGAGGCGAAACCGAGGTGCGTCGCCACGGTGGCGAAGAGCGCGCCTTCCTCGAGCGCGTCGTCGAGCCGCACGACGCGGGTGAACGACGGCGGGTAGTGCGCGAAGTCAAAGAGTGCCCGTTTGGCTCGGGCGAAGACGTCGAGTCCTCGCCCGAGCTCCGTCCCGTAGTCGTCGAGGACGAAGCCATCCGGTGCTCGCGCGGGCCCTTCTCGGGTCCATCCGACCTCGGCGTAGGTGAAGGGGGCATCCCGCAGCGGAGCGAGGAGCGCCTTCACCCGCTCGTCGCTCGGGGGTCGGGCGAAGAAGGGCATGGGAAAGGGGGTTGTGCTTCGGATGCGCGGAGACGTCCACGGCGGCGTCCGCCACCATGAACCCCCCCGTGTCCGAGCACATGCCACGGGTCGATCACTGAAGAAGGACCGCTAGGGCGAGCGCTTCTGTGCCGACCACCTACGGAGGCCCATGAAATGCGGTCTTCAAGCTCGAGACGGCCCCATATCTCCCCGACGACTCCGCGGAGTTGTCAGAGTTGAACGATTTCATGCCTTTGGAAGAAGCGACGGAACGACTCCGCGGAGTCACACGCACGGGACGGCTCCAAGTCTCCTCCACGACTCCGCGGAGTCGTTTGCTCGGGACCGCCCAGGTGTCCGCCCAAGCGTCCTCCCCGAGTCTCTTCCGCGACTCCGCGGAGTCGTTTGCTCGGGACCGCCCAGGTGTCCAGTCCACGACTCCGCGGAGTCGTTTGCTCGGGACCGCCCAGGTGTCCGCCCAAGCGTCCTCCCCAAGTCTCTTCCACGACTCCGCGGAGTCGCACGCAGGTGTCCGCCCAAGCGTCCTCCCCGAGTCTCTTCCGCGACTCCGCGGAGTCGTTCGCTCGGGACCGCCCAGGTGTCCGCCCAAGCGTCCTCCCCAAGTCTCTTCCACGACTCCGCGGAGTCGCATGCAGGGGACGCCTCCGAGTCTCTTCACGACTCCGCGGAGTCGTTTGCTCGGGACGGCGTCAGGTCTCCTCCACGACTCCGCGGAGTCGCTTGTTCGGGACGGCGTCAGGTCTCCTCCACGACTCCGCGGAGTCGTCGAAGTTTAACAATATTCATACCTTGGTAAGGATGCCCGACGACTCCGCGGAGTCGCGTGCAGAATGACGTGGCTCTGGATGACCCAGCTCGCCTCCCCTTGACGCGTGTAGGTGATAGGCCTACCTCCTCGGCATGCTCCGGGGCTCGACCATTCACCATCTCTTCGCCCTGGGTTTCCCGGGTCTGATCGTCGCGCAGGCCTTGGCTTGCAGTGGCTCCGCACCCGAGCAGACCCAAGACCTCGTCGCTGCGCTCACACCGGCGGAGACCGATGCCGTGCTCGACCTCGTGAACGAGGCAGAACTGACGGTGCTCGACGACGACGTGCGCCTCGACAGGCGAGCGGCCGAGAACATCGTGGCGCACCGCGATGGGAGCGACGCGGTTCTCCGTACGGCCGACGACGATCTATTCGACTCGATCGAGGAGCTCGATGGGGTGCCGTACGTGGGGCCGAGCGCCATCGAGAAGCTCGTGGCCTACGCTCACGCGCAGGGCCTGGTGCAGGAGCCGAGTCATGGGAGCGATGCTGAGCTCATTCTCGCCGTAGCCAACAGCGCCAATTTTCAGGTCCTCGATGATGACGTCGGGCTCGACAGGCGAGCGGCTGAGAACATCGTGGCGCATCGCGATGGGGCCGACGCCATTTTCGGAACGGCCGACGATGATCTCTTCGGCTCACTCGAGGAGCTGGACGGGGTCTCCTACGTGGGACCCGCCGCACTCGCGGCGCTGCTGGACTACGCCAAGCGCACGGCCGCGCCGCCTTGCCTGATCATCAGCGAGTACATCGAGGGTCAGGGCATGAACAACAAGGCCATCGAGGTCTTCAACTGCGGTAGTACCCCGGTCGCCCTCGAGGACTATGGCGTGTGTCTCGTGCGGAACGCCTCCACCAGCTGCAGCGTCAGCGAAGCGTTTCCCGCTTCGACCCTCGAGCCAGGGGCCGTGCGCACGATCTGTCGCACGAAGAGCGGCACGTTCAACGACCCGATGCAGACCATCGTCGACCACTGCGAGGTGGAAATGCCGGGGCCGATGAACTTCAACGGTGACGACCGGATCGGTATCTTCCGCGACGTCGATGGCGACGGCAGCTTCGGTGGCGGCGACGTCATCACCGACATGCTCGGCCGCTTCGGCTACCAGCCTCCCGTCTCCACGTGGCAGGACCTCTCGCTCCGCCGCTGCCTCTTCACGCCGACCGATGGCGACGCCTTCTACGATCACGACGAGTACTTCACGACCCATGCCTGGGGTCATCAAGAAGACTACGGAACCCCCCCCGCGGAAGGCTGCGGCGTGGCCGTCGACGCCAACGCCTTCGCCGACGACCTCCGCGACGCCCTCGTCGCCTACTACGCGCAGTATGGCAACGACATCGCGATGGGGGGTGGCAACGACCTGGCCACGGCCCAAGCCGCGGTGATGGTGGGTGCCGTGGACGTCATCGAAGACCCGAACGACAACCCCAGCGGCTACGACCTGGGCGACCACCAGGTCTTCGTCCACCCCGATGTGGTGTTTCCTGGCTCCGACACGGTCTGGGTCGGCGTCTACGCCGATGGGGTCCTGGTCGAGCTCAGCGCCTTCAACTGATCGGGAAGACCAGCGCGCCCGCACCAAGGCGGGCCCGACGAGCCCAGGCACTGTCACGAGGCGTGTGCGGCGGGCGGCCGACCCATGTCGCGTAGGTAGAAGACGAATCCGCTCGCCAAGGCGAGGTGGAGGATGGTGTTGGGCACGAACGAGCCGAGTGAGTGAAAGGTGCCGCTCATGTAGGCGATGGGGTCGATGGGCAGAATCGCGAGTTGGAGCAGCAGGTTCGCCCAGAGCACGCTGCGCATGGTCGCTGAGTCGGGGTGGCTTCGCACTGAGAAGGCGAGCACCCCCATCGACGCGATGAGCACACCCACGGTTCGGCCCATGACCTCGGCCGCGGGATTGCTCTGTGCCTGTTTGACGCCGGCGATGAGGTAGCCGGGAGCCAGGAGCGCCACCGCGCCTACGAGCAGTGCGACGAGGGCGTGGATCGTGAGGAACGTCTTTCGGGTCATGTGGGTTTTCTTTGTTTTGGAATGATGAGTCAAAAACGGAAAAACGAAGAGTGACGCCCCCAACTGCGGCGTCGTTCAGATCAGATGGATCGGAGCGCGGCCTCGAGCGCGGTCCGCACTCGGCGGGCTCCGGCACCGGTGCGTTGAAGGGCGCTCAAGCCGTTGAGCACGGCGTAGAGGTAGTCGGCCCCCGCCTTGGGGTCGAGGTCGTACGGCAACACCTGGTCGTCGCGGAGTCGCTTCAGCAGCCGCGCGAAGGCGCGGCGCACGCTGGAGGCGCCGGCCTCGATGGCGGCCTGGACGTCAGCGTCGGCGCTGGCAGGCCCGAAGGCGGTCACGACCAGGAGGCAGGCGCCGCCCCCGAGCTCTGCTTGCACCCCGAGCGCGTCGAGCATGTAGCGGCGGAGCTCACCCAGTCCTGCCTCGGGCGCCTTCAAGCACGCCAGGTCTTCTTCGACCCGTTCGCGGTAGCGGCTCAAAACCCGGAGGAAGAGACCGCGCTTGTCGCCGAAGGTGTTGTAGAGGCTCTGCCGGGGCAGTCCCGTGGCGTCGAGCAGGTCTCGCACGGAGCAGCCCTCGTAGCCACGCTGCCAAAAGGCCACCATGGCCCGCATCAGCACCTCGTCTTCGTCGAACTCCCGTGGTCGTCCCATCGCTCGTCGAGCATGATGGTTTTAGAACGATAGGTCAATAACTCGGGACGAAACCGATCGCCGGTGATCTGGCCCGCGGCTCCCTTCGTGGGGTAGATCCCCAGCGTGCGCTCACTCGTGCTGCTGCTGCTCTTTGTCGTGGCCTGCCGTTCCGACCCGGCGGGCGAGGCGGTGCCGGCGGCTACGGCCTCGGAGGTGACGACGCCGCTTCCCAAGGTCACGGCGACACCCTCGGCGTCCACCACGGCGGCCCTGCCCCCACGCGACGACTGGATCGAGCACGCGCTTCGCACCGCGTCGGCCGAGGACATGGGCACATGGCTCTCGCAGTCCGAGGCGTTGCGGATCCAGCTGCTGGTCACGGTCGTGCAGCGCGAGGGGGACCCCAAGGCCCCCCGCTACCGTCGCCTCGAGGAGCATGGCTACCGGGTCGATGCCGAGTACCTCTACCCGGCGAGCGCCATCAAGACCTTCATCGCCGTCGCGGCGTTGCGGTACCTCCGCGCCATCGCTCGCGAGCAGGACATCAAGATCGATCAGAACACGCGCTTCATGCGCTGCAAGACGGCGGCGGGGAAGTGCGAGGTTCCCGAGGCGGACGAGGACCCGGACGAAGACGACGACGAGGACGAAGAGAAGCTCCGCGTCGGTCGCGAAGTTCGAAAGCTACTCGGCTACTCGGACAACGACGCCTACGACCGCCTCTACGATCTGCTCGGCCATCGTGCGCTCAACGAGGCCATGGGGCAGATGGGCTTCGAGTCGGTGCGTTTCCACCACCGCCTGAGCACGACCTCCATGCGTCGTACCACGCGGCGGGTGCTCATCTTGCCCTGGGGCTCTCGGGCCATTCGCAACCCACCCCGGGTCAGCGACTACGTCATGCCTCCCACCTTCGCGGCCAAGACACTGGTGGGCGAGGGCTACCGCGATGCCAGGGGCATCCAAGAGAAGCCGATGGACTTCGGCGAGAAGAATTACGCCTCGCTCTACGACCTGCACCGCATCACCATCGGACTGGTTGCGCCGGAGCTCGCGCCGGGAATCGACATGGGCTTGTCCTCCGACGACCTTCAGGTGCTGCTGAGCCCGATGACGGGGCGGCTCCTTCCCGGGTCCCGCGGGGCGACCCACAAGCCGATGCTGCCCGGGCTACGTGAGGTGATCGACGTGACGCGGCTGCGCTACACGAACAAGGCGGGCCGCGCCTACGGTTTCCACATCGACAATGCCTACGTCGAGGACGAGCCGAGTGGAAAGGGCTTCTTCGTCACCGCCGCCATCTACGCCAACCCCAACGGTATCCTCAACGACGACGACTACGCCTACAACGACCTGTCGGCGCCGTTCCTCGCCGCCGTGGGTGAGGCGCTGGCCAAGAAGGTCTTCGGCAACATCGCGCCGCCGAAGAAGCGCTGAATAGCTGAGTGTGTATTCGCCACGAATTCGTCGCGGAGCGAAGCCGTTGGGGGGAGGACCCCCTCGCGCAGCCAGGGGCCTTCAGTAGCTTCTGAAGGCCCCTAGAACGACAAACGGTTTGAAGCCTGTGAAACCCTTCGCCTTCCACGCCCAACGAATGCGTGCTCGCTCCGGCCTCCTCGACGTAGCTCACTACGCCTGCGTCGTCCTCCGGTCCGCGCCACATCCGCTGGACGCGAAAATCAAAGGAATCACGACGACGTCAAACCGTTTGTCGTTCTAGTGATTTGAACGGGGGGTGTGTTCGCGAAGCCTCGACGCGTGCTCGCTCCCCAAAAGGAGACGGAGCGCGTCCGAGGTGTAGCGAACCCATGGTCGCGCTTCTCGGGGTCGTGACGTTGATTTCATCAATGGTCGGGCGCGAGGTCTGCGACGACGGCGGTGGTGTCGTCGGCACCTAGCTCCTCGTAGGCTCGCGTAACGATGGCGTCGGCGGTGGCATCTGGCGAGGTACGAGCGGCCATGACTTCGGTGATCGTCACCGGGGAGAGGACGTCACTGACCCCATCGGAGCAGAGGAGCAGTCGGTCGTCGGGTTGCAGTGCGAAATGGCCGATGTCTGGCGTAATGGTGGCCGTGGCTTCGCCCATGGCACGCGTCAGGATGTGGTCGAAGCGACTACCGTCGTCCATTTTGATGCCCTCGCCGCGTAGCTCCATCGCCATGGTGTGGTCGCTGGTCAGCAGGATGAGCGTGCCCTCGCGGTAGAGGTAGCAGCGCGAGTCGCCCACGTGGGCGACGTAGAGGTGCGGGTAGTTCACGTAGGCAACGGTCAGGGTCGTGCACGAGGGGTTGCCGTGTTGAAGCCGAAGCCGTTCGTGGCCGAGGGCGAAGGCATCCTCGAGCTCACGCCGCACATCGGGCAGGCTGGGGAGCGTGGCCCGCGCCGGTGGGCGGTCGAGATGGCCACCAGGGAGCAGGAGCCGGTGGTTCAACAGGGTGGCGAGCTGCCGGATCACCTCGGCTGAGGCATGGTCACCTCGTGCGCTGCCACTCACGCCATCGGCGACCGCCAGGAGGGTTGCGTCGCTGCTCTGGTGCGCGCGAAGCTCGTCGAGGGAGGTCTCATGCACGGCGAACCCGTTGGTGATGCGGCCCACGAAGTACTGGTCCTCGTTGTGGGCGTGTTCACGGCCCTGCAGTGAAGCGGCGGAAGCGAAGGCACGGAGTCGGGGAGAGATGTTGGCGTTCATGGTGTTGCCTTTCCGAAGGCCGAACGGTCGGCCAGTTGAGCCAACAACCTCTCAAGCCCCGTGCCGTCTGCCGTCGCAACCAGCCTTCGGGGAGTTACGTGTCTCGAGTGTGGCAAAACGACACGGTGTGGCGCCAGTTGGCTCCCCACGCAGCTCGGGATCATCTGCGCTCGACCCATGCCCGGACGGCGTTGCGTTGTTCTAGCCGGGCCCCGGTGCACCTAGGCAGAACCCCACTGCCGACTCCCCGCCAGGTGGGTTTCACGTCAGTCGCTGGGTTCGAGCGCGAGGCGTTGGTTCGGGAGGTCGAGCGTCCAGATGAAACGCTCCATCAGGGGAGCGCCGATGTTCCCGTCGTAGATGATGTCCATGGCCTTGGCTTTGGTCGTGACCGCCGGCACACCGGGCAACTTCAACGAGACCTGCTCGATCCCCCACCACTCGGGTTTGCCCTCGTCGGCGTGGTGCTCTGCGGTGGCGAGGTCGACGCCGAGCATCTTCGCCGCGTGGGGCGCGAGGATGAGCGTTGGTCTCCGCCTATGGTCTCGAGGCGCGCCCGCTCATTCGCCCGCACAAAGAACGAACGCGCCCGACCCATGGGATCGAGCGCGTTCGAAAAGGCGAGTGCGGAGGGCTACTCGGCGATGGTGATCGAGGTCACCTGGATGGGCGTCTGGGGACGGTCGCCGGCACCGGTGGCGGTGTTGCCGATGGCGTTGACGACATCCATGCCCTCGATGATGCGGCCGAAGACGGGGTGCTTGGACTGACCGGGGCTGAACCAGTCGAGGTAGGCGTTGTGGGCCGTGTTGATGAAGAACTGCGAGCCACCGCTGTTGGGACGGCCGGTGTTGGCCATCGACAGGGTCCCGGGCTCGTTGCTGATCTTGAACTCGGGGTTGTGCTCGTCCTGGATGTTGCCGTGGGGCGGACCGCCGGTTCCGGCGCGCGGGCTGTTGGCATCCTTCGCGTGCGGACAGCCGAACTGGATCATGAAGTCCTTGATCACGCGGTGGAAGTGGATCCCGTTGTAGAAGCCGCTCTTGGCGAGATCGACGAAGTTCTTTCCGGTGATGGGCATCTGCTCGACGTAGATCTCCGCCTTGAAGCTGCCCTGAGTGGTCTCGAACGTGGCGATGGGGTTGGCCATGGTGGGTTAGCAACTATCGCCGCTGGCGGGCGACAGCAAGGCGTGGCGTGCTAGGTTCGGTCTTCCGCGGCTTTCCCCAGCAGGGGAGCATCATGGAAGATCTCATCGTCAACGCTCGCTGCACCATCCCCGTCCGAGACCTCTCGTGGCGCGCCGTCAAGGCGTCGGGACCCGGCGGACAGAACGTGAACAAGGTGGCGACCAAGGTCGAGCTGCGCTTCGATCTGTCGGGGACCGAGGCATTCGGCATCATGGCCAAGCGCCGCTTTCGCAAGGCGTTTTCTACCCGCATCGATGCGGAGGGTTTCGTCGTCGTGACGAGCCAAGCCACGCGGGTGCAGAGCCGAAACCTCGAGGATGCCCGCGAGAAGCTCGCCGACATGATTCGACAGGCGCTCGTGGTGCCCAAGCGACGTCGCGCGACCAAGCCCACCAAGGGTTCGCAGCGTCGTCGCCTGGAGGACAAACGCCGCCAGGGCGAGAAGAAACGCACCCGCGGGCGCGTCGATCACTGAGGCGCGCGCTCACACCTTTCGGCGCAGCCGCAGGAGCGGGATCAGTCCCAGCGCCGAGACGGCCGCGGCCACGAGCACCGCCGTACCGAAGCCACGCTCGATGGTCGCCGTGAGCTGTGAAGATCCGTGGCCCACGGCGTCGCGGAGCTGGTCGAGGTCACCGACCTCGCGGCCGATCACGAGGAGCATCACCGCGCCTACGAGGGCGTTGCCGGCCGCGAAGCCCAGGTTGCGCACGAACTGGTGGGCGGCCGTCGCCCGGCCCAGCTCGGTGTCCTCGGCCCGCTCGCGAACCATGGTCAGCGCGGCGTTGGTCGACAGGCCACAGCCGAGGCCCACCACGATGAGCGCCACGAAGACCACGGGCAGCGGCATCGCGGTGAAGACCGCGCCGCCGATGGCGAAGAGCGCGGCCGGAACGAGCGCACCTCCGCGGGGCACGAGCTTCTCCGCGTCCATGGTCTGCAGCAACCGGCTCGAGAGGTTGGCGCCCGACGTCCAGCCGAGAACCAGAAAGAGCACCGACCAGGCCGCGAGCGCTGGCCCCACATCGCGGGCGCCGGTGATGAAGAGCGGGACGAAGGTCTGGGTCCCGATGCTGCCGACGAGGAGCGCGGCCAGGCCCCACGCGAGCGGACCCAGAGGGGTATCGAGCGCGTGTTTGGGTCGGATGAGGGCATCGTCGCGATCGCGGTTGCGTCGCATCAAGAAGCCCCCGAGCACCAAGGCGCCGATGGCCGCGGCGACGCTCCAGACGTCGAGGCGGTCGATGGCCACGACCACCAGGGCCGAGAAGGTGGTGAGGGCGGCCAAGTCGAACAGCGGCAAGCGGCCGCTCGGGGCGTCGTCACGCCGGGTGGGGAGCACGCTCCAGCCGCCGATGAGCACCGCCGTGCAGATGGGCAGGTTCACCAAGAAAATCCATCGCCACGATGCGAAGGTGAGGAGCGCAGCCGCGATCCCCGGGCCGGCCACGCTCATGATCCCCCACACGTTGGCGTTGGCCGCGAAGGCTCGCGCCGTGAGCTGACGCGGGAAGACGAGGCCCACCGCGGTGAGGCCCACCGCATTGACCGCGCCGCCGCCGATCCCCTGCAGGGCACGGCCGAGCACCATCACCGTCATGCTCGGGGCGAAGCCACAGATGGTGCTGCCGGCCACGAAGAGCACGACCGCCGCCCGGAAGACGGGGCTGACCCCGAGTCGGTCGGCCAACCCTCCAGCCGCGACCGTCGCGACGCCCGAGCACACCAGATACGAGGTGGCCACCCACGGCAGAAGCTCGACGTGACCCAGGTCTCGGGTGATCCCGGGCAGGGCCGCCACCACCGCAAGCCCCTCGAAGGCCGACAGGCCCACCAGCGTGAGAATGGCGAAGGTGACCGCGCGATATCGGCGATCGAAGATGTGCGTGGGCGCGTCGGACATCTCGGCGCCGGGACCATACAGGGCCGAGCCCCTCCGCGGTCGTGACAACTTCCCCACCGACGCTGGACCGCGACATCCGTGCTACCTCGGGCGACGCGCTTGATGCGCTCGCGCCACCATCGAGCCGCCGATGACCGCAGCTGCAAGGCCCATCATGCGCAGCTCGATGCGTGAGGTCGAGCGTGCCCTGTCTCGCTGAATGGAGTCGAGGGGTGGTCGCTACTGCGACGCCACGGGGCGCCAGCCGAAGGCGCGCTTGATGGCCTCGACATGGAACGAGAGGTAGCCCGAGGCGACGTTCTCGAGCTCCATGCGCGCGCGCAGCTGGGGCAGGGCGTGAAAGGGCACGGCTGGGTGCGTGTGGTGCTCGGCGTGGTGAGGCATGTTCCACATGAACCAGCGTACGAGGGCGTTGCTCTTCACCGAGCGCGTGCGATGCACCTGCGAGCCGTCGTGAGGAAGGCCGGTGTGCTCCGGCATCAAGTAGAGCCCGAGCACCAGATGCGACACCGGCCAGGCCAGGAGCATGTAGGCGAAGCCCGGTACGAACGTGAGCCCGGCCCCAACCCCTGCCGTGAGAACGACGAGCACCGCGCGGGACTCCCACGCGACACGGGTCTGCCGTTGGTTGCGAATGAAGGGAAACGCCTTCCCCCAGACCCCACGTGGGGCGAGGGCACAGACCACGGTGAACATGAGCTTGCCGAACAGCAGCGGCTGGCCGCACACCATCAACAGGTACGACACCGGGTTGGAGGGCCAGTCGTCGAGCAGCGCTGGTGCCGGCGCGATCTCGGGGTCGTGCTCGAGGTCTTGGGTCGCGCGATGATGCTGAGCGTGGAATTCGCGGAAGAACGATGGCGCTTGCAGCATCAGCGGCGCGCAGAGCCATACCGCGACGTCGTTGAGCCAGGGCGTGGCGAAGGCGGTCTTGTGGGCGGCTTCGTGCAGCGGCGGGAAGAAGGTGACCAGGGCCAGGCCCGCGGAGACCACCGCCGGCCAGACCCATGGGGTGGACCAAGCCACGGCCACGGTGGCCATCGACCCGAGGAGCCACGCCAGCTGGACCCCGAGTCGGACGAGGCCTGGGGCGTCGCGCTTGTGCATCAAGTCGCCTAGCTCAGGGCGTGCGTTCGTCGGTACAGTGGGGCTTGTGGGCGAGCTCATGAAGGGTGTCCTTCGTTCTCTTCACATGGTGGTCGTGCGAGGCGCGGCTGACCAGTGGCCGCCTACGCCAACATGCTGGCCTGCGCCGCCAGCCACGCCTGGAGCCGTGTGCCGTGCTCGGTGAGGACAAGGTCTTCGCTGCGCTCGTGATGGCGCTTCGCGCGTGGTCGGTGGGGGTGCTTGGCTTGTCGGACGAGGTCTTCCTGTCGAGCGCGGGAGTCACGTCTGAGGCGCTCGAAGATCCAGACGCCTTGGTGCCCTACGACGCCCTCGTGAGCGCGTGGGCCGAGCTTCACGAGCGCTTTCCCGACCGGTCCCTCGGCATGGACTATGGCCGGTACGTCGACCCCAGCGCGCTCGGCATGGTGGGGGTGACCATCTGTCATGCGCCGAACGTGGGGGTGATGGTCGAGCGCTTGATGCGCTTTCAGCGCATGGTGGATCCGCACTTCCAGGTCGACCTCCAGCGGGGAGACGACGTCAGCGTGCTCACGATGCGTCACGAGCCGCGCGTCGCGGCCCTGCACGAGATCATGGAGATGTTCGTCACGTCCTTCGTCCAGATCTTGCGCAAGAGCACCGATCGCGAGCTGGTTCCCGTCCGCGTCGACCTGGCTCACCCGAGGCGTCATCCGGTGGCGCAGTACGAGGAGGTCTGGGGCGCGCCGGTGCGCTTCGAGCAGCCTACGCAGGCGTTGTGGTTCGACAGCTCGGTCCTCGAGGCGCCGGTGGTGTCGGCGGCGCCGGAGGCGGGGAAGTACCTCGAGCGCTACCTCGAGACGCTGATGCCTACCCTCGACCCTCGCGCTCCGGATGACGCCAGCGTGAGCGCCAAGGTGCGCGAGCACCTGCTCCGTGATCTATCCAGCGGTGATGTCGATCAGCCGTCGGTGGCGTCGGCCTTGGGCATGAGCTCGCGGTCGATGCAGCGAAAGCTCAGCGCCGAAGGCACCAGCTTCAGTGCGCTGCTCGACGACGTGCGCCGCGTGCAGACCGAACGCATGCTCGCGCGGAGGGACCTGGCCTTCTACGAGATCGCCTACCTCTTGGGGTTCGCCGATCCATCTTCGTTCTATCGGGCCTGCAAACGCTGGGTCGACATGACGCCGGACGCGTGGCGCGCCTCGCTGACGTAGCCGAACACCCCGCGCGGGTGATGCGGTTTCTTCAGGGCTCAAGGTTCCACCCGCGGCGGCCGTTGTCCCCTTCAGGGAGACAGGCCCGCAGCATCGACCGGTTGGCACGGCGATTGAATTAGCTCTGGGCACGACGCGCCACCGCAGGGCGTCAGAGGGGAGAGACCATGAACGCGAGCATCGCCAACGACGAGTTCACCACCGAGGATCAGAACCTGGTGTCCAAAGGACGACAGGGTCACACCCCCGCCGAGCTGCTCGCCATCATCGAAGCGCTCGCGGTAGAGAACCGATCCTTGCGCGACGAGGTCAATCAACTCGAAGAGTTCAAGCACCTCGCCTACCGCGACACCCTCACTGGCCTTCACAACCGGCGCAGCTTCGACGAACGCCTCGACGAGGAGTGGGCGCGCTGCGGGCGGTATGGCCGCACGATGAGCCTGGTGCTTATCGATCTCAATGATTTTAAGCCTATCAACGACGAAGCGGGCCACGCCAAGGGCGACGAGGTGCTGCGCTTCGTAGGCCATGTGCTCCAGGAGACGTGCCGCACCTGTGACATCGCCTGTCGCTTCGGAGGGGACGAGTTCGCCCTCCTCCTACCCGACACCGACGCCGAGGGGGCCGAGGCCCTCATGGAGCGGGTCGTCGCGCGCCTCTACACCGAAGATTCGGTCCTCGAGCTGCCATCGAACCTCCGACTCGCGATCAGCTACGGCGTGGTCGATACCCTCGACAGCCAGAGCCCCGAGGAGATGTTCGAGGCCGCCGACGAGGCCATGTACGAGCGCAAGCGCCTGTCGAAGGTCGCCTGATCACCATCGGTTCGCTGACGTCGACGTCAAGCCCGTGACACTGAACCCAGAGGCTCTGGGTTCAGTGTCATCGCTTTGACGTTCGTCGGTCTATTGACGGCTCAACCGCTCGACATCACGCGGGATTGTTGATGCGCCCCATGAACATGGGCGCGCCCGATGTGGTGTCGACGAGGAAGAACAGGAAGGGTCGGTCCGCGGTGAACACCTTGGGGTCGGGGGCTTTGATCGGCAGCGAGGTGGTCTTCATCACGAGACCCGTCGCCGCGGCCGCCTCGGTGCCCTGCTCGTTCACGTTCACGAAGGCGCGGTGGAAGACCTCGCTCAGGGCTAGTCGTCCGTCCGCCGAAGGCGCGGCGATGCCCGAGAAGTCCGCGCGGCCGCGATCGAAGGCCAGCTTCACCCCCATGTCCTTCAAGGCGTCGCCGAGGGCGAGCGGCCCCTCGGGCTTCAGCTCGAAGCGGGGGAGGGTGACCTGCACCGCCGTGAAGTCCATCGCCTCGCGCCACCCTGCGAGGCTCTTGGCGGTGAGCTTGGCTTCGAGCGCAGCGAGGCCGTCGGCCGTCGCGGGCAGGGCGAAGACCATCGCCCAGTCGCCGCCTCGATATCCCATCTCGAGGATCTGGGCTCCGTCGGCCTCGGCGTACCGGAACTGGGCTTCCTGGTGCATCATCGGCACCTGGGTCTTCTTGCCCCCCGGGAGGGTGAAGGCGCCGGGCTTGGTCTGCTCCTTCTCGAACGCGTGGGCCCAGCGACCCTTGAAGTAGACCGCGTTGGTCAGGACCATCCGGGTGTCGGCGTCGACCGATCCGGCCGGCAGCAGCTCTGGGATCTTCTCCCGCGTCTGGGTCTTGACCCACCGGTTGATCGTCGCCCTCGCGGCATCGGGCTCGCTTCGGAAGTCGAGCGCCTGCGCCTCGGCCTGGTAGCGCTGCTTGGTGAGGGCGAGGAAGGTCGGTTTGACCGCGAGCTTGCGGTCGGTGAAAAGTCGGTTGGCGACGGCCAGCTCGTAGACGGGGTCCTTGGGCGACTCGGGGGTCGTGTACCGCTTCATGGCGGCGCCCATGGCCTCGTGCATGTCGGTCGAGAAGCCCAGGTGCGCTTCCATCTCGGCCGCGGTTTCGCCCGTGGCGCCACCGTAGGCCATGGCGAGGGCCATCTGCAGGCTCACCGGGGACAGGGCGAGGTTCTCGTCGCCTTTGATGGCGCGTCGGTAGAGCGCGAGCCCGAAGCCGGTGGGCTCGAGGGTGGCGCTCGACGCTGCCGGCGGGGCGTCGGCGTCACCCGGATCCGTATCGGTGTCGTTTGCCGTGTTCACCGGTTGTGGCGCCGGTGGCGGGTTCGGCTCCGTGGTGGGCGAAGGGCAGCCCGTGAGAAGGGCGAGGGCGAGCAGCGGGAATCGAACCTTCATCGTGTGTACGTAGATCCGACGGACCGAGGGGACCAATCGGTTCGGGGGCCGCACGTCTACGTCGGACGCGCGTCAGATCCAGATCGCGACGACTTGCTGCCCGTCGTGTTGCCAGTCGGGGCGCTCCGGCAGGCTACGCGCGCGCTGCATCGCGTAGCGGTGCGCGGTCCAGGCCACGGCTGCGGCGTCGAGCACGTCGTCGATCTGCACCCCGCCCACCTCGTCGACCTCGAGGGGGATCTTGATCCCGGCACGCTCGAGCAAGCGCAGCCGCATCATCACGCCGTTGTAGCTCTTCTTGTCGTGGCTCAGCGGCTTGCCCGCCATCTCGGCAAAGGAGGCTTCGGGGTGCACCTCGATGATGCGCCCCGCGGGTCGCGCCTTCTCCAGGCGCTTCTGTCGTTCGTCGTCGGGCTCGATGATTCGGGCGTACTTTCGGAGTGCGCTCTTCGACTCCTTGCGCATCATGATCTGGCGCGAGGTGAAGTAGGGCTGCATGTTGCGGCGCATCTGCGACTGACTCTTCAGCACCGCGTCGACCTCGAGGATCTGGTCGCGCAGGTCGTAGGTCGGCTTCGGGAGCCCCATGCCCATCAGGTTGCGCGTGAGCGCGTTGGCGACCTCGTAGGTCGCGGCCTCGATGGCGGGTCGCGGGGGGGCGAGGATGATGCTGTCCCGCCGCGGTCCCAACAGCTCCTTCACCATGCCGTCGCAGTAGCGCTTGCCCTCGGCGAGGAGTCCGATGGGGATGTCGACCCCGATCGAGAAGGCGTCGTCGGCCTCGTGGACCAGCGCCGCGAAGCTCTCGTACATGGCGGCGCCTGCGAAGCGCCCGTTGTTGAGGGCGACCGCGATCCAGCCGTTCTTGCAGCCATCGACACCGACGACGAACACCATGACGAGACCGGCTAGCCTAGCAGCGACCCACGCTGTCGCGCGGAGCTTTTCCAGCCCGCGCGCTCGAGGGCTTGTTACCCTGCCCGCATGCGCTTGTTCAGGTCGCTTTGGGCGTTGTGTCTGTTTCCCCTGCTCGGCTGTACCGCCGAGGTCGATGAGCCGGTCGCGGAGGCGAGCGATGCCGTGCTCGGCGGCATGTCTTCATCGCGCACGGCCGTGGTTCTCATCGAGACGGGAACGGTGCGTTGCGGAGGGATCGCGGTCGGACCTCGTACCGTGGTCGGCGTCGACCCCTGCGTGGGCAACGACGCGCGGATCGTACCCACGCCGACCATGTCGACGCCCGTCGACGTGATCAACATCATCCAAGGACCCACGGTGAACATTCCCAACGCCACCATCGGGTTCGCGGTCTACGAGGTGGGCAGCGACCTCCCCGTCGATCCGGTGGAGATCGGACCGGCCCCCATGCTCGGGGCGACGCTCATCCTCGCGGGCTATGGCACCCCCAACGGGGTCGACATTCGCACCGAGGGTGAGATCACCGTCGACAGCGTGGCCACGCAGACCTTCACCGCCACCGGGGTCGAGGCCTGCGTGAGCGACACCGGCGCCTTCGACGCACAGGACCGACTGGTCGGCATCGGCTACTACGGTGAGTTCACCGTCAACGGTTGCCGGGATCCGATCTCCTACTTCAACGCCGAGGAGCTCGCAGACCTCATCGGGCAGGGCGTGGGCGGCGGGGGCGGAACCTCCGGCGCGGGCGGGTCCGGCATGGGCGGTGGCGCCACGGCCAGCGTGAGCTCGAGCGCGGGCGTTGGTGGCGGGGCGACGACGGGCGGCGGCAGCGTCGTCGACGAGGGTGACGACACCGGCTGTGGGTGTCGCCTGGCTGGCCAAGATGAGTCGACGGGGGGCGCGCTCGCTTCGCTCTTGCTCCTCGGCCTCGTGGGCGCTCGCCGGCGCCGGAGCTGAGGACCCGTTCGCGGCTTCAGGCGTGGTGGCCTTCGGGTAGCTCGGCGCCTTCCCACTCGGAGGGAGGCGCCCAGTGGCTCGTGAGGCCATGGGCGGCCTGGAAGCGAGCTTCACGCGGGGCGACCCAGCGACCGAAGGCGTGCGCGGAGAAAGACAGCGTGAGGCCGGCCGCGACGTCGATGGCGTAGTGCCATCGCAACAGCATCGTGGAGACGATGATGTTCAGCGTCATGAAGAGCAGGACGCGAGAGATGATCTTGAACCGCGGATCCGTCTTGGCCGCGTAGAAGGCGAAGAGCGTGAAGTAGGTCGGCAACGCCGTGTGCAGCGACGGGAAGATGTCTTTCATGGCGCCGCCCTGCGCGACCGTGGCCGAGACCAGGCCCCAGAAGAAGCCACCGTCGAGCGGGGCGCTGAACTGGTCGGCGAGGTAGCCGACGGGGCCGTAGCCCGGCACCGCCACGTAGGTGAGCTGGCCCAGGAAGAAGACGATGGATCCGCCGATGGCGTAGGGCCGTAGCAGCTTCAAGTCCTTCACCGCCCACAGCACCCACAGGAGGCTGAAGGCAACCATCAGGAAGTAGCTGAAGTAGAAGGCCGAGAACCACTCGATGATGGGCCGCTGGTTGAACTGATCCATCCACACCGCGGGCGTGATGCCGAAGATGGCGCGGTCGATGGCCAAGAGCTGGGCGTCGAGGCTGTCCGGACGCAGGAGCGGCAGCAGGTCGCGCAGCATCATGTAGCTTCGCACCATCACCATGATGTAGAGCGCCCGGTAGATGTGGGCGGCGGCGACGCGGCCTCGGTTCGCGGCCGATTCGTCGCTCACGAAGTCGGGCAGGCACGAGATCCCGCATGCGGCCACCAGCATGAGCATGGTGAGCTCGAGCTCGCGCGCCACCGGTGCCTCGGGCGCCTGCAGTTGCAGCATGCCCCGCATCGCCACGAGGAAGAACATGGCGACGAGGTTGTGGATCTCGAAGAAGCTCTTGCGAAGCCCTGACGGGCGACTGAGCTCCTCATCCTCGCTGTGGGCTGCGATCGTCATCGAGCTGTTGGCGAACCGACACTTTTACATGAGCGGTGCCATTCAGACACGAGGTTTGCAACGTCATGACACTGAACCGACACCCGCGCGGCGCGTAGACGATTACGCGCTCGTTCGCAAGTCTCGGGGTCGGGTAGCGATTTCAGTGGGTTACTGCAGCGGGTGTTCGGCGAGGGTGGTTCCGAGGCGGCGGAGGGATTCGGTGCGTGGATGACCCTCCTTCCACACGAGGCGAAACCAATCCACCTGGAGCTTGGTGCGGGGTAGCAGCGACACCAGCCGACCGGCCTTGAGGTCCTCCGCCACGAAGTAGGCGGGCAGCACCGCCACCCCGGCCCCGTCGAGAACCCGGGCCCGCACGGCTCCGATGGTGCCGAGGAACTGCATCCGTTCGAAGGCCCACACCTCGTCGCCGGGGCGCGCATCGAGCAGATACCGGAACAGTGGCAGGTCGGGGTGCAGCTCGAGCAGCTGGTGGTGACGCGCGTCCCGCGCCTTGCGCAGAGGGTGCTTCTTCAACAGGTCGTCGCTCGCCACGAAGGCGTACTCCTCCTCATGCAGTCGGGCGTAGGCGAGCCCGGCGCGGGTGAGGCGCGCGCTGGAGATGAAGGCGTCGATGTGGTCGCGGTCGAGCTGCGCGAGCAGGTCGTCGCTCTGACCGAAGTGCAGATGGATGCGGCGAGCGGGCTCGGCCGCCTCGAGAGCATCGAGCATGGGCACGAGCCAGCTGAGTCCGAGCTCGAACCGCGTTCCCACCACGAGGTCGAACGGGGGCGTGGTGTCCTCCGTACTCACGACGTCGATGCATGCGCGTGCCTCGGCCAGGGCCCGCTCGGCTTGGGGCACCAGCCGTTCGCCGGCCGGGGTGAGCCGGACTCGGCGCGTGCTGCGCCGAAACAGGGTCGTCTCCAGATGCTCCTCGAGCCGCGCGATGCGATCGCTGAAGGCGGCCGGCGACAGCGCGACCGCTTTGGCCGCGCGGCGGAACGTGGGGTGATGTGCACCGGCCAAGAAGCAGCGCAGGGATTCGAGGTCGGGCGGGCGCACGTCGCGCGGCGCAGTCAGCTCTTGGGTGGTGGCCACGAGATCAGTCTAGATCGAATAGTGGTGTTCTCATCATGCTGATTCTCCATACGCGGAAATAGAGCTACGCCGAGGTCATGGGTACGAAGAGTGCGAGGCGATGGTTCTTGGCGGGGATGGGCACGCTGGCCGTGGGCGCATGCGGCGGTGTCGAGTCCAACGAAGACGACGACGGGGTTGGCGGGGGCTCGACCACGAGCGGCGACGGCGGCGCGGGCGGCATGGAGGCCGGGGCCGGGGGCGACGGAGGGGGCGGAGCGGGCCCCCTCGACTGCACCGCCACCGCCGACAACATCGAAGGGCCCTACTACCGCGTCGGCGCCCCCTTGCGGAGTGACCTCACCGAGCCCGGCATGCTCGGGGTGCCGATGGTGATCCGTGGCACCGTGGCCTCGCCCGACTGCATGCCCATCGCAGGAGCCGAGCTCGACGTGTGGCAGGCCGATGCCGATGGGGGGTACGACAACGACGGGGTGGACGACCCGCCGGGCGGCGCCTTCGTCCTGCGGGGTCGCATGCTCACCGACGCCCAAGGACGCTACGAGCTGCGCACCATCATTCCCGGGCACTACCTCAACGGCGCCCAGTTCCGACCCGCGCACATCCACGTGAGCGTGCGTGCGCCCGGGTTCGCCCCGCTCACCACTCAGCTCTACTTCGAAGGTGATCCCTACAACGAGATCGATCCCTTCATCATCGAGAGCCTCATCATGCCCCTCGCGGACGAAGCGGGCGGCAAGGCGGCCCGCTTCGACTTCGTGCTCGCGCCGCAGTGAGCGCTCGCACGATGCTCGCAGCACAACCCGCGAGCAACGTCAGGCAGGCCATGACCGTGCGTTGAGCGCGCATGGGCCGCGACCCGTCACCAGCTCGTGTGAGCGTTTGGTCGCCCAAGGGTTGGCCGCGTCGCGGTGGTCCATCAGGCCGAGCCGTCGTCCGAGCAAGGTGTCGATGAGGCCGTTCGGGTCGTGTTCGGCTCGCACGTGGGCCAAGCGAGGGATCGCGTCGCTGTACATCTCGCGAAGCTCTTCATCGGTGCACACGGCTTGTTTGGTGAGATGGATGTTGCCGCTGTGAGACCGTCGGCAGGTGCGGGTGAGCGCTCGGAAGACGCGCGTGACGGTGTCGGCCTGGGTCTCTCGCCGGACCATGAACGCCAGAGAGACGAGGAAGGCATCCCGTTCCTGGTTGGCGGACAGGGCGAAGGACTCGCTACGGGGTAGGAACCCCACGTCGAACATGCTCGCGGTCAGGCCCGTGTCGCGGAGGCGGTCGAGCGCTTCGCGAACGAAGTCCTCCACGCGAGCTACCTCGTGTGCTGAGCGCGCCTCGATGGGGAGGATGTAGCTCTGCTGGAAGGCACGGTTGTCGCGACCCACACGGCGAGCGAAGGCTGCCGCGCGAACGTTTCCATCCATGAAGAACGTGGCGGGGGCGAGGTCGTCGATGAACGAGGCACCCCGCCCTGGGACCCAATTGAGCTTCCACAGCTTCGTGGCGAGCGTGGGGAGCTCCCCAACCAACAGATCCAGAGCTACCCGCCTCAGCCCGGCGCTGTGAATGAGGGTCGGCCGCCTGCGCGGCGTGTCGATGACACGATGGCGGGTGATCATCGTGTACCGTCGCCTGTCTGCCTGCATCACGATGCACCCGGCGCCTGGCCATGCCCCTGCGGCCAACCCGGCGGGACGGACCTCGGGAAAGAGATGCTCAAGTCCGTCGACGCCGTCGAACGCGTGCGTCGAGCTCTGAAGGGCGGGCCGCACACCGACCTCTTCGAGGTGGTGGTCGACCTGGGTGATGAAGCCCACCAAGCCAAAGCCGCCGACTGCAGCTCGGAACAGGGTGGCGTTCTTCTCGCGTGAGCAGTCCAGTCGCTCACCCCGCGGGGTGACGAGACGGATGCTTCGGAGGTGGCGACTCTCCCGTCCCCAGCCCGGCGTCATGCGGCTGTAGGCATCGCTCGATATCGAGCCGCCGAGCGAGATCCCACTCGCGCTCGGCATCACGGGAAGCGCCAGGCCGTGGGCCGTCGTGGCGCTCAATGCGTCACCCATCGTGAGCCCCGCCCCGGCGGTAAGTCGGCGGTGCTTCGCGTCGACACGCGCGGCCCGTAGCCGTCGGGTCGATATCGCGACCCGGTCAGAGAAGCCCTGACCGTCGAAGGATAGGCAGGACCCGAGCGGGGCGACGGCGACATTCTGCCGCTCGGCGATACCCAGCAGATCGATCAGTTGCTGCTCATCGAGAGGCTCGTAGACGACCACATCACGGCGGTGCCGTTCTCCGTAGCTCGACAGATGACGCACCGAACGACGGCCTTTCCAGGGCGCGAGCGGGTGTGACATATCTCACGCCATCTTGGGACGTTTCGTCCGCATTTGCGCGTGGCTGAGCGCCTTTCGAGCGGACTCACGGCACCACGGAACCGACGTCAGTCGGCGGACTCGAGCCACCGCTCAGCCAGCCGCTCGAGGGCGAGCTTGAGGTGTCTGCGGTAGGTCGACTCACCTACGCCGAGCTCTCGTGCGATGGCGAGCTGCTTCCGTGGGGGCCGAAAGTAGCTCGCTTCGAGGACGCGTCGCGCCTGACCATCTACCCCGGTCTCGCCGAGGCTCGTGACGAGCTCGTGCAGCATCCGGCGCAAGGCGCTGGGGAGATCCGGTTCTTCACCCGACGCCACGAGACGGCGCACCTGCCCGGCATGGGCGAGCGGCGAGCGTGCAAGCCGACGCGGGTCGTGAAAGGCGCGTAGCGTGCGTCGGAGCTCGGCGTAGGCCTGCTCGGGATCGAACCTCGACACCGTTTCTTCGGCAGCACCCAGAAGCTGTGGATCGTTCTGGCAGATCTGGCTCCAGATCCGATGGAGGTCGGCCGGGGTGTATCGCCGTAGGTCCTCGGCGCTCACCGACCAAGGCTCACCGTCGACCTCGAGCCGCGCCACCTTCGGGTGCGTCGCAAGCTCTTGGTACCGGTCGAGGAAGCGGTCGGGCTGAGCCGAGCCGGCGAGCTCGAGGTCGACGCCGAAGAGGAGTTCGGCCGTGGTCTCCTGCACGATGAAGCCGAGGCCACGCTCTTCGACCGGGAGGTAGAAACGCGCCAGCCGTGCTCGCCTCGCCTCGGTCTCGCGCGCGTGAAGGGCGAAGGCAGCCACGACGGGGTCCTCGGCGACGTCGGTCGCCTCGAGGCATGCGAGGTCGAGGAAGTGGATGTACGCGATGAGGCCCTGGGCATCGAAAACGAGTCGTGCCCCCCGCGGCTGGCGCGTGAGCCACTGCCGGGCGTACCCAGCGCTCTGGCTTCCCAGATGTGTCTCGACGGCGGCGCTCACTTCGTCGACGTGTTCCTCCCGGGCGGCGACCACCGACCCGCCCGTCGAGCTCACCGAGCTCCCTCGACGAAGCGCCCGCCCGATGAGCTCGACCGAGTTCGTGGCCCAGAAGACCCGGCGCTCTCGGGGACCAACACGGGTCTGCTCCTCGGCGTGAGCAAGCGAGGCGCGGAGGATGGAGTCGCGTAGGTCGGGCGTCGAGTAAGCGAGCTCTTGCGCGAGGGGCTCTCGCAGGACGGGCATCAACGAGAGTCCTCCCGCCTCGCGAACGGTGAGGGACAGCGCGGTGACGGAATGAAAAGCGTCGACGAGCGTTGGTTTGATCCGCTCGAGCAGTCCGGTCGTGACCACCCGATTGAGGGCCGCGACTTCCAAGACCTGGCGTTCTGCGGGGTGCACCCCGTCGAGCATCCGACGCAAGAAGGCATGTCGCGCTTCGTGGCGCTCTCGCCAGTCGAAGCCGTCCCAGTCGCTGGCCATCACGCGAAGCGCGAGTGGGTGCCCCGCGGCGAGCGCGCGCAGGCCCGCGCGGACGGGCTCAGGCACCCCCGCCCGAGCCAGCAGCAGCTCGCTCTCGTCGGCCGAGAGTGGGGCGAGCTGATGTCGTGTCACGATGGCGCTCCAGCCAGGATCGTGCATGGCGGGAAGGGTGCGCCTCCCGGCCACGACGAGCTTCTGCTCGTCGCCCAAGCTCGGCATGAGCGAGCCGAGCACGAACGGCAACATCGGAAGCAGGGCCTCGAAGTCGTCGAGCAGGATGATGCGTGCCGCCGGGTCGAAGGCTGTCACCCACGCTTCCTGGGTGGACGGGCGCGCCTTGGCGCTCAGCCATGCAACCCCTCCGTCCCCGATGCGCGCATCGTCTCGTGCGAGCTTTCGGTAGCGCTCGAGCAGGATGCTCTTGCCACTGCCGGGCGGTCCCTCCACACAGAGCAAGCGGCGGGCGTCGTTCGCCAAGAACGCGTCGAACCACGCGTCCGCCGTCTCGCGAGGCACGAGCAACGCCTGTCGCTCCGACGCCACGCGCTCAGCCCAAGTACCCATGTATCGAGACTTTAGACGTCGGCTGAGCGCAAATCGAGCGGATCGCGAGCGGATTGACGAGCGCTCGCTCCGTCACGGGCAGGGGTCGACGCCGTTCTGCGGGGGGACGACCTGCGCGACGCCGGCCGTCATGAACTCGAAGCCGAGGCTCACCTCATCGCACACTGCGTTCGGAGCACCAGCCACCATCGCCTGTTCGTGAGGCTCGCTGGCGACCGTGGCCCTGGTTCAGCCGTCAGATGCCGCCCGAGTAGCCGAGCGTCAGACCCGCGTCGAAGTGCCCGTCGTTGACGTTGCGCACATCGCACCGGCTTCCCACGCAGGTCTTCAGCGCTTCGAGGTGGAGCCAGGTCGCCCGGGGGCCGATCAGCAAGGCGTTGCCCTTGTCTTCGTCGAGCGGGACACGGAAGAGCAGCGAGGCGGTGGGACCGACGGCGAAGAACTGTGCACTCGCTGCGGTCGACCCGCTTCTTCCCGCGAGGCTCGCGTAGGCGAGGTGGAGGCCGAAGCCGAGGTCGAGGATGCCCTCGTCGAGCGGATGCGCCTGGATGGCGCCGCCAATCGTGAAGTAGGTGAGCCCGTCTTCCGTGCCGGACACGTCCACGGGGGAGACATCGATACGGAACGCGACAGAGGAGTAGGGCAGGTGCGCCCTGAGCGCGCCGCCGAAGTGGAACGAGGGTTCGGAGAGCCCGCCGCGGTCCCCTGTGAACAGGGCGACGCCCGGGGTGGCGAGCAGCTCGATGCGGTAGTCGTGGTCCTTCTTCCGCTTGCCCGTTTGGGTCGTTCCGTAGGGACGCGGTGAGAAGTCCAAGGGCCCTGGTTCCGCCTCGTCGAGGATGACGAGCTCTCGCGACGGGTCCGGAGAGGGCACGGTTGCATCCGTCCGACGCTTCGAGGGCTTCTTCGAACGCGAGCTCGATGTCTCGTCGGTCGTTTCGTCGGACGTCTGGTCCCCCGATCCGTCGGGAGCATCGATGGCGGCGTCGGTCTCTTCGAGGTGATCGACGGCTCGACCTTGCACGAGCGCGTCGACGGCCCATCGCGTGACGAGGGCGGCCGAGACGCCGGTCGTCTCATCGTTTTCGTGGGTGATGTCGCGCGCGATGGGATGCTCGTTGTTCGCACCGACGAACAAGAGCGTGTGACGCTCGTCTTCGTCGGGACCGGTCATCCAGAACACCCCGTCCACACTGCGCTCGACGATGAGGCCTCGCGCGATGAGGACCTGGTCGTCGCGCGTGCTGGGGATGGTGCGGGGAACCACCTCCACGAGAGAGGCATCTTCGCCGGAGAAGAGGGCGGTGAGCGCGCGACGCGTGGCCTTCTCACGTGGGGCCTCGTCGTTGGAGACGAGAAAGAGAACGCGTGGAGACGTCGTATCGGCCCTTGCGGGACGGAGGAAGGTGAAGAGACAGGCCGCCGCAACGGCGACCGTCAACCAAAGCAAGGAGGGATGGGTCTTCATGAGATGTCGTCGAAGCGAAAGAGAACCTCGGAAGCGATGCTCCGGGTCGAAGGGCTCAGCGTGGCGGCGCGTCCTGGAGTGCTCGCGCCGCACGCGTGTCGGGATATCGGGCGATGAAGTCGGTGATGGCCTTGGCTCGTTCGGCGTCGCGACCGAGGAGACCGAGCGCCTGGATGCGACCGAGGCGCGCCTCCTGGCCCAGGCCGCCGCCCTGCGCCAGGTAGGCGTCGAAGGCGGCCAGCGCATCCTGCGCGCGGCCTTGCTGCAGCAAGAGTCGCCCCCGCGCCAGTCGAGCGACGGAGGCCTCGGCGCTTTGCGGGAAACGAGCCAAGAGCTCGGCGTAGTGCGCGGAGGCGACCGCAAGCTCACCTCTCGCCTGCGCCGACTGCGCCTGCGCGAGGAGATGCATCGGGCGGTTGCCATCCGCACGCGCGGAAGCCGTGGGGGAGGCGTCGGGCGCGCGCGTTGGCGTCTTCTCGGTCGTGGTCTCCGCGCCCAGTCCGACGCGTTGCCCGGCCTCGAGCTCGAGGGTCTGCCCCGCGTGACCGGTGCACCCTTCCCAGGCCAGTTCTCGAGACCCCGGCGGTAGGCGCAGCCACAAGCGCTCGGCCCCGAACCGCCGCCCGGCCACCGAGGCTCGACACGCTGGATCGGGCCGATCGATCGCCACCACGGCGCTGGGGCCACCCTTCCACATCATGGCCCCTCGAAGGAGCCAGCGGTCTTCGTCGATCTCGGCTGAGCTGAGCACGCGCTTCCCCTGCGGGTCCACGGCTTCGCCGGCTGCGACCAGGATCGGCGTGCCGCCAGCGCGCGCCGCCCACCTCACCCGTCCGTGCGTGACCCTCAGCGCATCACCGGCGGCCTTCGTCTCTACCGAGAACATCGTGCCGAGCGCAGTGGCCCGGCCACTCGGGGTCTGAACGAAGAAGGCGGCGGCGAGGTCGCGCGACTCGAGCTCGATCACCACTCGACCCTGCGACAGAGCAACCCACGGCTGGGCGTCGAACCCGTGGAGGATGGCGCGTGTACCCGGCGCGGCGCAGGCGACGATGCCGAGGTCGTGACGGAAGCAGACGTGGCTATCGTCTCCAGTGGCGATGTCGCCGGTATCGGCCATCGCTTCCACCGACGCGATGCCCTCGCCCGTGGCCGCCACCGCGCGCCATGATCCGCCGGTTGGCACGGGGGGGGCGACCGCGGTCGCTGACGCGACGGGGCGAGCGAGACCGGTCGTCAGCGTGTCGCTCGATGCGGTCGACCGAGACCCTCCCCACCACCCCAGCCCAGCGGCTGCGGCTGCGGCGGCCACGGCAAGCCACCTGCGGGGCGGCCGACTGGGCTCGGTGAGAGGGCCGTCGGCGCCGGCCGGTGGCTCACGGTCGTCTTCGCCCGGCACCTGAAGCGCGGTGAGCCCGTCCCACCAGGACCGCTCCTCTGCACACGCGGGGCACGTGTCCGGGTGGGCATGTAGGAATGACCGCTCTTCTTCAGTCAGCGCCTCTTCGAGCGCATGACGGTCGGATAGATCGGTCCAACGCCGGCAGTCGGGGCCCATCATTCTTCTCCTCCCGACACCAGGCGTAGGCGCTGTTGGCCTTCCTGCCGTCGCAGCCGCTGGCGAAGGGTCCGGCGGCCTTGCACGAGCCGATCCTTGACCGTATTGCGCGAGACGCCGGTCATGCCGGCGATCTCGTCGATGCTGTACTCGTACACATGACGGAGCACGACCACGGTTCGGCGCGCCGGGTCGAGGTCGGCCAGCAGCTGCGCCACCTCGTTGCGCGCCACGGGGTCGGGCGCCCTCGGCGCCACGAGCTCGTCTGGCTCGTGCTCGCCTTGGTGATGGCTCAGCGTTCGACGGGCGCGGGCGTAGCGGAGGGTGGTGCGAACCGTGATGCGGTCGGACCAACGCTCGAGCGACCCGGTTCCGGCGTAGTTCGGAGCCGCGCGCAGCAGCTCCATCAGGCTCAGCTGGGCGGCGTCTTCCCAGCCTTCTCGTGAGCCCATCAGGCTGCGCGCGAGCTGACGGACCCGAGGCGTGAGACGCCGCCCGAAGGCGGCCGCTGCCCGCTCGTCCCCCCGGCCCACGCGTTGGGCCAGCCGTATGTCGTCTCTCTCCGTCGCCACGAGGTCCTGGTCATGTAGTGGAGTGCCGGCCACAAACCGGGCGGAAGAAAATGATCGGGAGCGTCGGCCGTGCGGGTCGACGTGCCATCGGGTTCATCTTCGATGAGCCGATCAGAACGCGCGAAGTTCGTTGAACCACTCGAAGGCTTCGTTTTCATTCACCGAGGTGAGTGCGATGAGGATGCCATAGGCTTCGAGGGCCTGCTCGCGACGAAGTGTGTCGATGGGGCCACCGCATCGATCGTCGAGTCGATTGAGCGCCGTGACGAAGCCGGTCAAGGTCCTCTTCGCGTCGCCCTTCCCTTTGGCCTTGCCGGCTTCGCGATAGGCCTTCGCGTAGATCTTGCACGCGCGCTCACCGAAACCTTCGTCGTCATCCACCCAGTCGCGGAGCGGGTTGTCGGCGTTGGCCGCAACCCACGCGTCGTTCTTGGCGCCGCTGATGTCGAGGTGGGGCAGCTTCTTCCACCGCTGCTTCAGCGCCTGGGCGTCCGACTTGCGGAGTCCGTGGAAGCAGGCGTGCCGTAACGCGGGCAGCGCCTCCAGCTCCGGCAGATCCTGCACGTTCATGTCGTAGACGTCATAGAGCGTCAGGGAGGTCAGCGAGGGAAGCCGCGCGAGCTCGCGCGCATGGACCAGCGTTCCGTAGCGCGTCCACACCGTGATCGAGGTGAGTCCCGGGTAACCCCGTCGCACGGCACGCAGGTCGAGCGTCTTCACGCCACTCACGCTCAGCTCACGTAGCGCCGAGAGACCCTTTACCGCGGGGGGCAGCACGGACTTCTTCGGTTCCCAGATCCGCAGCTCCAGGTCGCGACCTTCGCTGGGGAGGTCCACCGCCACCGTGCGACCGCGGCCGTGGCCCATCACCACCAGGGTCTCGACCTCGTCGTCCAAGGCGAGGGTCAAACGCCGTGAGGCATCGACGCGCAGCTCGCTCACTTGGGCGCCGCGAACGTCGATCGTCGTCTGACCATGCTCTCGCCACACCAGGGTGCTGATCAGCGCGCGCGAGGCGGCATAGGTCAGCACACCCGGGTCGCGTCCGGTGTACTCGATCTCGGTGAGCTGGCCCGCGGCGTCGAGGGCCGACCAGGGCACGGCGTCTTCGACGGCGAGGGGAAACATGGCATCCGGGGCCGCGCCGATGCGCACCCGACTCCCTGGCTTCACCGTGGTCTCACCGATGGTGACCGGGCCGTCGCCGTCGCGGTAGCGCGCCTTCTCCGATGCCGGCACCTCGTCGTCCCATCGCTTCTGGAGCCGCGGTTGGAGCGTGAGCGAGTCCCAGCCGCCATACGAACGACCGGGTGTGGTCGGATCCACGACCGGTGCGCGCTCTCCGAGGTGGATGAAGGCGGCGGGCGGTGGACCCGACACGTAGAGCCGCTCCATCTGCCCGCGGTGGGCGTGGTGGGTCAGCAAAAGGGGTTCGGCATCGGCCAGCTCGGCGAGCGTCGGAGGGTGGTCGCCTACCCATGAGAAGGCGACCACGTCCGTACCTTCTTCGACCACACCCAAGACCTGACACGCGCCCCAGCGTCCTCCGCGCAGGGGCATGGCGTAGCAGCTGGACGCGACCTTCTTCTTTCGGGGCATCGCCGACAAACTACCTCGACCGCCACATGTCGCTGGCGGGAAGAGATCGCTGGCCGATGAACACCCCGACTGTCTAGGAGTGCGCGATGTGCCTAGAAGTAGGTCAGGCCCTGGAAGGCGACATCGTCGACGTAGAAGTGCTTGAAGATGCTGTCGCCGCGGAAGCGAAGCCTCACTCGGGTGACGTTGTTGGTGCTTCCGAACGCGGAGAGTGGAATGCGGATGGTCGACATCACGTCCCGCTCTGAGAAGTTCTGACAGGCAAAGGTTTGCTGATTGTCGTCGCAGCTCGACATGGGCATGCCGATCTGGCCTCCGGTCGTGACGGGGATCTCGGCGCTCCAGGTTGTGCCGTTGCGGATTTGCACCGTGAGATCTTCGCTCACCGTCGACCCAGTGATCTGACCAATGCGAAAACTGAGTGTCTCGTAGTACGCGGTGTTCGCGTATTGGCTCGGGATACGCCAGGTGACGTGGTCGTCGAAGCTATAAGCCAACACGCGCATGACGTTCGTGTAGTGTACGGTCGACGATTGGAACTGGACCAGATCGCGAACCTCGGAGTTGACACCTGATCGGTATACGACGCCGCCGAGGTCGTTGTTGCCGGGCGTGCCGTCTTCAAAGCTGTCGATCGTCAGTCCGTATCTCTCCTTGAACTGGCTCGATACCGCCCCCGGCGTCCAATCATAGGGCGCTCCGTCTCGGATGTAGGCGTCGTAGTAGGTGTCGTCTCCCTTGAGATGGTAGTCGAGGAAGGCCGACAGATAGCCTCGCGTCAGGGTGGCCTCCTCGGTCGAATGCTCGTGAAGGAAATGCCCATGGCTTCCGCCCTCGAAGAGCTTCAGGCCACGATCGTAGCTGGCGCTGAGAGGCCCTTCGAAGTACTTGGCCGAGCTCTGCGCGCTGACGTCGGCGTCCTCCGTGAAGTGAAGCGCGAGGAGGCCATTGGTCTGCGTACGCGTCGGCACCTGCTCGAACTTGCCGGCGAGGCTGACGATCGCGTCCACGTCGAAGGTGGGGTCGTTCTCCAGATCTTCGGCCATGAGCATGGCCGCCGCCGCTCCGCGACTATGTCCGACCAAGCCCACGCGACTCGTATCGATCGCCGACGCGTGGCTCCACTCCGTCAGGAGATAGTCGTGCATGAAGTCGAGGTTTATTGCGGCGATGTCCACAGGGGCCGGGTCACCGAGGTTGAGCGAAGCAACGATGTAGCCGTGCGATGCTAGATGCTTCGCAATGTCGTCGTACTCCGTGTAGTCGTAGTTGCTGCCCTTTGCGCGCATCAACATGACGAGAGGTCCTGGGCGCGCTTGGCTGCACGAACCATTCGAGGGGGCGTAGCGGATTCGAGCTAGGTACACCTCATCGACCCATGGTCCTGAGTTGCGAGTGTAGTAACGCTTGGCGAGGCAGAAGCCGTACGGTCCCTGTTGGGAGGGGTCGGATTGCACGGCCTGTGCAGCTTGGCCGAGATCTTCACTCTCCAGCGCCATCGGTTCGAGCTCTGCGTCGGCACACGCAGGAAGGGCAGTGAGGAGAGCGAGAGCGCACCATCGGTAGTTCATCGACATGTGTCGCGCCATCGCAACATCCGTGCCTCGACCCGAGCGCGAGAACACGGCGAAAGTCCGGGTTCTGGGCGAGGAGGGTGTTACCCGAGGGTGTCTCCGGCGAGGTGACTGCAACCTGCGCGTCATGGCTCGAAGTCGTGCTTCCTCGCGCGCGCTCCAATAGGCTGCTCCTACGATGGATCGGCAGCCTTTCATTTCGCGTGCCACCCATCACGTCGGCTCGCAGTTTCGGGATGGCTACTTCATCGCGACGCATGAGGTTGCGGGGTTCGTACCGACGGGTGACTGGCAGAGCGCGGCGCTCGAAGTCGCGCTCGGCCTGCTCACCACGAAGATCGAGTGGTCGAGCATCCAGCTGCATGGATCGGCCCCGCACAGGGCGGACGACATCCGACGGCTGACCGTCCAGTCTGGGGGGTTCATGCTCGCCGCCGACTGGACGTACAGCCTGTCGGTCATGCCCGGCAAGCGGTTCGTCATGCTCTATCATGGCGCCGACGTGGTTCGCATCAACGAGCCACCCGAGGCGCTCCTCTCGCGTTGGCGACGCGTCGTTCCCTCCAAGCGCGCCCCCTTCGTCGCCGTGGCCGGCATGACGGGGGCGGCGCTGTTCTGCGTCGTTGCCGGTGTCGTGGCGTGGCAACTGACCGGCAACGACGACTACCTCGTGGCGGGGCTCTCGTTCGCCGTGCTGATCGGCATCGCGCTCGTAGGCGTCATCATCGGTCTGCGTCAGATGCGGGCGTGATGAGGGCGTCGGACGGCACCGACTCGACCGGCTGCACGGCAGCGTACGTGATTCTCGGACGGCGCTCGAATAGCCTCGCCGAAGAGATGGATGAGCGACGCCTACGACCGCCGACGCATGGTCACACGGAGCCCAGCCGTGCGCGGCGACAGCGTTCCACGTGTCGATGGCTGCTTGCGCTGGCGGTCTGCCTGGCGCCCGTGAGCTGCAAGAACGAGAGCACCACCGAAGCATCGGAGGCGCCTGTTGCCGCCGTCGACGATGACGGAAGCCCATCTCCGAAGAAGCAAAAGAAGAAGAACCCGAAGAAGAGCTCGAAGGCACAAACCTCGATCGACGCCTGCGACGCATGCACGGAGCAGCACTGTGCCGATGCGGCGCGGGACGCTTGTTACGCCTTGGGCCTGGCGCACGAGCGGGGGACGGGGGTGCCTTTCGACTTGGCCGCACGAAACCGCGTCATGGACCGCGCCTGCGAGCACGGGCATGCGCGCGCGTGCCGGGTCTTGGCTTGGGCCTACCAGGACGGGGTCGAGGTCCAGCATGACGACCCCAAGGCTTCGACGCTTCACGCCAAGGCCTGTGAAGCCGGCGATGGCTTCGCGTGCATACAACGGGGTCTGATGCACCACTGGGGCGGTCTAGGCATCCCCGATGACGAAGCCGCACGAACGTGGTTCTCGCGCGGGATGAAGCGGCTCACGGCGGCATGCGGTGCCGGTGACGCCGAGGCCTGCCACGACCTGGGCACGGCGCATCTCCGCGGCTGGGGAACGCCGGCCGATGCGGCCGAAGCCTATGCTGCCTTCGGCCGGGGCTGCCCGGGGTACCCCGATAGCTGCGTTCACGTCGCCTTGGCCAAGATGCACGGCGATGGAGGGATGGCGAAGGACACGGCGGCCGCGCTCCAGGACTTGGAGACCCGATGCGAAGCGGGCCACGTCTTTGCGTGCTCATCTCTCGGCCAGGAGCTCTGGCTCGGGAGGGCGGTGCCCGAGGATTTGTCGCGCGCGGCGAGCATGCTGGCTCACGCCTGCGACGTCGAGGCTCAGCCCATCGCCTGCGGAGCGCTCGGGGTCATGTTGGAGAGAGGCGAGGGCATGGGGGTCGACGTGCAGGCTTCGCTCATGCGGCGCGACCGGGCTTGCTCGCGTCGCAACAACCTCGCGTGTTACGAGGCGGCCGCGCTCCTCCGCGCTCAGGACGGCCCCCCACAGCGGATCGAGGGCTTTCTGCGCCGTGGGTGCCAGATCGGAGGCTATCGCGAGTGTCGTGAGCTCGGCGCGCACATCGCGCGGCAACGTCCGCAAGCCGCCCGCACCGAGGCCGTCCCCTACATCGAGGAAGCCTGCCGGCGCGGGGACGAGCAGTCGTGTTTCGGCCTTCTGTCCGCGGGCGTACCGCTCCCGCTTCCGAAGGATCGCGCCAAGCCCCTTCGCGCCAAGGCCTGCAAGCAGGGCATCACCAGAGCCTGCAAGTGAGTCGTGCCGGCTACTGAGCTGCGATGCGCCGCACGTACTGAACGAGGTTTGCGATCTCGCGTTCGAGGGCGTCGATGGAGAAGGGTTTGACCAAGCGTCGCGTACGCGGCGCGTTGAGGTCGACGTGCTCTGCGGCGTAGCCGGACATGAACAGCACGGGTAGCTCGGCATTGAAGTGGCGGCGCAGTTCGTCCGCGAGCTCGGGACCGAGCATGCCGGGCAACATGACGTCCGTGATCACCAGATCCAGATCCGGCACCTCGCTCGCAACCTCGAGCGCGGCCTCCGCCGAGCCAGCCGTGTAGACCTCGTGGCCATTCAGTTTGAGCTGGCGCCGTAGCGCAGCCACGATGGTGGGGTCGTCGTCGACGAGCAGCAAGACGAGGGGCGGGGAGGGCGCGCGCCTGGTCTCGTTCTTCACGAGCGCGAGTCCGCGCCGCGCTGGCAGCCACAGGCTGATGGTGGTGCCCTTCCCCTCGGTCGACGCGATCGAGATGCCGCCGCCATGTCGCTCGACGATACGGTGCACCATGGCGAGGCCGAGGCCGGTTCCCTTGCCGAGCTTCTTGGTGGTGAAGAAGGGCTCGAAGACCCGGCGTCGTACCTCGTCGCTCATACCGCAGCCGTCATCGGCGACCGCGACTTCGACCCCGGCGCGACCCGACCGCACCTTGGCCTCGGCCGAGACGCGTACCGTGCCACCGCTGGCCGTAGCGTCGCGGGCGTTGCCGACCAGGTTCACCAAGGCCTGTCGGAGCTGGCCGGCGTCACCGTCGACGTCGGGAAGTCCGTCTTCGACGCGGATGGTCAGCGACCGGTCCTCGGCCATTCGGCTCAAGAGCGGCTCCAGGTCTTGGATCGTCTGGGCCAGTGCGACGGGCTCGAGGGTCGTGCCCACCTCGCTGCGGGTGAGCATCAGCAGTTGCCTGGCCAACCCCGAGGCTTCGTCGCTCGCGGCGCGGATCGCGCCCACCGACTCTGCCTGGTCCGGCAAAGCATCCTGTTCGAGCTGCTCCGTTGCGAGGCTCACGACCTGTAGGAAGTTGTTGAAGTCGTGGGCGAGCCCACCCGCGAGGGTGGCCGCGGCGTTCATCGATGCCGTGCGCCGAATGGCTTCGTCGGCATCTTGGAGCTGGGCGTTCTGTACGGCGATGAGGCGGTCCCGCTCGGCATACAAGCTGCGTCGCTCATCGATGTCCGAGAGTCGGCCCGACACGTAGCCGTCCCCCGTGGGCGCGCCCACCAGGCGAATCCAGCCCCAGCCGTCCTCGCGTTGGACGCGGACTTCGAGGTCGATGGCCGACGTCGCGCCCTCGTCGATCCAGGCCTGGAGTTGTGGTCGATCCGAGGCGGCGAGCCGGTCGATCAGATCACTCCATTCGAGGTCGCAGGTGCGGGGTAGGCTCCAGAGCTGTCGAAAGCGGTCGGAGACGTCTAGCTTCGTCGTCTCGATGTGCCAGTCCCAGAAGCCGTCCCGTGCTCCCGCCACGGCACGCCCGTAGCGCGCCTCGCTGGTACGCAGCTTCTCCAGGCTGACTTGAAGGCGTCGAATGGTGCGCTCGAGCGCGCCTTGCATGGGGCGGAAGACGAACAGGGCTTCGAGCACCAAGACCAACAAGGTGAGGGCCAAGAGCACGCCCTCGACACGACGGGTCCTCGCCACGCGCGCCTCCGCCACCCGCGAGTAGGCGAAGACGAGGTCGTCCATCAGTGGGAGGTACCGACGCTCTGCTTCGAGGATGTCTTCGACACCCTGTGCCGATGTCGCGCCGGGGGTACGGAGCGTCTGAAGGGCGGAGAAGAGCTCGCGGTAGGCCGGCTCGACGGCGTCGAGTTTGGAACGCGTCTCGGGTGTGGTGATGGCGTGGTCGGGGTGTGCGAGGTCGCCCCTCGCGAGCCGCTCGTGTGACGTCTCCCACGAGGCCAGATCTTCCTCGAGCTCCCCTCGCGCAGCCTCGGCGCGAGCTGGGTCCGAGTCCACGATCAAGAGCGCCGTCTTGGTGAGGCGCTGGCTCAGCATACGCTGGCGACCGGCGATGTTGATGACCTCGGCCGAAGACAGCTGGGCGCCGAGCTCGTACTGCACGAGGGCCTGTCCCGAGATGGCGAGGGTCGCCACGAGTCCCAGGGCCAACACGTAGGTGCGCCGAAACCGCGAGAGCGCGGTTTCGGCCTTGGGGTGACGCGAAGCCTTGGGAGGGTCAGGACCGGGGTCGGCCATGATCGTCACCGCTTCAGTCTTCGCTGGACCACTCGAAGAAGATACCCGGACCGCCGCCGCCGCGGCTGCCGCCGCCCACGCCGATGCCGAAGGCGGTCTGCGGCGTATTGGCGAAGAGGATGTCGAAGGTGACCTCGGCATCGCTTTGTCCCGCCCGCGGCGGATTGGTCACGAGGCGGACCCGGTAGGAGCCGTCCTTGCCGTAGCCTTCGGCCACGTAGTTCTGCACCTTGCCGTAGCGCTTGGTGCCACGCCCGTTGTACGGGTCGGCCCAGCCGTTGACCTTGTCGAGCAGCAGGGTCTTGGGCACGTTCACGCTGAGGAAGCTGAGGAACAGCAGGTTATTGAACTGCGGGAACTGCGCGTTCATCGAGGCCGGCAGGTCGGGCTCGGTCTGGTAACGCACGCGCCCGGCGTTGTGCACGCTGAGCAGGTCGTAGAGCGTACCCGGGCTACCCGCACCGCTGAGCGTGGTGCTGCGGTTCGAGAGCGGACCCTCGAGGTGGATCTTCACCACGCGACCGCCGCTGGCTTTGGAGATGTCGCGCAGCGTGGCGTTGTGCTCGCGGCGGGCGAACAGGAGGTCCATGTAACCGCCGGGGTTGTCGTCGTCGAAGCGGATGAAGCCCTGGACCAGCTTGTGGTCCTTGCCGCCGAGGAAGACGTTGCCCCCGTGCATGTCGAGCTGGCCCTTGATCTTCCGGCCTCGGCCGCGGCGCTGAATGTTGATCTCGCCGTCGGTGATCAGCTTGAGCTGCTCGAGCTGGAGCGCGGCCTTGTTGCTGAAGCGGACCTTCACGTCGAGGCCGTCGGTGGCGTTGGGATCGAAGGGCGCCGGCTTGGCCTTCACCGGCGGCACCGGGAGCTTGCCCACGAGGCGCTTCTTCTGGCGCTGGACCGCCTGACGCTCCGCGGCGCTGAGCGTGGGGTCGTTGGCCGACGGTAGGATGGTCACGTCGCCGAGGTCGGTGACCTCGGGCCAGTGCGAGCGCTTGTAACGGTAGGGGACGTTGAGGTCGAGCTGCTGGATGTCGACGTCGACCTTCTTGATGGGCGTGCCGAGGTTGCCGCTGGCCACGATGGTGGCGTCCATCGCGCCATGGGGGGAGTCGGCGGGTCCGACCTTGGCGCGAGGTGAGGGGCCGTCGCCGAACACGAGCCAGTCGTCGGCCCGCACCTTGGCCGTGAGGGCCGAGGGCTTGAAGTCATCGAGGAGGACCTTGGCGCTCATCACGAGCGAGCGGTCCTTCTTCTCCAGGTCGGACTCGTGGGCCTCGAGGCGCGCGAGCTCGATCGCCTCCAGGGTGGTGAGCAGTCGGAGGCCCATGCGCTCGTACTTGCGCTTGGTGCCGGGGATGCCGAAGTGACCGTCGAGGATGACCAGCTCACCGTCGAGCGTCGACTCTTCGCTGAGAGGCGGTCGCTTGGTGCCATCGTCGCGGTAGCGGGGCTTGGCCTGGAGGACGATGTTGCCGTCGAGCTTCCAGCCGAAGGTTCCGCCGACGTCGAGCTCCTTGTCTTTCACCGCGAAGGCAGGGGCCAGGTCCTTGAGGGCGGTGTCCTGCGAGCGAATGCGCGCCGCGATGGGGAGCTTGGCCTCACAGGGCGTGGGCTTGCACTTCTTGGCGTCGGGGTAGGGCTTGATGTCCTTGCGGGGCACCACGACGTCGATGGTGAGGTCGTCGTTGGGGCCGGCCTTGACCGCGAGGGACACGTTCTCGGCGTCGGCGTTGAGACCGACGAGCACCTTGCCGTCCTTGTCGCTGAGGGTCTTGAAGCCGTCCCAGTGGATGCCGCCCTCGGCGGTGATGGCGGAGAGCTTGCCGCGCACGTCGAAGCCACCGTGCAGATTGCCGGGGAGCTTGGCCGTGCCGGGGGCCACGGGCGCGAGGGCTGCGATGGGCTGCTCCACCACGTCGAGGTCGAGGGTCAGCTCGGGGTCGCCGAGCTTCTCGATGGTCGACATGTTCTTCTTCTTGAGCGCGGCCAGCAGGGCCTTGCCGCCGCGGGCGAGCTCTCCCTTGCCGATGAGCAGGGGCTTGTCGCCGAGCCCAGCCGAGAGGGCGAGGGTGGTGCGCGCCTCTTCGACGGTGACGTTGACCGAGGCGTCGATGGGGCCCTTGCCGTTGCGAACGAAGTCGTCGAGGTTCAGGTCGAGCGACAGAGCATCGATGTCGACCTTGTCGCCCTTGCCCGAGAGCACCAGCTCACCCTGGCCGGCCAGCGGCGGCACGATGGGGAGCTTGCTGAGGTCGCGCTTGGGCACGCCGAGCTTCACGTCCCACTCGAGGCCCGGCTTGGGTCCGGGGATGAGGGGCGAGCGCGACAGGACCACGCCGATGAGCCCATCGACGATCGGGATGTCCTTCGTGTCCTGCCAGCCGCGGATCTTCGTCGAGACGGCGAGCTTGCCGTCGGACTTGGTCTCGGCGTCGCCGCGGATCGACACCTTCTGCGCCGCGCCCGGAAGCAGCTGCGTGTTGGCGTCGAGGGCCATCTTGGCCTCGGGTCGCGCCGGGGTGCCGCGGACCTTCACCCGCATGCGCACGTCGCCGGTGGGTGGAATGCGATCGGCGACCTTCTCGGGCACGTAGAGCGCGAGCGTCTGCGCCTGGGTCTCGGGGATCTCGACGTCGAGCTGCCAGTGTTTGTAGAGCGCGATCTTCTTCTTCTCGGGGTCGAGCGGGATGCGACCGCGAACCTTGAGCAGGCGCGTCGGCTCGTCGTCGTCGGCGTTCTTGGTGCCGACGAGGTCGGCTCGAATGCGGGCGAGCTCGGGGATGGCCCGCACCAGGGTGCGGAACGTGAGCATCGGCTTCTTCGGATCGAGCCGGTAGGCGTCGAAGTGCTGCGCCCGCACCGTGAGCTCGCTGCGCACGAAGGGATCGTGCGGGATGTCGTGGACCTCGATGTCGGCCCAGACGGCAGCGGTGAGGTTCTTCAGCTTCTTGCCGCGCCAGGCGAGAAGGGGGTCGAGGTAGACGCTGCGGAGCTGGACCTTGCCGTCGAGGTCCTTCAGCTCCACCGCCTTCTGGTCGCCCGTGGGCTTGGGGTTGCGCTGGAGGAGCGCGTCGATGTCGGCGAAGACGCGGCCGCCGGCGAGGCTGAGGCCGTGGATGTCGATCTCGGCCTTGAGCTCACCCTCGAGGTGGCCGACCACCCGCACCTCGACCACGCCCTCTTCGAGACGGAGCGCCTTCTCGGGCAGCGGCGTCTTCACGTTCATGCCCGCCGCCTTGAGGCGTGCGAGCAGGTCGCCGACGTCGGCGTCGACGGTGAGGGTCATGTCGATGAGCTTGCGGGCGAGATCGACCGAGCCCCGCGACACCACCCGCTGACCAAAGGCCTGGGCTTCGAGCGGACCCACCGTGAGCACGCGGTCCTTCATGCGCGCCGCAATGCTGACGTCGTCGATGACCTTGTCCTTCACCTTGAGACCGGTGAGGTGGATGGCCACGTCGACGCCCGCTTCGGGCACGCCGTGGTCGAGGTCACCTTTGGCGCCGATGTGGAGGCGCTCGAGGGTGACGGGCGGCACCTTCTCGCTCGCGAGGAGCTTGCTCGTGTCGACGTCTTCGATGGTGATGCCGACGTCGAACTTGGGGTTCTTGAGCTTGCCCGCGTCGACGTGGCCGGCGATTTTCACCTTCGCCCCGTCGGTGTCGATGTCGCCGCCGATGATCACCTTCTCGGGCGGGCCGGCGAGCTTGAGACCGAGCTTCACGTCGCTCTTGAGGACGGGCTTGCCGATCAGCGTGTTGAGCTTGTCGGCGGTGACCTGCAGACCCACCAGCTGCACGCGCTGGTCGCCTTCGGGGCCGTCGAGGCCCATGCGGCCGTCGATCTCGAGGGCCTCGAGGGCCATGGCCCCGAGGAGCAGGTTCTCGAGCTTCACCCCGAGCTCGCCGGGGGCGACGTCGACGGTCACGCCGGCCAGATCGATGGGGATCTCGCGCTTGGGCGCATCCTTCATCTCGAGGGCCACGGCGGCCTTGGTGGGGTGGAGGGTCACGGTGCCCGCGCCGCCGGTGAGGGCGACCGCGAGGCCCGTCTCGAAGCCGTTGACGGCGAGGGCGAGGTTGGGCTTTTGGATCGCCACCTCGGCCCGAATGGAGGGCACGTTGACGGTGACGTCCTTGCGGGTCGGGCGCAGGTCGAGGTCGGCGTCGACGCCCACGTTCTTGGCCACGACCTTGGTGCCGTCGGGCCGCTCGACGGTGACCTCGACGTTGGAGATGGCGAGGCTGCGGACCTGGATGTGGCGGTCCTTCTTGGGCTGGTCAGGCTTCTCCGGCTCCGGCGGCTTCGGCTTGACGAGGTTCTTGAGGTTGGAGGTGCCGTCCTCGTAGCGCACGACGTGCACGCGTACGCCGTCGAGCGCGACCGAGCCCACGTCGAGCTCGATGCCCTTGGTCTTGATCGCCTTGCCCAAGTCGACGCCGACGTCGAGCTTGTCGATGGCGACCGCTTCGCGCCCGTCGCCGTCGGTGATGGCGACCTTGCCGAGGTGCAGGGTGCGCGCGTCGAAGAGCGAGATCTCGAGCTCGCCGATGGTTAGCTTGCCGTTGAGTCGCTCACCGGCGCGCTGCTCGATGCGAGCGCGCACCTTGTTCTGCACGAAGCCCGTGTGGGCGAGGCCGAGCGCCAAGAGCGGTACCCCGACCACGAGCACCACGAGGGTGATGAGCACGCCCTTGAGGATGCGCTTGCCGCGCGAGGCCTTCTTCTTCGGCTTCTTGCGACCGGCCTTCTTGGCCGCGCCCTTCTCCGGGGTCTCCTCGACCTCCTCGCCGTCGTCTCGCTCGCTCATCAGAAGGCCTCCCCAATCCGGAAGAATACCAAGAAAGGATCGTCTGCAGGCGCCTGAATCTCGTTGTCACGAAGCAGGCGGTACGAGAAGTCGAGGGCGATCGGCATGTACCAGAGCCGAAGGCGCAGGCCCGCACCGAGGGCCATGCTGATCCCGTCGTCGAAGGGGTTGAGCTTCTCGTTGGCGGCGCCGAAGTCGGAGAACATGACGGCACCAAAGGGCTTGAGCGGGGGCAGCCAGCGGAACTCGACCGACCCCTCAAAGACGCTGCGACCGCCGACCACGAGATCGTCGCAGGTGTCGGGATCGTTGGGGTCTTCGCAGCGGAGCGGCCGCGGGAATTGCGGGCTGAGGCGATGGCGGCCGAGGCCGCGGAACTGGTAGGCGCCGCCGCTGAACACGCGCGGTCCGAGGGGGACGCCCTTGTCGTCGAGGAAGACCCAGTCGCCCTCGGCGCGCAGCGCGAGCGACCAGTCGGGTCCGGTCTCGAGACGGCTCATGGGGATGAATACGCGGGCCAAGGGGTTGAGCGACAGGTAGCGGTTCCACTTGTCGGTGCCGCCGGGGGAGAGGGCCGTGCGCAGGCCGAGCATGTAGCCCTCCATCGCCTCCACCGGGTTGTCACGCTCGTCGAGGATGAGGCTGGCCTGCAGCTCTCCGCCCACGAAGTAGTCGTCTCGTGCGAGGTGGTACTCTTCTTTCTCGGCGTCGGTGAAGGGACCGAACCCGGCCTGCTGCCCCCACCGGAAGAGGAGGTCGAGGTCGAAGAAGAGGTGCGGCGCGAACTTGGAGCGGATGCCCGGGCCGGCGGTGAATTCGCGAAGGTGGAAGCCCGGGTAGAGGTCGTCGCGGTAGCGCGTGGTGAGCCGGAAGTCGGTCAACCGCGAGAAGGCCATCGCCTTGATGTAGCGAAGGGTGACGTCACCGTAGAGCCCGGTGGGGTCGTTGGTGTCGCCACGCCAGAGCCAGCCGTAGCCCACGCGTCCGTCGAGCACGACGTGGTGAAAAGGCCCGAAGAGGTTGCGGAGCCAGAGGGAGCCGCCGACCGCGGTGTCGATGCGGGTGGGGTCGAACTCGATGCCGGCCCGGACCCGCACCTGCTGGCTCGGGGCCTCCACGATGTGGATCTTGAGATCCATTTCCTCGGGCAGCTTGCGCGGCACGAGGTTGCCGTCGGCGTCGATCTGCTCGGGCTCGATCTTGCCACCGTCGTCGGGGGCGTCGCCAGGGACGAGGAAGCGAGGGGTAGGCAGGGGCCGGATGAAGGCGGAGGCGAAGGCACCGCTGTCGAGCATGTCGAACTCGCGCTCGACCCGGATGTCGTTCTCGTAGGGCTCGCCGGGCTCGAGGCCCATGCGCTCGATGACGACGTCGTCGGGCACCTTCACGTTGCCCTCGACCGTGATCTTGCCGACGCGCGTCTTGGGCCCTGCATCGGCGAGGTAGACCCAATGGATGGCCTTCTCGTCGGGATCGACCCAGGTTCGCGAGTAGACGACCGCGTGTCCGTAGCCCTCGTCGCGAAGGTGGTCGTGCATCTTCACGCGCACCTTGCGCATGCGCTCGAGGTTGATGTCGGTGAAGCCCTCCCCGAAGTAGATCATCTCCTTCAGGTCGGCCTCGTGCTCGGGCGGGGCGTGGCGCAGCTCGACGTCGGCGACGTGGTAGCGCGGACCCTCTTCGATGAGCCAGGTGATCTCGACCGCGCCGTCCTCGGTGGGGTTGAGGAGGGGCTCATCGACCTTCACGTCGAAGAAGCCGTGGGTCTGCCAGAAGGCGATGATGCGGCGCCGGTCCTCTGCTTCGCGAAACTCGGAGTAGGTCCGCATGGGGAAGAGGAGGGACTTCTTCCGCATGCCCATCCGGTTGATGAAGTCGGCCGTGTCGGGGGTGAGCTTCGTCCCGTCCTTCGCCTGGAGCGTCACCTTGCTGACGACGATGTCGGTCTCACCCGGCATGCGCGCGGGGTTGCGGGCACAGCCCGAGAGGGCCGCCACGAGCGCAAGACACATGATGAGCCACCGGGCCAACATCTCAACCGTCGCACCTTTGCCTACACCGCGCTGCATGTCAAAGCTGGTGCGGCGCGCCCCGGGCGCTTCACTGGCGCCGCGCTTCCCCATCCGCGCACCTTAAGCCATTTCGATAAGTCGTTTGGAAGGATTCGGGGGGGCTGTTCAGCACTGTCTCAGATCTGAACGTGGTCCCTGTGACCACCTCGCCCCGCCCACCAGGTTTCAGGGGCTTGTAGTGGGCTCGAATCTTGCTGGAAAGGGTTTCGTCATGACTTCGCGCAAGAAGCACCAGCCGGACCCGGGTCGAGCCCGACCCGGCACCCACGTGAGCGGCCTCCAGCCCAAGGTCGAACCGCAGGAAGCCCCCGGTGCGAGCCGTCACCCGCGACCGCTTCTCTTGCTGCGGCTGCTCGACGAGCGCCGCACGGGCCTGCTCGTGGGACGCGAAGACGACAAGTACATCCACCTACCCGTGCTGCGTGGGGTGCCGATGATCACCCCCGGCGCGACGGTGTCGCAGTGGCGCCGCTGGCTCTACCACCAGGACGGGCCGCTCGGCTTCCGCAACGCCGAGGTCGAAGCCAAGGGAACCCCCGCCCCAGTCTTGGCTTGGATCGCGAATGGTTTGCGCACCGCAGCCCTGCAGAGCCACGCCAAGCGCGTGGTGGCGGCGCGCAAGGATGCGCGGCTGCGGCTCCGCAGCGACGTGTCGCTCCGTCCCCTTCAGCTGCGCGCGGCCGAGCGCTTGATCGTCGAGATCATCAAGAGCGAAGCACCGACCTTCGCGTCTCTGATCAGCCAGCCCACCGTCGACCCGCTGGTCGCGCGCAGCCTCGTCTTCATCCTCTCGGCGCTGCGCTACTTCGAGGGCGACAGCAAGCCCGTGTTGCTTCCCCCCCAGCACGCGCCTCGCGCCCAGGCGGTCGAGCCGGTGGTGGGACAGAAGCAGGCCTTGGCGGCGCCATCGTGGGGCCGCACCCAGATTCAGACGCGACATCGCGAGCTGTCACGGCAGACGCCCTTCGAGGTGCTCGGCGTCGCGGCCGACGCCAACGGTCGCACCGTTCAGGCCGCCTACATGAAGCAGCTCTACCTCTGGCACCCGGACCGGTTGGCTCCAGGGCAGGAGGACATGCGACCCCTGATGGCCGACATCTGCGAGCAGCTCGGTCAGGCCTTCGCGGTGCTGTCCGATCCACACCAGCGGCGGCGGCTCGCCAAGCAGGGGCTCGCGCCGATGGTGGCGGCGCGGCGTCCTACGTTCAGCGGCGAGCAGTGGGCGGACAAGGCCGAGGTCTTCATGCGACAGGGGGCCTTCTCCAAGGCGGAGATCGCCATCGAGAAGGCCCTCGAGCTCGACCCGGATCTGTTGCGCGCGCTCGCACTTCAAGCGTGGCTCCAGGCCGAGCAGCTCGGCGGTCATCCGCTGCTTCGTCCGGGCGAGACCAGCGACAAGTACGACCGTCAGCTTCGCCAGCTCGACCGTGTGCTCGTGCGCGACCCCCGCTACGAAAAGGCGCGCTACTACCGCGCGCAGCTGCGCAAGCGCTCGGGGCGGATCGAAGAGGCCATGGAAGACTTCCGCGCAGTGGTGCGTCTCAACCCGCGCAACATCGGTGCAGAGCGAGAGCTCCGACTCCACGAGATGCGCAAGCGGGGCGGCTTCTTCAAGCGCCGAAGCCGCCCCACGATGCGCTCCGAGGACTGAGCCGTTACTCGCAGTCGAGGTCCCGACCCGGGTCTGCGCTGCAGCCCGACGTGTCGCCGTCGTTGAAGCAAGCGTCCGCGGCGTCGACGTCGGAGCCGCAGTCGAAGAACTCGCCGTTGATGCAACAGCTCGCGGTCTGACTCGAGCCCGTGGTCTGACTGGTGGTCTCGCCCGCGCCGGTGCTCTCGCCCGCGCCGGTGCTTTCGCCGGAGCCGCCGCTGGAGCTGCCCCCGTCGTCGTCGGCGCAGGCGCTGAGGGAAAGAAGGGCAACGAGACCCGCGGCAAAGGTGAGCTTCAAGAGATTCATGGGTGTTCTTTCAGGAAGGGGTTGTCGTCACGGCACACGTCGGCCCTCCTCCCCGCTCGTCGAGCGGGAGGCCGAACGAAGGTGTCGATTCGCCGAGTCGGGGCGCGCCCTTGGTTGGGCGCCGCTCATCGCGGCGAACATCCTGAGGAGTCGGCGCGGGCTGGGGATCGGTCACGCGCCGGATCGGATTTTTTTCGAGCGCGGTCGGAACGCCGTTTTCGAGGGCATTGGTGGCGTCGTCAGGGGGGCGTCGATAGGGTCTCTTCGTGGATTCCGCTCCGCCGTCCCTCGCCCCCGGGCGTGTTCTCGATCAGCGCTGGCGCATCGTGTCGTATCTCGGCGGGGGGAGCATGGGCACCGTCTACGTCGTCGCGCACGGGCTCAGCGGCGACGAGGGGGCGCTCAAGGTCATGCGCCCCGGGCTCTTGTCCGATCCCGATCTGCAGCGCCGCTTCCGCCGTGAGGCGATGGTGACCACGGCCGTCGATCATCAGAACGTGGTTCGGATTCTCGACGTCGGCAGCGACGACGACCTGGGTGTGCCCTTCTACGTGATGGAGCGCCTCCATGGTCTCGATGCCCAGCGCCGCCTCGCGGCGCGCGGGCCCGGGCCGTGGGAGGAGACGCTCTTGCTCCTCGCCCAGGCTGCGGCTGCCCTCGACTACGCCCACGCCCTCGACATCCTGCATCGCGACGTGAACCCGAAGAACCTCTTCGTCACCACCGACGAGGGGGGCGCGCTGCGGGTCAAGATGCTCGACTTCGGCCTGGCCAAGATCGTGGCCGAGGGACCCGACGCGCCGGCGACCCTCGCCGCGGGAACGCCGCTGTACATGTCGCCGGAGCAGCTCGGCGGAGACGGGAACATCGACGCGGCATGTGACCGCTATGCGCTCGCGCACCTGGCCCACGCGCTGCTCACCGGCCGTGCCTACTGGCAAGACGAGTTCGATGCCAATCCTCGACCCATGGCACTCAGCCGGTCGATCCTTCGAGGGCTCGACGAGCTGCCGACCGAGCGCGCCGCCCGGCATGGTGTCGTGCTGCCCGAGGCCTACGACGCGTGGCTCGGTCGGGCCACCCGTCACGCGCCGTCCGAGCGGTTCCCGTCGTGCACGGCCATGGTGGACGCTCTCTCCGAGGTGCTCGACCTCGTCGAAGCACGACCCCGCCGTGCGAGCCGCCGGCCCCCTGCCGTGCGTGCGGAGCTGGACGAACGTCGATGTGTCGAGCTCCTCGAGCGTGCCGTCGGGGGCGACGACCAAGCCTGGCAGGCTCTGGTGGCCGAGCTCTGGCCGTTTTGGCTACGCGTCGTACGGGGACACCGCGCGATGGGTCAGCTGGGCCGCGAAGAGGATCACGTCAACGACGTGGTGGCGCGGCTCGTAGAAAAGCTCTCGCCCCGCGGGGGCGGGGCGCTCGGCACCTACGCGGATTGGACGAGCCGAAACCCAGACAAGGCGTTCGGAGATTGGCTGCGCATCCTCACCGTCTATGCGGTGCGTGACCACGTGCGAAAGACCCTCGGGCGAGGGCGCCGTGATGACCCCGACCTTCCACCGCCCAAGCGGTTGCTGAACGAGTTCGCCCTCTCGGAGGCTTTCGATGAGGCCAATCTCGGCTTCCGCCCCAGCTTCACGGCGGCGCAGCTCGCGCGGCAGCTCATCGACTTCGGGCGCGAGCGACTGCGCCCGGAGCAGCTCGAGGCCTTGGTGCGGTGGCTTCAGGGGGCGGACTACGCCGAGATCGCAGAAGCGCTGCCCGACGCCGACGTCGAGCAAGCCCGTCGCGAGCTGCGCAGCGCGGTGGCGACGCTCCGCCGCCGGTTTGCGGGCACGTAGCCCTCACGTCCGCTGCGAGACCAGCCAAGCTCGATACTCGTCGATGAGCTTGCCGAGTCGCTGCTCGAGGGTCGGGTCCGCGCTCAGCCTCTTGCGCCAGCTCTCGTCGAGGGCGTCGCGCTGGCTGGGCGTGGGCACGCCGTATTGTTTGCCGACCGCCTCGGTGCGTTCGGGAAAGACCTCACAGGTGGCCTTGAGGGAGGCGTATTGCTCGACGGTGAGCTCGGGCAAGGCAGGGGTCTTCTTCTTCTCGTCCTTGGGACCATCGAAGGGGAGGACCATCCCGGCCAATGGGCTCTTGACCCCGACCCCAACACCCAGGGTTTGACCGAGCCCGGTCAGGATGTCGTCTTCGCCCGCGACCTCGATCTTGGGCGGCGGGGCAGCTGGCCCTTTGATGAACGGAAGCGACACCGGCTGCTCAGGAGGCGGGGGAACCTGGGTCTGGCCCGACGACTTGCTCTCCCCTGACGACGAAGCGGTGGGGGGCGGCTTCTTCTTCTCGGAGCCGAACGGCAGGGCTTCGATCTTCAGCTCGCGGCGATCGGAGACGGCCATCGTCTGCATCAGAGGATCGAGGTTCGCGGCGCGAGGAGGCTCGGATGGTTGGGGGGGATCGTGGCTCCCCTCGAACGGCGTGCTGGCTCGATTCGGGTCGACCTGGGGCATGCCCATGGTCGACATGGCCGGCCTCGACTTCGTCGTGATGGCGGGAGCCTGGAACGGAATCGGGGGAGGCGCGCCGGCTTGATCTTCGGCGTCGAGGGTTTCGACGTCGTCGCCAGGCTTGGCCATCACCGGCATCGGTGGGGCGCCGGGTGAAGAGCCGGTTGGGGGCGGGACGGGGAGCTGTGGGTAGGAGCCCCGGGGCGGTGGCACCGGGTCCACGGCCGGGAGCACGGGAGAGGGCACCGGTGATGGGACCGCCACGTCCGGGATCTCCATCGCCTCTGGTCGTAACGGGGCCAAGCGAGGCTTGCGGCCATCACCCGTGTCCAGCTCGTCCGGAAGGGCTTCGAGCTTTCCTACGCCCTCGGCCTCGAGGTCGGCGCAGTATTCGAGAAACCGGTCGTGCAGCTCTCCCTTGCCGCTGGCGACGAGACTGGCCATTCGCCCCAACCAGTAGATCTGGCTCTCGAGCCAGGCTTTGGCGTCGATGTCGGCCTCGCGGAGCGCACGGTCACGACGGGTCCCGGCGCGCAGTCGGACCGTGACCTTTGCGAATTGCTCCAGGTTCAGGGCCGGATGGTCGGACACGGCCGGATTATAGCTGGTCACTTCAGCAGCTCCTCAAGCGCCTTTGCTATCGCACCGTCCTTGGTCGCGCGTGCCAGCCAGTGTCGATGTGCGCGAAGGAAATCGACCATCGTGACCCCACGCGACTGCAGAGCGTGGGCGACGTCGCCGCCGGAGGTGAGGACGCGCGCCAGCTCAGCGTAGCGCTCGATGGGCAAGACGGTCTTGCTACGTCGCTCTTGAACACGCTGGAGGGCCTGGCTGAAGGCGAGCCACATGGGTGGGATTTGTCCGCTCGCATCGGCTGCGGAGGCGTCGGCCGAGAGGCGCTGCTGCCACTGCGCGTCATGGGCCTCCCACCCGGCCTCATCGAGATCGCACGCGGAGAGAATGGCGGTGCGGTCGGCGCCCGGCTCCGAGAGCATGACCGTGAGCTCTGCGTAGCGCTCGAGCTCTTCCTCGAGGTCGTCCGCCATGTTGGCGCCAAGCGTAGTGAGTCGCCGGTGAGAACGCATCCCCGCACGCTTCTCGCTACGGATCGAGGCGCGTCGGATCTAACCTCCGGCTGTGTCAGGCAGCGAGTCCGAGGTTCGGGTCGACCCGCTTGAGCGGGCTCATCGGCACGTGACCCACGCGGGGGTGACGCTCCGAGGTGACTATCGACCCACCGTCGGCCTCGAACCCGCGGCGCGCGCCCTCGAGCGTGCGCTCGGCAGCATCTTCGACGCCATCGACGCTCGGACCGACCCGCTGACGTCGGCCCAAGCTGCGGGCGACGCGCTCGGCGAGGCGCGCACCGCGCTGGCCCGCGACGCATCGGGGTCGACCCTCGTGTCGATGGCCGATCGCGCCGTGCAGCAGGCACAGCAGTGTATCGACGAGGCGGTGGACACCCTGAAGGGGCGCCCCGTCGCTCCCGAGCGAAGCCACGCCGAGGTCATGTATGCGAGCGATGACCTCCCTCAGCTGCACCACGTGGAGCGACCGAGCCTGGTGTTCGACGTCGAGGTGCCGGCGCCGCTCCCCGAAGTGGCGGAGCGTCCTGCGCCGCTGCCGAAGGCCACCACGTTCGAGGAGCTACGGGCGAACGTGGCCGAGCTGTCCCGTCGTAAGCTCGCAAGAGAGCTCCGACGCGAGGCCGATGCGGCCGCCGAAGAGCTCGCCGCGATGTCGGCAGCAGAGGTCTCGCCGCCGGCGCCGCTGCCCCCCGGGTTCGACCCCGGTCATCGCAAGGCACTCACCGAGCCCGAATACATCCGAGAGCGAGCGCGCTTCCACTTCGAGGAGGTCACCATGACCGGACTCCAGCGGCTCCCGATGGACGGCGACAGCTGGCGCGACGTGCTCATCATCGAGCAGCGCATGCTCCGCGCCATCGATACGATCGTGGCCTTTGGTCCCTCTGCCGTAGCCTCACTCGAGCCGCTGGTGAACGATGCCCCGGCCAAGGACGCTGCGCGGGTCTTCGCCCTCACGATGACGCTCGGCTGCGTCGCGGGACGCGACGCGCTCGCCGCCGCAGAGCGCGTGTTCCACGCCTTCGAGGCAGCGGATCCGACGGTGCGAGACGGCTTCGCCGATGCGCTCAAGCTCATCCCCCACGATCACGTGCACGGGTTGCTCACCGATTGGCTGAGCGCTTCGGACGAACACCACCGCGCGATCGCCATCGATGTGCTCGGCCATCGCGGCGCCGCCACCGAGGCTCAACTGCTCACGGCGGCCGAGGACGACCCGGTCGTGGCGGCTACGGCCCTGCCCCACCTCGCTCGGCTGGCCCCGGGCCGTTGCGGTCCCCCCATCGACGCCGCTCTAGCTGCTGGCGCTGACCGGCTCCCTCTGTGGCAGGCCATGGTGCTCAGCGACCACCGCGGCACGAGGATGATGCTCGCGGAGGCGGTCTCGGGTCCCGAGCTACGGGGGAGCCCGCTCCGCGATGGTGCCGCGCGACTCTTGGGGGTGGTGGGCGATCGTGACGACGGGGCGAGTCTGGCCGACGCGATGGAGGACGCTCCGACCCCGGCCGGCGTCGAGGCGCTCGGCTGGATCGGGGACCCCAAGGCGTTCCCCGTGCTGTTGCGCCTCCTCGAGCACGAGGACGAGCTGGTGGGTTGGGCTGCGGGCCGCGCGCTCGATCGCATCACGGGGGCCTGGCTCGTCGATCGGGTCGAGCTCGACGCCGAGGAGATTCACGTCGAGCTCCCGCCCGACCCGAAGGTGGGCTACGCCGACGAGCCCCTGGTCAAGAAGGTGAGCGACCCGCGAGACGTACCGGCGGAGCCCTCCAAGGAGACGGTCGAGCGTCCCAGTCGCGACCCGGCCCGGTGGTCGGCGTGGATCGCCGAGCACGGTCAGGAGCTGCGCGCGGGACGTCGTTTCCGTCGCGGCCGGCCCTACGCGCCTCAGCTGACCTTCGACGAGCTCGACGGCCCCGTCGCCACGCTGCAAGAACGAGCGCTGCTCGCCACCGAGCTCGTGGTTCGCACGGGGCGTGCCCTGCGGTTCAGCCCGTTCGACTTCGTGCGCGTGCAGGAGCAGTCCCTCGAGGAGTGGCGACCGGTGGCGGCCCGGAGCGTGACGCCGGGCAGCTGGGATCGACCTGGGCGTCGCTGACCTCAGCGTTGAGGCCGAGAGATTGCGATCGCGGCCCGCTCTCCAGCGTCGCTGCCTGCGATCGACACCGCCTCGGGGTGCGGGGCCCAGCGCCTCCGCCAGGCTTCGGCCGCGAGAACCAGGTGGAGCGGCATGGTGGCTGCGCCGAGGTATCCCATGCGCTGCGCGGGCGTGTCGCAAAGCTGGGGCTCGCACCAGAGCTTCTGGGTTCGAGAGCTCATCGTCTGGAACTCGTGCACCCGAAAAAGCTCGAAGCTCAAGTCGGTGAGCAGCCATCCGGTGCGCTGGTCGTGCTCCCGACGGACAGCCAGTGCTTCGCGCACGGCCGAGGTGAGGGCAAAAGCGCGGAAGGGGGACTCGTCGTTGTCGGGTCGCGCGCTCTCCATGCCGGTCGCCACGCCTTGGATCTCGGCGAGGATGGGGAGGCGATGGGTGATCGCGGTCTCCCGGCGGACGACGACGAGCGCGGCTGCGCCTTCGCCGGGGATGAGGGCGTCGAGGTGGTCGCGGGTGAAGAGCCGGCCCGCGGTCGACAGCTCGAGCACCCGCGTGGGGTCGTAGTCGGTGTGCACACCGCAGAGCAGCACCGCTTGGAACCCGCCGCGGTCGAGGGCTTGAAAGGTGCTCTCGAGCGCGAAGCCGAGCGACGCTGGACCGAGCGCGAAGACGTCGACCGCTTGCACGGTCGAGCAGGCGGAGGTGCCTGCGCGCGCGAGGGCGGTGCCCAGATCGCTAGCGGGTCGGGACCCGTCGGCACGCGGTGTCTTGAGGAAGGCGTCGACGAGGGAGATCTGCTTGACCCGCATCTGCGACAGGGTCGGCACCTCGGCCACGGCTTCTTTCAGGGCGGGGAGCGCGAGATGCATCGCGCGTTCGACCCCGATGCACAGCGGGTCGAGGGTGGGCAGCAGGCACATGGTGGCCGGCTCGCCGTCGACGTCGAGCAGGGCGGACTGGGTCATGCCGGCCGCGCCCGCCCGATGCGAGAACCCGGTGGAACGTGCATCGAGCCCGAGCGACGTTCGGGCCCCGACGCCCACCACGACGGCACGGCTGCTCACGACCGCACGCGCTCCCGCACGACGATCTGCGCGTCGCGTTGCCGCCGGGGCGCCTTGATGCTGCTGCGCCACACCAGCTCGACCGCAGGCGGCTTGTCGGCGCTGGTGGCGAGGAGGTCGATGAGCACGGTGTCTAGGTGGGGAATGAACGTCTCGGGCTCACGGCCGGCGACGCGGAACTCGATGGTCACCTCGATGTTCGGCAGGGAGAACTGCTTGGCGCCGCCCCCGGGAAGCAGGTTGAGCAGGCCTACCGGTTCGCCCCCGTTTAGTGGGGGCACGGCCGTGAGCCCTGGCGAGGCGCACAGGTTGTAGCGTTCGTCGAAGTCGGGCGGAGGCAGCGGTGCGTAGCTCTCTTGCCAGGCTTCGTCGTAGGTCCCGGCGAAGCTGCGTCGCGGTTCCCAGTGCCGGCCGATGGCGCCCAATCCGGCTGGCGCAGGCGTCACGTCCACGTCGGTGATGAGGGCGCCGGGGTCCTCGATGTTGGGCAAGAGGCCATCCTTCAGGCTCCCCCGCGTCTTGCCCACGCCGATGGGGTTTCGCGGTTCTTCCACGATGTCGAGGGGGTCGCTGTCGTCGAAGCCACCGTAGGCGTACTCGTACCGAAGCTCCTGCTCGGCGATGGGCTGCGGCGACGAGTGGGTGTGGCCGTCATCGACCCAGATACGGGTACCGAAGATCCGGAGCGACTTGGCCAACCGGCCCACCTCGACCCGGACGTCGAAGCTCGGCACGGGTTTGTCGCCGGGGGCGTGCGCAACCCCAACCACGATCACGTCCGTGCCCGGCTTTCGAATGCAGACGTCGGCCGGGTAGGCGATGCTGCTCACCTCCGGGTCGCCCCAAGGGATGTCGGCCATCCGGATCCCGCGCTGCCGCCGGGGGGGCGCGAACACGAGGTTTCCCTTGGGCGTCAGCTCGAACGAGGCTTTCACCATGGCGACGAGCCGATCGCCCTCGTGCGCCAGCATCGGGTGAGGAAAGACCGCGAACTCGGTCTTGTTGTCCAGCCGAGGGCTGTCCATCGCCGAGAGACGCTAGGACGGTTCGCCCCGAGCGTCATCCGAACAGATTGAGCGCCGAGAGGCTGCCGCGACCCCCGACGCGGCGCGACTCATGGTCTATCATCCCCTCGTGGCCGAAGAGGGTGGACACTTTCAGCTGATCGCAGAGGCACTACCTGCCGACGCCATCGTCACGCGCTTCCGTGCCCGCGAGCGCATGTCGTCGCCCTACGACGTGGTGGTCGAGTTCTCCACTGCCGACTTCGAGTTCGTGGTGGACGACCTCATGCGGCAGCAAGCCACCATCGCGGTGGTCGACGCCAAGCTGGGGAAGCGGTTCTTCGACGGGGTCGTCGACCGGGCTCGGATGACGGATGTCGTGGCGAGCAGGATTCACTTCTCCCTGCGCATCCGTCCCGCGCTCGCAGCCCTCGCCCATCGTGAGAACAGCCGCATCTTCCAGGAGAAGACGGTCATCCAGATCGCGCAGGAGATTTTCGACGAGTCGGGTTTCGGCGAGAAGGTGACGTGGCTTGCGAGCAAGGACTACGCGCCCCGTGAGTTCGTGGTTCAGTTCCGGGAGAGCGAGCTCAACTTCATCACGCGACTCTTCGAAGACCACGGTCTGTTCTACTGGTTCGTACACGGACCAGATGGGCACGAGCTCTACATCGCCGACGACAGCGCCGCCTTCGAGTCCCGCGACGACACGCCGGTGACGCACTTCGCCATGCAGCAGGGGATCCCGGGTACCGAGCCGCTTGCCGACGTTCGGCGCCGGCGCGCGTTGCGCACCACCGAGGTCACCCTCCGGGACTACGATTTCGAGAAGCCCGAGGTTCCGCCGGAGGGCGTGACGCCAGCCGACGACGTGATGCCCGCACCCTACTTCGAGTACGGAGCCGGCTTCTCCGATGCTGCGCTCGGTCAGCAGATGTCCGATGGCCGGATGCGCTCGTTGCGCAGTGACGCCGACACCCTCGAGGGGAGCAGCACCTCCATCGGTTTGCGCACCGGATGCCCCTTCCACATCGATGGCGCCATGGCCACCGAGCTCAACGGCTCGTTCGTGGTCACCGAGCTCGTAACCTCAGGCATGCAGAACGTGGCGGACGCGAGCGTCGCCTGTGAGAACACCTTCAAGGCCATCCCGGCCGGTATTCCCTACGCGCCACCGATGACCGCTCGGCGTCCGCGGATCCACGGCATTCAGACGGCGGTCGTCACGGGCTCCAGCACCCAAGCGCAAGCCCTTCACGTAGACGAGTTTGGGCGCATCAAGGTGCGTTTTCACTGGGACCGGGTTGGTCAACGCGACCACACCTCCAGCTGCTGGATACGCGTCTCACAGGTTGGGCTGGGGGGCTCGATGATCCTGCCGCGAATCGGATGGGAAGTGTCGGTGGCATTCATCGACGGCGATCCGGATCGACCGGTCGTGCTCGGCCGTGTCTACAACGCCGAGCACCCGCCGCCCTTCAGCCTTCCCGGGGCCGACGCAACCGGCGCGCTCAAGAGCTGGAGCACGCCTGGCGAGGGGGGCTACAACGAGATTTCGATGGCCGACAACGCGGGCAGCATGGGCATGACCTGGCACGCGCAGAAGGACCTCAACGTGAGCGTCGGCAACGACCGCAACGAGACGGTGGGGGTCGACGAGAAGCACCATGTGTCCGTCAACGAGTCGCTATCCGTCGGCGCCAACGAGACGATCGACATCGGGGGCGACCAGTCCGTATCGGTGGGGGCCAATCTCACCCACAACATCACTGGGAGCCAGGGCATCTCGGTGGGGGGCAACGACGAGAGCAACGCCACATGCGACCACGTCGAGAAGATCGACGGAAGCCGCAGCTACGCCGTGGCCGGCAACCAGACCACGATTCAGAATGGCATTCGCCACAGCATCACCGGCAACCTGGAAAAGACGGTCGGCTCGGCTCAGATCAACGCCACCATCGCGCCGCTCCAGGAGAACGTGTGTGGTGACTATACCCACGACACCGGTGCCGTCACCGTGCACCTCGTAGCGGGGGACCACGGCGAGACCGTAGGCGGAGCGAAGAATCTGACCTCCGTCGCGGCCGAGCTTCACGCCACCAAGGCCAACCTCGAGCAGAGCGCCGGGGGCATGGTGACCAATCTCGTGGGCGGATTGCACTACCAGAAGCTCGATGGCGACCTGGTCATCCAGGCGCCCATGATCGCCATGATCGGTGCCACCGGCAGCTTCATCGGCGGGGGCTCCGAGCTCAAGCTCGGGGGCGGGCCCATCGTCATCAAAGGCAAGAAGATCACGGTCGACACCCTGCTCGTCGTGAAGATGGGCAGCTCGCTGAAGCTCGCGTGAGGGGGATGCGATGGCGGAAGTGAAGATCCAGTCTCTCCCCACCCTCGAGGTCGAAGGCACCGAGCTACGGGTTCTGAAGTACACCTTGAGCGAGGGGCTCAGCGCGCTGAGTGAGCTCACGCTCGAAGCGGAACAGGATGGGGAACAAGTCCCTCCCGGCGATCTCATTGGCAAGCGCGCAGGCTTTCATCTCACGCGAACCGATGGCTCGGGTGAGCGTCATTACTTCGGGGACGTCATCTTCGCCGAGCGGTTTCTCACGGACGATGGCGCGAGCATTCTCAGGCTGCAGGTTGCCCCCCACCCGTGGCGCGCGTCGAAGCGCACCAATTGCCGGACCTTCCAAGAGAAGAGCGTCGTCGACGTCGTGACGGAGGTGCTCGAGGGCGCCGGTGTCTCCAGCGACCAACAACGATGGCAGGTCACGGGCGACTATCCCGCCCGGACGTACACCGTTCAATACCGCGAGAGCGACTTCGCCTTCGTGCGACGCATCCTCTCCGAAGAGGGCATCTACTTCGCGGTACACCACGTGGACGGGCTCGACGTGTTGTTCTTCGGGGATGAGCCCACCGGACTCGGTGAGGTGTCGGGAAATACGACGCTGGCCTTCCGACACGACATGGGGTTCAGCGAGGACATCGACTACGTGACCCGCGTGACCCAGACCCAGCGGGTTGCGCCCGATAAGGTCATGCTTCGGGACTACAACCCGGAGAATCCCAGCCTCGAGGTCGAGTTCGAGGTAGAGAGCGACGACGACGGGAGCCACGTCCTCGAGGTCTACGACTACCCCGCGAGGTGCAAAGAGCCCGCCGAGGCAGAGAAGCTCGCCAAGATTCTCCTCGATGAGCTCCAGGCATCACGGCACTTGGTGCATGGTGAGACCGGCGCGTTGAGCCTGTGGCCAGGGCTTCGTTTCAGCATCGAGAACCACCCCTACGGCGTCATCAACCAGGAATACATGGTGGTCTCGGTCGAGATCGAGGGAACGACCCCGCGGCTCGGCGCGCGCGACGAGGCCATGACGTCCCGCAATCGTTTCGTTGCGATGCCGACGGAGCATCGGTACCGCCCGCCGCGCACCACGCGGGCGGCCGAGATGGTCGGACTACAGACGACCTTCACCACGGGTCCATCGGGCACCGAGGTGCATACGAGCGAAGCCGGCGAGGTCACGATTAGATACCATTGGGATCGCACCGACCCGTCCGATGATTCATCGAGCCCGTTCGTTCGGACCAGTCAGCTCGCGACTGGAGGCTCGGTTCTCATCCCGCGCGTGGGTTGGGAGGTGAGCACGGTACACCTCGATGGAGACCCAGACCGGCCGCTGGTGATGGGGCGCATGTACAACACCGTGACCCCGCCGCCCTACAACCTGCCCGACGAGGCCGGCCGAAGCTCCGTGCAAACGGCCACCACCCCCGGCGGAGGCAGCACCAACGAGCTCCGCATGACCGACACCGCCGGCGCCGAGGAGATGTTCTTCAACGCATCGAAGGACACCTCGGTCACGGCCAAGAACAACGCCACCACGTCCGTCGCCAACAACAGCTCGCGTTCGGTGGGTGCCAACCAAGAGAAGAACATCACCAACAGTCTCACCGCGACCACCGGCGCCAACCAAGAGGTCTCGGTGGGCGGCAATCAGACCGTCAGCGTGGAGACCCAGTTGCAGGACGAGGTGGGAGCGGACCACAGCCTCGACATCGGCGGCAATCGCGACATGAAGGTCGGCGGTGACCACAAGCGAGATGTGGGTGCGGACAGCACCGTCGACATCGGCGGTCGAATGCTGGATCTGGTGGTCGGGTCGATCACCGACGAAACCCTCGAGGACTACAAGCACGAGGTCTCATCGGCCCTCGTCGACATCGTTGCGACCGACCGCTCGCTTCAGGTTGCGGGCAAGATCAGCGAGACCGCCGGTGCGGCCAAGGTCATCGCCGTCAATGGTGGTCGTGGCCTGGAGGTCACTGGCAACCTCACCCAGAAGGTCGCTGGCGCCATCATCAACCTCGCCGACGGCGACCGCTCGGAGGCATCGGGCGGCATGTACAGCGAGATCGCAGCCGGGGCTCACGTGGTCAAAGCCGACAACATCACCATCGAAGCCGAAACCATGCTGTCGGTGGTCATGGGTGCTTCGACCGTGATCTTGCTCCCCGCCGTGGTGAGCGTTCTCGGCCTCAAGCTCAAGATCGACGGCGACGTCGTCGATGATTCCGTTCTGGTGGTGGACAACTGACATGGCCCGCTCACTCAAACGCGAGTTCACGATCGACGATCAACCCGTCAACAAGGTCGTACGATTCGAGGAAGAGCACCGCCTGGGACTTCCGCCGCGGCTGCATATCACGGTCACGTTGGTCACCTACGTCCCCACCGACGTGATGCTCGGGCAGTCCTGTGTCCTATCCGTGGGCTTCGAGGACGCGGAACACCAGTTCAAGGGGCTCGTGGAGGAAGTGAGCCTGAACGCCTCGTCGCTGGGGGAAGACGCGACCTACGTCTACGAGCTGACGGTGGTGCCCCTGCTCGCAGTTCTCGCTCGGCATGTCGACTGCCGCATCTTCCAGGAGCAGACGGTTCAGGAGATCTGTGACGAGCTCTTCGCCGAGCTCGGCGTCACCAGGGTCGAGTGGTCGCTGAGTGGCAGCTACCCCGTGCGGACCTACTGCGTGCAGTACCAGGAGAGCACCCTGGCCTTCATCTCTCGCTTGCTCGAAGACGAGGGCATCTACTTCAGCGTCGAGGCACGTGACGATGGCGACACGGTCGTGCTCAGCGACGACAGCCCCATGCTCGCGCTTCCGATCGATGGTGATGCCGTACTCCCTGCGCGCACGCGATCGGACCTCGCCATGGACGCCGACTTCTGCCTCATTCCGAGCGAGCAGCACCGGGTCCGTGCGGGCACCTTCGTTCTCCGCGACTTCAACTTCGAGACGCCCAACCTCGACATGACCGCCACCTTCGAGGGCGACGCGGACACCGACCTCGAAGTCTACGACTACCCGGGGGAGTACACCGAGCCGAGTGAAGGCAAACGACGCGCCCAGGTTCGCTACGAAGAGGAAGAGGCCTGGCGTCGCACGATGATCATCGAGGCGGTCTGTCCACGTGTCGCGGCGGGGCGGAAGCTCGAGATCTCCGACGCAGGCGATCTCAATGGGGAGTACTTCGTCGTATCGGCGGTGCATCACTTCGCCGACGAAGACCACGGTCAAGGGTCGGCGACGGCGTATCACGTGCTCGCCGAGCTGATCCCGCTCGAGGTGCCTTATCGGCCACGGCGACGAACGCCAAAGCCCATCATCCACGGACCGCAGACGGCGCGCGTGGTCGCACCCGCGGGGGCGGAGCCAGAAGCCATCCACACCGACGAGCACGGCCGGGTGAAGGTGAAGTTTCCCTGGTGCCGGAGTGAGCACGACGACGACAAGGCGTCCTGCTGGATGCGCGTGGCCCAGCTCCAGTCGAGTGGCTCGCTCGTGCTCCCTCGCATCCAATGGGAGGTCATCGTCGAGTTCCTCGAGGGCAACCCAGATCGCCCCGTCATCACCGGTCGGCTCTACAACGGCACCTTCATGCCCCCTTATGCGCTTCCCGACGGCAAGTCGCGGACGTCGCTGATGAGCCGCTCGACGCCGGGTGGTGAGGGGAGCAACGAGATTCGCTTCGAGGACAAGGCGGGCTCGGAGGAGCTCATGGTGCGCGCCCAGCACGACATGACGGTGGCCACCGCCAACAACAAGGAGACGACGGTCGGCAACAACGAGAGTACGACCATCGGCGTCGACTCGTCGCTGTCGGTGGGGGGCAATCAAGACGTCAAGATCACCATGGGGTCTCAGAACACCATCGGCGCCGACCAATCGGTGACGGTGGGGGGCAACCGCAAGGTGGAGGTGAACGCCGTGGCCGGGATGACGGTGCATGGGGCCGCATCCACGACGGTGGGTGGAGACCAGTTCGAGATGGACGGGAATCCGCTCGAGGCCTTGCTCGCCCTGGCCGCCCGCGAGGTTCAAGAGTTTCTCCAGGAGCAGGCGGATCGTGCCGTACAAGCCGTGACCGCGCAGGTTCAGGGCGCCGTGGATCAGGCGCTGGGACCCATTCAGGATCTCACCTCGCAAGTCGAGGGTCTCGGAAACAACATGCAGGCCATCGCCGACGGCGACCTTGGTGCCATCGGCGGGCTCGTGGGAGATGCGAGCGGCCTTCCCGGGGCGGGGGACTTCGCGCGTTCGATGGGGGGCGACGATGGTCCCAGCGGGGGAGGGCCGTTGAGCGACGCGGTCGACGGCGGAAACCTCGTCACATCGGTGGCCAACAACGCCATCGCATCCGGCTCCGCCGCGGCGAGCTCGGCGGCCAACAGCGCCATTGCATCGGGTGTGGGGGCGGCCCACTCCGCCATCGCCGATGCCATGGGCTTCGACGGTGCCGGAGGGGGTGGTCAGTCGCAGCAGAACATGGCCGGGCCCGACGGTGAGGTGGGCGGGCAGGACGATACCGATCGCACCAAGGGACCAGGACACAGCATTGCCGTCGTGGCCGGAACGCACAAGGAGTCGGTCGGGGGACTCAAGGGGGTGGCGGCCCTGGATGGAATCAACCTCAACGTGTCCGGCAACATGACGCAGAGCGCGGGAGCGGCCCACATCGAGGTGGTCATCGGCAACCGCGCCGAGTCGACCGAGTCCGACAAGGACGAAACGGCGCTCGGTCTCGTCGTGCTCAGCAAGGGTGGCGAGAGCGAGACGGTCGGTGGGGATCGAATGACGATGGTGGGTGGCGCCATCGTCGACCGCCTCAAGGGGAGCCACGCCATCCAGGCGGGGGGCATGGCTTCTTTCATCGGGGCGTTTCACAAGTACGAGGCATCGGGCACCATCACCCTCAAGTGCGGCGAGAGTGAGGTCGTGATCGATGGGGGCGGCGTGACCATCAAGTCGCCCCTGGTGGCCAAGCTCGCCTCGAAGATCCAGCTCACCAAGAAGGTCAACGAGATCTGAGCCATGGGTAAGGTCAAGTGCCTCAAGATGGACCCGATCACCGACAAGTCGGGCCACCAGATGGTCGGCATGGCGGTGAGTGTCTGCACCACGCCCGCGGCGCCGAGCCCCATTCCCATTCCCTATCCCACGGTGGGGACCGTGGCCGAAGGGGTCTCCGACGTGTGCATGCGCACCAAGATCGAAGGCGCCAAGGTCGTGACCGTGGGGTCGCTGATGAACAAGTGCCACGGCAACGAGCCCGGCACCCTCAAGGAGGTCGTCAGCCTCAACACCGCTGGACCCTGTTTCCCCGCGCTTGGAGCGCCGCTCGTCATCAGCGAGCTGGGCATGATGGGGATCACGGGCGCGATCGGACAGATGAACAAGTCGATCTCCCCGGGCGGAGGCGGCAGCGCGAGCGGTGCGGGCGGCAATGCTGGCGGGGGTGGTGGAGGCGGGGGCAGCGCAGCGGCGCCGCCCGGCCAGAGCGGGCAGAATCCCAGCAACAGCGGGGGCAGCGGCGGAGGAAGCAACTCGGGCGCTGACGCGCCATCGCCCGGTGACTCCTCGTCGCCCTCAGACCAGCACGTCTGCCAGAACGGCCACCCGGTCGACGTGGTGAGCGGCAACGTGGTCGACCGCCAAACCGACTTCGCCCTTCCCGGGCTCATCCCCATCGAGCTCACGCGCTTCTACAACTCGGTCCGCCGCGACGACGTGACGGCCTCTCTAGGGCCGGGCTGGGCACACGGTTTCGAGCAACGTGTCGATCGCGACGGGCGACTCCTTCACCTGCGTGATGAAGAAGGACGACGTCTCACCTTCGGCCACGTTGCGGTGGGAGAGTCGACCTACCACCGGCGCGAGCGCATGTGGCTCCACGCCACCGATGATGGTTACCGCATCGAGCGGATGGACGATCGGCTGAGCTACCACTTTCGCCGCTTCGAAGCAGACGAGGGCGCCACTGCATGGCTCACGCGAATCGAAGACCGCCAGGGGAATCGCGTGGAGCTCGTCTACGACCACGGTCGGCTGGCGAAGGTCATCGATAGCGTAGGGCGGGTCATCGACTTTCTGTGGAGTCGTCACGGCGACCACTTTCGGATCGACGAAGCGAGGGTGGAGGTCGATGGTCGCCGCTTCGCGTCGGTCTACTACCACTACCGCGAGAAGGACGGGTGCCTCACCAGCGTGGTCGATGCCAGTCGCCATGCCGAGGGGTACGAATACGACGACAAGCGCCGCATGGTCACGGCCACGGTGAAGAATGGCGTCTCCTTCCATTACACCTACGACGACGAGACCCATCGCTGTGTCCGGACCTGGGGTCCCGATGGCCTCTACGAGCTGTCGTTCGAATACGATGTCGAGGCTCGGCGCACCGTTGCTCGTGGCGAAGAGTCGCGGGTCTACGAATGGAACGACAAGGGTCGAATGGTTCGCGAGACGACGCCCGACGGCATCGTGCTCGAGGAGAGGGCTTTCGATCAGGACAACTACCTCATCGCCGACGTCGATGGCGCAGGTCAAGGTACGCGCTACTGGTACGACGAGCTCGGTCAACTCACACGGGTCGTCGACGCCGACGACCACGAGACCAAGCTCGAGTACGTGTACGGGCGTCCGTCCAAGCGCATCAATCCCGACGGTCAGGTGTTCTCGTTTCAATGCGACCAGTACGGTGACCTGACCACGGTTCGTCGGCCGTCCGGGGCGACCTTCTCCTTCACCCGCGATCGTCGGGGGCGTGTCATTGCCATCGATGGACCCTTCGGAAGGGTTGCCGCTTACAGCTACGACCAACACAGCAACCTCGCCACCGAGACCGACGCGCTGGGGAGGATCACGACCTTTACCTACGACGCGCTCGGCCGAGCGACCTCGCGCACCGACCCCACCGGGGCCGTCACGCGCGTGCGCTACGACGCGCTGGGTCGTCGCACGCTCGTCACCCATCCGGACGGAACCCGCACCCAGCTCCGCTACGACGAGATGAACCGGGTGCGTGAGCGCATCGACCGAGACGGCCGCAAGTGGCGCTACCGGCACGAGGGCATGGGCACCATGACGGAGATGATCGATCCGTCGGGTGGGCGGTGGGTGTTCTCGTACACGGCGTTCGAACGCCTCGCTTCGATCACCAACCCGAGCGGTGCGACCTACACCTTCGAGCGCGATCAGGCGGGCCGATTGCGCAAGGAGACGGCCTTCGATGGGCGCAGCCAGTCGTATCTCTACGACGCGGCAGGTCGGATCGAAGAAGTTCAGTACGACGATGGCGAAGCGCGCGCATTTGCCTACGACGTCGACGGTCGACTCGTGGAAGAGGGGACCACCGATGGCTCGCGCACCCTCTACCAACGTGACGTGATGGGGCGTTTGCTTCGCGTACGGTTCCAGCGCGATGGTGAGACCCTCGAGCAGATCTACGAGCGAGACGCGTTCGGCTACGTCGTGCGTGAGCACCAGAACGGCCACGTCATCGAGCACGAGCGCGACGTGCTCGGGCGTCGGGTGGCGCGGACGCTCCCCGGGGGCCACGTCACGCGCTATCGCTACGACGCCGCCGATGCGCTCGTGGCGCTCACCCACGACCTCGACGACCATACGAGCCATCGTCTCGACTTCGGGCGCGACCCGTCGGGGAACAGGCGTACGAAGGCCTACGCGGCCCGCGATCGCCGTGAGGGAGACGCCGCCTTCAACCACCGCTTCACGATCGACGAGCAGGTCGACCTCGAGGGGCGGCTCACTAGCCAAACGGTGAGAATGGCTTCTCCGTCGGAAGGCGTTCGGGCAGCCGTCACGCGCCTGTACCGCTACGACCGCGGGGGTCGGGTCGACCGCATCGACGACCAGAGGTGGGGAACGACGGATTTTACCTACGACCAGGCCGACCGATTGCTCACGTTGGTCCGTGGCGAACACCAAGAGGCCTTCCGCGTCGATGAGGGGGGCGCGATCGAGATGGCGCTCATGGGTCTCGGCGCGCCAAAACAGAAGTGGGAGGCCGAAGCGGGTCAGCCGGTGAAGTCGGTTGGAGAGACCCGCTACGAGCACGACGCGCGAGGTCGCCGCGTTCGTTGTGTGGAGGCGGAGGGCGCCACGACGCTGTACCACTGGGACGGTCGTGACCGGCTCGTCGGGGCCGAGCTACCGGACGGCACCCGCACCCGCTACCACTACGACCCGCATGGGCGCCGCCGACGCAAGGAGCATCTAGATGACGAAGGCGAGGTGCTGTCGGCAGTCGACTTCTTGTGGGACGGCGATGTGCTGTGTGCCGATCGCGCCGACGGCGGCGATTGGCGCGTGTTCATCCACCACCCGAGGTCCGGGGTCCCGCTCCTGCAGGTCGAGCGGGGCGAGGTCTTTACCTGCGTCACGGACCAGGTCGGGATCGTTCGCGAGCTCATCGACCGCAGCGGTGAAGTGGCTTGGGCCGGCGCTCACACGGCCTGGGGCGCGCTCGTCGAGGAGCAATCCGCGCAGGCCACCCAGGGTCGGTCCTGGTCACCTTCGTCGCCCTTCCGCCTTCTAGGTCAGTATTACGACGCGGAGACGGGTCTCAGCTGTTCGCGCTATCGCTACTTCGACGCAGCCACCGCCAGCTGGTGCAGCGCCGACCCCATCGGTATCGCGGGAGGGCTCAACCTCTTCGGTTTCAATCGTGCCCCGAGCCTCGTGGTCGATCTGCTCGGGCTCAGCGATGGGGCACCCGCGCACGGCGGCATCATTCCCGAAGGCACCCAACACATCGATGATGTCGACTTCCAGCCCGCGGGAGACAAGGACCGCGTCTGGCTTGGCCACTATGGGGGCAACGGCATGATCATCGGCGACCAGCGCATCGCGGTTCCGATGCCTGGTAAGCAGCACCTTCAAGGTCAGGAGCGGCAGTTCGGGGGAAGGAATCTGTCGGAGCTCCCAGGCACCATCGAGGCCATGCGACCCGAGATCGACAGCTGCGACGAGATCTACTTCAACGTTCCGGAGGGGGGCATCGTGCCCGGTACCCTCACCCATCAGGAACACCAGCACATCCAGTCGGACCCCGACCTTCGTGACAAGACGACCTACTACACCGGGGCCGTCTACTAGCCCGACACCATGGTCATGCAGCTCATCGCCCACGGAGGAGAGCCCCGAGACGCACGCTTGGCCGTGGCAGGCGACGGTTGGGCGGTGGCGTGTCGCGCGATGGTCGGTCGCCATGACACGGGCGGGGAGATGGCGCGCGCCATCGCGGATGGCTTCGTTGCGCGGTTGGCCTCACTGCCGGTGGCGTCAGATCTCGACCGACATCGAGCGGGGCTCGTAGAGCAGGTTCAATCCTCCGTGACCGAGGCCGGAGGTGGCGATGGTGACGGTCTCGTATTCACCGTTCTCGTGACCGAGGGTGATCACGCGCTCCGCGTCTTCAACCTTGGTCCGCAACGAACCTTGCTCGTACGACCCGGTGAGACGTCGACGATCTCGGCCCCCCACTCGCTGGCTGAACAGCTTCGGCAGACGGGAAGCGAGCCTTCGCCCGAGCACGCGCTGGTGAGCTTGCGGGTCGGAGGCGTAGCGTGCCGGCCCGAGGAGGTCGACGCTCAGGTGATCGAGGTCGTCGATGCCTGGGTCGTCACTCTCGTCGACGACCGCATCGCGCCTCCCCGTGTGGCGTCGACCCCTACCTCCGAGGTCTTGCTCGACCTGCTCGGCGAGCGCGCGGGGGAGGTTTCCAACCCAATCGAGGACTGGCTCCTGGCTTCGTCCCTTTGAAGTAGACTGCGACGCGTCCGATGCCCCGTACGGCCCCTGCTCCCAACATCCCCGCCATTCCTGGAATGAACCCCGGTGCTTTCGTCATGGGCGGTGGCGGCGGTGGTGGTGGCGGCAGCGGCAAGGGCGGCAATGGCGCTGGCGGTGAGCAGGGCGCCAACGGAGAAGACGGTGGCGACGGCGCAAACGGCGGGGGAAACAACTCGGGGGCATGCGGCAACGGCGACACGGCCTCTTGCACGAGTTGCAGCAATACCTTCTCGGCGGGCGACCCCGTCGACGCCCTGACCGGAGCGGTCTTCACCACCCCCAAGACCGACCTCTTTCTCAAAGGCTTCTTCAATCTCGAGATCGTGAGGAAGTACTCATCGTCTCGGGGTGGTGTCGATCACGGCCTCGGGGCCAACTGGGGCTTCAACATCGACTGGAGCTTCGAGGTCGGCCGTACGGCGATCCGCGTACGCAACGGGTCGGGCCTCGACATGTACTTTCCTCTGCTCCGCGAGGACGGCGACGTAGCCCACTGGCAGAACTGGGCCCTGGTTCGGTTTCGCGATGGCTACATCCTTCGGCCGGGCAACGAGTTCTACCACCACTTTCGCCGCGACGAAGACGGTCAGATCCGCCTGTTTCTCGTCAGCTATCGCAAGCGTGGGGTCGTTCAGTTTCATCACGAAGCGGGCCGGCTGGTCCGCATCACCGACACCGGGGGCCGCACGATCGTCCTGTCGCGCAATCGGCAAGGTCGCCTTCAGCAGCTCAGTGTGCCGAGTCCCGACGGGCGTCAGCTGGTGTTCGCTCGGTACGAGTACGACCATCGCGGAGACCTCGTGCAGGTCACCGATGGGGATGGCCATGCCTGGCGATACCGGTACGACGACGAGCATCGGTTGGTGGAGCAGCGTTTTCCCACCGGCGTCATCTTCCACTACCGCTACGACACGAGCGGTCGCTGCATCGAGACCTGGGGACAGCGCGAGCACGGTCTGGACCCGGCCCTCGATCCATCGCTTCCCGAAGCCCTCGTCGACGGTACGCCGGCGAAGGGCATCATGCACTGTAAGCTCGACTATCTGGACGAGGAGGCGACCACCGTCGTCGACTCCATTCGTATCCAGAGACTCGTTCACAGCGACTCGGGCGTGGGCAAGGCCGTCGATGGCAGTGGGGCGGTGGTCACGCGGACATTCGATGAAACGGGCCGCGTGCTCAGTCATGTGGACGCCAACGGCACGGTGACCGAGTGGCGCCACAACGCCGTGGGCGAAGTCGTCGAAGAGATCGACGGCCTCGGCCAGACCATCGCGTGGTGGCGAGACGTCGAGGGGCGCGAGGTCCGAGCCGTGGATCCGGCCGGGGGCCAGGTGCTCATGGAGCGCAACCTCGACGGTGACGTCGTCTCGCTCACCGATCAACTCGGCGGGGTATCGCGATGGCGACTCGACGACCGCGGGATGGCGGTGGAGGAGATCGACGAGCGTGGTGAGGTCGCTCGCTTCACCTGGGATGGGCACGGCAACCGCACCTCGGTACGAATGCCGAGCGGCGCGACGACCCACTACCAGTACGACTACTGGGGAAGGATGGTCAGCGTCACCGCGGCCAATGGGGAGGCGACCACCTTCAGCCACGACGTGGCCGGTCGCATCGTGGCCTCACAAGATCCCTTGGGACGGAGATGGAGCACGACCTACGACGGTCTCGGCAACCCGGTCTCCCACACGCGCCCAGACGGCGCCACGACCACATTGACGTGGGGAGGCCTAGGGTGGCTGTGTCGGGTCGTCTACGCCGATGGCAGTGAGGCGAACGCCCTCTTCAACCGGGAGGGTTGGGTCACCAAGGTGGTCTCCGAGACCGGTGCCGTGCACGCGTGGTCGTACGATGGTGCGGGCCGCGTCGTGGGGTCTGTGACGTTCGATGGAACCACCCGTAGGTTCGAGCTCGACCCACGTGGCCGCCCGGTCTGGGTCGAAGACGCTCGTGGGAAGACCCACTACGAGCGCAACGCCATCGGACAGATCGTGAAGGTCATCGCTCCAGATGAGAGTGAGCGACAACTCGAGTACGACGAGCGTTCCGAGCTGGTGGCCATCGTCTCGGGCTCGAGCCGCATCCACATTCGGCGCGACGCCACGGGTGCCGTGGTCGGCGAAAGCCACTTGTTCGGTGGGGAGGCGACCCACGTCGAGACCGAGCGCGACCCCACGGGTCGTCGTGCGATCCTGCGTTCTTCGCTGGGCCATGAAGCCGAGTTCCTGCGCGACGGTGACGGTCGGGTGCGTGAGGTTCGCTCGGGGGGTGCCCAAGTGGTGGGCTTCTCCCACACGCCCCTCGGCGACGTGGGGACCTGGCATCTCCCCGAGGGCGGCCAGGTCGTCGACCACCACGACGCAGTGGGCCGGGTGCGCCGGCGCCAGGTTCTGGGCACCGACCCCGAGCCTTCTGAGGGGCCAGATCGGCTGAGCATCTTCGAGGGTCAGGCAGATCGGCACTACGACTACACGCCCGTCGACGAGGTCTCGATGGTCAAGTCGCTGCACGACGGGACCATCGCCTACGACTACGACGTTCGTGGTCACCTGACCGCCAAGACGACCGACGACGTGAGCGAGCGTTGGCAAGCGGACGCCAATGCCAACTACCGGCGCACGGATGAAGGCGGTGAGCCCCGCGCCTACGCTACGGGCGATCGCTTGCAGGTCATGGGCGATACCCGGTACGCCTACGACGACGACGGCTTCCTCATCGCGAAGCACAGAAAGACGGGGGCTGGGGCAGAGGAGACCACCCGGTACCATTGGGACGGGTGGCGCAACCTCTCGGCCGTCGACTTGCCAGATGGGCGTCGAGTCGAGTTCGACTACGACGGCTTCAATCGTCGTATCGCCAAGCGCATGCTGCGCGACGATCTCGTCGTCACATCCACCCGCTGGGTGTGGGACGGACAACGCCCCCTTCACGAGACGGTGATGGACGGCGCGACTGGCGCCGAGACGACGCAGACCTTCGTCTATCGCGACGAGGGAGATCACGTGCCCGTGGCCCAGCGCAGCGACGCGCGGTCACGCTGGGAGTATCTCGTTCCCGACCTCATCGGCGCACCGGAAGACATCGTCGATGGCCGCGGGCGGCTGCTGGCGCATCTCGAGCGCGACACCTTCGGGAGGGTGCGCCTCGACGCCCGCGCAGGCGCGAGCACGAGCTTTCGCTACCCGGGTCAGCTCGACGACCCAGAGATCGGGCTCCACTACAACCGTCACCGCTACTACGACCCCGACGCGGGTCGCTACATCAGCCCCGACCCCATCGGTCTCGAAGGCGGACACAACTTCTACGCCTATGGCGTCAACCCCATCGCCTGGATCGATCCTTATGGCCTCGCGCACGGGGTCTACATCCGGCAGTCCGACGTGCCGGGAATGACAGCCGGTGAGGAGTATTCATCTGGCTACGACAGCTTCGACGACTCGTTCTTTCAGACTCAATCTCGCGCTCACAGCGAGCGCGCGGTTCTGGCGCGCCTGCAGGACATTCGCACCCAAGGCGAGGCGGCGGGAAGAGGCAACGTCCTGCGTGGACGCAATGTGACCATGCGCGGTGAGAAGCCACCCTGCGTCAACTGCCACCGAGCGATGCACGCGTTCGCCCAGCAGAACCAGATGGGCAGCATCCGCTATGAGTTTCCCGCCGACACCGGCGCGAGCAGTGTGACCTACTCGTCGGGACAGCCCCCGCGCTTCGGGGGGCCGGCGAGCACCGACATGCTGACCTTGAGGAACGGCTCCCAGATGACCCTCGAGCAGGCTTACCAGCTGCAGGGCAGCAACATTCGCGAGCGGGACACGCGCAACGTCAACCGTGAGCGGGGGCGCATCGGAGGCGCGGGCTACCAGAGCTGGGGCAACGCACAGCAGGCCTACACCGCACACAACGCGGGCGGCGTGCACCCCAAGGCATCTTCGAGCTAGCGGTCCGTCAGAGAGCGACGGAGCGGACGAGGCGAAGCAAGGCGAGGTCATCGCCGTAGGGGTCGGGTTCGGCGGCTATCGGCTTCTTCACGCGATAGCCCGCGAGCGCATAGACGAGGGCCGGCGGCTCTTCGACACCCTCCGTGACCGCACCGCGCACGACGGCCGCAGTGGGAGCGTCGTCGCGCCAAGCACCGGCACCAGACGGGGCGCCAGCGTAGCTGTCGTGCCAGTCGTCGTCGGCCCATTGGGGCAGCATCAGGCCCTCGAGGCCGAAGCCGCTGTCGAGGTCCGGCGCGACGAAGCCCTCCTCCTCGAGCTCGACGTCAGCCCCACAACAGAACGAGGTGGCGCCGCCTTCGCGCGCGAGCCACTCGAGCTCGGCCTCAGAGGGGAGTCGGGCGCCCAGCCGATCGGCGAAGCGGCGCGCGTCGTCGCGAAGGAACTCGTCGCCCTGGTCGCCGTCGCCGAGGCGGTCCACGTCGTCGGCGCTGACGAGGTGCCGCGTGCATAGGAAGGCCGGCATGTCGATCTCACGCGGGGGAGCGCTCGCCCCACGCTGTGCCTCGATGAGCTTTGGGTAGATTTCCTGCCACTCGACATGAGCCTCGAGGGCGGCGATGTCGCCGTCGCTGATCCCCATGAGGAGGCGGCCACCAGGGATGACCACGTAGTCGAGGCCATCCCCCTTGTGATGGAGCACGATGAGCTGGCGCTTCCCCACCAGCTCCGGGCGGGCTTCCCAGAGGTCTTCGGCCCCGTTGAGGTGCTTTGCCAGTCTCGTCGCGAGGCTCTGCCGCGCCTCGGGGGACAGCTTCAGAAATGTGTCGATGTTCCCGAGCTCTTCCTGGAGTTCCGACATGCCCGAGAGCGTAGTGGCGGCGGTCTTCGCACGCCACGGCGATGGCGCTACTTCGGAAAGGCGGTGCCTCGGCGGCGGTCGGAGCCGTCGCGCAGGGTGAGGTTCTTGTGGTCGAAGTACTCGAGCAAGGGGATGACCTGCTTGCGTCCGAGCCCACAGATGTCCTTCATCACGGCGATGGTGAGGACCTCGTTCTCTTTCAGGTGGGCGATGATGGCGGCCTCGAGCTCGGCGACGCCGTCGGTATCGAACCAGATCCCGCCCGCCGACATGGCTCGACCCTCGCGGCGGAGCGCGGCCATCACCGCACGAACCTGTTTGACCGGAATGTCGAGCTTGGCCTTGATCGCGTTCTCGGTGAGGCCCTGCCATTTGGCTTCGACCAGGGCCTCACGGGCGTGGGCGAGGGCGTGTGCGGCTTCGGCGTCGGCCTGGGCGCCGCGGAAGCTCGGGGTGTGCATGTGGTCGCGCGCATCGACGAGGCGCTTCTGACCCACGAGGTACTGAAGCGCCGCTTCGGTGACCTCGGCGTCGGCCATCTGGGTGAGCCGTTCGCGTAGGGTCGACTTGGGTAGTCCGGGGTCGAGCGGCGCTTCCTGTTGGTGGGCTTCGACCAGCTCGAC